>JAZUNV010000026.1:0-44438 GCA_045604305.1 Anaerovoracaceae bacterium | reverse complement strand
CTTCATTTCCAATGTTCCTCCATTCCTGATTCAACCAGGAGCAAAGCTCCAACAAGCTCGCTTGATTGGAGCGAGCGACGCCGTCAACAGGCGCCGGGAGCTTCAGCTCCTGAGAGCGTCGGTCGGGGATTGATACCCACCACCGACGGTCGAAAATGGAACCCGCCGCCTACTCCGTTGAGGCGGGGACATCCGGCGTCTGTTATAATGATACTGTTAGATTATTTTTACCACTCAAATGAGAAAAAAACAACCGGAAGCCCCGGTGCTGTCTGCTTCATTCCCTGTCCCTGCCGCGCTGATACAGTGCGAAGAAGATCAGCGACATCCCCAGGAACACATAAGACATGTATTTGACCTTGCCGTTGAAAAAGAATATTATGCCGGCAATAAAGAACATTATTGCGGCGAACAGGTCTCTCTTAGCCATGGTATATCTATCGCTCCTTTCGTCACAGCGCGAGCGGCGCTGATTTGTAATTTCCGAGAACTATGAATTCCGCGCAGTCATACTTAAGTCTCCTCAGGGCTTCCTCAACATCCGGCTCGTTCAGATTCCCCCGGATATCCACATAGTGGCAGTATTCGAAGGCCTTGCCTACCACCGGGCGGCTCTCGAGTCTCAGCACATCTATCCCAAGCGATGCGAAAACACCGAGCGCATTGTAAAGTGCTGCAGGGGTACGGCGCGTGACGAAATAGACGCTGAGCTTATCGGCATTCCCAGGATAGTCCGGATGGCTGGTGACGACCAGGAACCTGGTCATGTTGGAATCGCTGTTCTGTACGGCAGGCTCAAGGATCTCCATGTCATTGAGCTCCGCAGCAAGCGCGCCGGCGATCGCCGCCTTGCTCTTATCGCCGCAGCTCTTTACATACTCGACCGACCCCGCGGTGTCTGCGTACGAGACAGACTTGATGCCCGGGTTGTTCCTGAAGAAGTTGCTGCACTGGGACAAGGCCTCGGGATGACTGTAAACTGCCTTTATATCCTCAAGTCGCGTCCCCGGGATGACGATGAGGTTCTGCACGATGGGTTCGACCACCTCTCCGATCGCGTAGACGTTATAGTACTGGAAGTAATCGTACGTCCTTGTGATCATTCCGGTCGTCGTGTTTTCCACAGGGAAGAAAGCCCGGTCCAGTACTCCGGCATTCACGTCCTGCAGCATCTTTATGAAGTCGTCATATCCTACAGTCTCATATCCGGAATCTTTCAGCTCGTCTTTGTGCTCCTCAGATCCGTAATACAGCCTGATGGCCGCATCGCTGAACGACCCCCTAACGCCTTGAAATCCGATTTTCATCTGAATCTGCCTTTCCATGATCTGATCTTATGTCCTGCATCTGTCCATATTCTAACACACAGTCCCTGCATGCTCATAGCCGTCTCATGGAAGCGAAATAAAACTCAAGGCGTCGCAAAAAAATCCATGGCGCCTGAACACCCCTATTCGTTGTATTCTTAACATAACAGATCATCTTAAATGATACGAGGAGACTAAAATGGCAGAAGATAAAAAGATCGCTCTCAGAGGCGCTTCTCAGACTTTTTCGTATGCCAGACGCGGATAGTTGTCCTCGGTGACATATATGATGCCGCACTGCCTGAATCCCATCGATCCGAGCAGCTTCTGCATGACCTTGTTATCTCCGTGAGTATCCATCCTCATGTGACCGCACTGCTCAAACGCCCAGTTGATACAAAACCGGCCCGTGCCTTTGACCGTCCCGTCGGATGCCACTCTGTGCACAACCCCGTACGGGCTGTCGTCGAGCCACTCACCTTCAAAAATCTCTCTGTATGTCGGCTCTATCTCCCTGCCCTGGGTAAAGAAAAACGTGCCGACTACACGTCCGCTGTCGTCAAGGCACACATAGCTGCAGCCTGACTCTATATCCCTTCGCAGCAGTTCCTCCGGCGGCCAGCCTGTCGGCCCCCACTGGTTAGGGTTGCCGTGCGCCGCCATGAAGGCTCTTGCATATTCATATATCTCCATCATCCTCGGGAGATCTCTTTCCTCAGAATGTCTGATAGTCATACCTGTCTACTTCACTTCCTCCATATGAATATTACCGCTTCTTTACCCCGGCTTTCTATAGCGGATCCCGGATTTTTACATATCTTACTCCGCAAGCTCCTCATCTGCAAATATAATTGTCAACTCCGTACCGGAGAGGTTATAATTCTTCATATATCAGGAAAGTATAAGGGGAGCTGAGCGATGAGAGACGAGTATTCGAGACAGTACATAGATGATCACGGCAATGTGACCGGATTCAATACGGAGCGCTTTGCCCGGATGAACAAGGGATACAGGAAGTTCCGCAACCATTCCAACGGTCTTGGAGTGCTGAATTTCATAAAGCTGCGCATACGAGCCAACAAGAACAACTGGGATTTTCTGATCAGGGTGTTCCACCTGATACTGGCAGGTTCGAAATGGCTGGACAGGGACAGCCTGAAGGGCAGGTTGTATAAAAGGATCGTGATGCTCGGGCCTGAGCAAAAGAGGAACAGCGGCGCTCTGGTCTTGCCACTTAACGTGGATCTCTCCGATTACTCAGAGAAGGTCGTCGTGCCGATCGATCTGATAAAAGCGACCCTCGCCAAGTCCGACTACATAGCCGCTTTGAACAGATGCATCTGCAGAGACGCAGAGGACTGCAAGAATTATCCTCACGACCTCGCGTGCCTCTTTCTCGGCCGGGGAGGCGAGCACGTCGTAGACAGCGGCATAGCAAAAAAGGTGACGTATGAGCAGGCCTGCGAAAGGGTAGACAGGGCTGCAGAGCTCGGTCTGGTCGGGCAGGCCGTATGGGTCGAAGTAGAGCAGTTCATATGGGGCATCAAAAACGATGAGATGGATCAGTTCCTTGAGTTCTGCTTCTGCTGCCCATGCTGCTGCGTGACGATGAATCTCGCGAGAAACGCATCCGCCACCAGGGACATAAGAGACAGGTTCCATCCGGCGGGCTGGACTGCCGTGCCTGACAGATCAAAATGCACGGGCTGCGGCGCGTGTCTGACTGCGAGATGCCCTCAGGAGGCTCTGTCCATAGGCGATGAAGGCACCATTGAGATCAACCAGAACTACTGCACGGGCTGCGGCATATGCAAGGCGAGATGTCCGCAGGGAGCGATCAGGATCAGGCAGACGATGCCGATGAGAAGCGACATAAAGGAATACTACAGAGAGGAATTCTCTCTGGAACTCGATATGTTCGACTGACTGCACTTTTCACCGAAAGTAAACCGCACACACTTAGAAAGAGGCAGAGAGACAGGGGACGGTTCTCTGTCTCCATTAAGATCAGAACAAAAGAATAAAGGCATTATCTGCTTATCTGCAGATAATGCCCTTTTTCGTTTAATACAGCTTTGCTCCGGCAGGGATACTGTCGTCTACGATCAGGAGGTTGAGCATCTCTTCGCCGTCATAGTTGTTGACTGCGGAGATCAGCATGCCGTTACTGTACTGTCCCATCATCTTTCTCGGCGGAAGGTTAGTGATCGCAATCGCAGTCTTTCCAACGAGTTCAGCCGGATCATAGTATGCCTTGATGCCGCTCAGAATGATCCTGTCTTCGCCTGTTCCGTCGTTCAAAGTGAACTTCAGGAGCTTGTCTGACTTCTTCACTTCCTCACAGCTCTTGATCTTGACCGCGCGGAAGTCGCTCTTGCTGAAGGTCTCGAAGTCTACTTCTTCCTCGAAGAGAGGTTCGACCTTGACCTTGCTGAAGTCGATCGCGATGGTCTCCTTCTTCGCCCCGCCTGCGCCCTTGCCTTCAGGTTTCATGACAGGGAAGAGCTGAACGTCTCTGATGGTTGCACTGTCTGTAAGCAGCATCACGAGCCTGTCGACTCCGATGCCGATGCCGCCCGTAGGAGGCATGCCGACTTCCAGAGCATTGACGAAATCCATATCCATAGGATGAGCCTCGTCATCGATGCCCAGATCGAGCTGTCTCTGCTGCTCTGCAAATCTCTCGTACTGGTCGATAGGGTCGTTCAGCTCGGAGAACGCGTTCGACATCTCCCAACCGTTGATGTATGCCTCAAATCTTCTTGTGATGCGAGGGTCCTTAGGGTCCTTCTTGGCCAGCGGCGATACCTCGAGCGGGTGTCCGCATACGAAGCACGGTCCGTCCAGGAAGCCCGGGATGTCCTCACAGTAGTCCTCGAACATCTCAGCGATGATCTTGCCTCTCGACCAGTCAGCCTCGTTCTCGAAGATCATGCCGTATTTCTTCGCGGCCTCGAGAGCCTCTTCATCGCTGTCGATCTTGTCGAACGGGATGCCCGTAGCGTCGATGACAGCCTGCGTCATATCGATCTTCCTCCAAGGCGGAGTGACGTCGAATTCCTTGTCACCGTACCTGATGATCGGGCTGCCGTTTACAGCCATAGCACATTTATATGTCACCTGCTCCATGAGATCCATCATCGTCTCGAGGTTCACGTAAGCCTTGTAAGCCTCCATCGATGTGAACTCAGGGCTGTGGTTCTTGTCCATTCCCTCGTTACGGAATACCTTGCCGATCTCGTAGACTCCGTCGAGCCCGCCGACGATGAGCCTCTTGAGGTGAAGCTCCAGTGAGATGCGGAGAGTCATGTCGATGTCGAGGGTGTTGTGGTGGGTCCAGAACGGTCTTGCCGCAGCGCCGCCCGCGATGTTGCCGAGCACAGGGGTCTCGACCTCCATCAGGTCGTAATCCTCCTCGAGGACCTTCCTCATGGTGCTGATGATCTTGGCTCTCTTGCGGAAGGTGTCCCTTACGTCCTCATTCATGATGAGGTCGACGTACCTCTGGCGGTATCTGAGATCCATGTCCTTGAGACCGTGCCACTTGTTTGGCAGCACCTGCAGCGACTTGCACAGCAGCTTCACTTCCTTGGCCCTGACGCTGATCTCACCCATCTTGGTCCTGAAGACCTCGCCCGTGACGCCGATGATGTCGGCCGTGTCATAGGTCTTGAAGATATTGTATTCATCCTGGCCGATATTGTCCCTGGCCACGAATATCTGTATCCTGCCCTGCTTATCCTGCAGATCGACAAAGGCTACCTTGCCCATGCGGCGGAAGGCCATGATACGGCCGGCAACGCTGACCACCTGATCCTCCATGATCCCGAAATCATCCTTGATGTCTCCGGAATACGCATCCACGTCAAAGGTCTCTACGAGATACGGGTCTCTGCCCATCTCTCTGAGCTCTTCGAGCTTCTTTCTCTTGACCTGCCTCTGTTCGCCGATCTCCTTTTCGGTGAGCTCGCGCTCTACGGCTTCGGCAGCGTCCTTGATGTCCTTCTTAATGTCAGCCATTATCTCTTGACCTCCACTACCTGGTACTTAGCTATGCCGTCAGGTACCGGGAACTCGACCTTGTCGCCGGCCTTGAGTCCGAGGAGGTGCTGACCTACGAGCGAAGCATTTGAGAGCTTGCCGTTCAGCGGATCAGCCTCTGTGGTACCTACGATCTTATATGTCGCCGTTTCCTTTGTGACCAGGTCCTTGATGGTGACCGTGCGGCCTGTCTGTACGGAATCATCGCTGTCGTCAGTCTCGTCTACGATGACTGCTGTACGCAGGATCTCTTCGATATTGGAGATCCTCTCCTCAGTCTCTGCCTGAGCGTCCTTGGCGGAATCGTACTCTGCGTTCTCGCTGATATCTCCGAGGGAGATGGCCTCCTTGAGCCTCTCAGCGTTCTCCTTACGTACGACGGTGATAAGATGTTCGAGTTCTGCGTTCAGGCTCTCATAGCCTTCCCTTGTCATTTCGTTGGATTTCTGTGCTGCCATTTCTAGTTCCTTTCTGCTATTGTAACGTTCTCACTTGCTGTCAGTCTCAGTATCGCCGAATATTTCAATTTGAATCTTACTATGTCTCCGACCTTGAGCGGCTCACTGCAGTCCTCGATGTCGAGTATGGTGTGATCTCCGGAAGCCATCGCTACCTCCGCGCCCTCGAGCTGCGGAACCAGGTCATCGATGTCTCCGTAGTCCGCTCTTCCTATGGCGAGTATGGCTCTCCTGCGTCTGCCCCTGTCCACATAGACGGCCTTCTTGCCGAAGGCATCGACTCCGAGCTCGCCTATAGGATGCGTCGGCTTGGTGTTGGTCTCTATCACCTCAGCTTCGAGTATGAAGGCCTCATCGCTGAGTTCATCGGCCTCCGCCCTGCCGTAGCAGGTGCGCAGATCCTCCTGCGGTCCGCAGAATACTATCGCGCCTATCCTGAGCATGTTTATCTTTGACGGCATCACCCCGTCGAAGAGCGGCATCAGGCTTGAAGTCGCGCCCCCGGACACTATCTCGAGCTGTCTGCCGATCGCTTCCTCGACAGCCTCCGCACGCTCTGCCAGCATCAGCATCTTCTCCTCCGTAGGCTTCACAGAACCCACGCAGCCGAGGTTAGTGCCTATGCCCGCCAGGTGAACGTGCTCAAGCTCGTCCTCGACGTACTTCGCCGCTTCGACCAGGTCTTCCTTCTCAAAGTATCCCTCCCTGAGGTCTCCGAGGTCTGCCATCAGGATCACATTGTGGACCTTACCGGCCTTCTCCGCTTCAGCGTTCAGGGCCTTCATGGTCTCGATCTCGCTCTGGAGGCTGTAATCGCATATGCGGACCAGCTCGCCGAGTTCAGAGATCATCGGGATTCTTATCATGAGGAGCGGCACCTTGACTCCCGCTTCCTTTGCCCTTACGAGCTGCTCGAGCCTGGATGATGCTATCCACTTTGCGCCGCATTTCTCGTAATCGAGTGCGACAGGTGCCATTCCGGTAGTGACCTTGATCACTCCGGCCACATCGATCCCGGCGTCGCTGCACCAGCCGATCACCTTGCTCATGTTGGAGCGCAGAGCCTTGTGGTCAACTATCAGAGTCGGTCTCTTTTCCATCCCTTTATCCTTTCTGCGTATCTACTCAGCGAGCTTGTTGTCCTCAACGAACCTTCTGATCTTCATTCCGGTCGTCTTGTTGAACTCGCTCTTCCTGATCACGATGTGCTTGACTCTCTTCCAGTCAGGCCAGTGCGCGTTGAGCTTGTCTACCTCGCTGCTCATGAGCGACTTTACGGCGCCGTCGTCATCGGCGCGTTCGCCCAGCGCTTCCCTCACGTTCTCCATGTCAGGCCTCAGCGTCACATAGATCCCGCGCTTCATCCTGTCCTCGTTGTCCTCATCGGCCCAGACCATGCACTCTTCGACGTACGGGCTGCGGGCGATCTTCTCCTCGAGCTCCTCCGGGAAGACGTTTTTGCCGTTGGCGGCGATGATGACGTTCTTCTTGCGGCCGGTGATATATACGTAATTATCCTCATCGAGATAGCCGATGTCGCCCGTGTGGAACCAGCCGTCCTCCATGCACGCCGCGGTGGCCTCAGGGTTCTTGTAATATCCCATCATGACCTGCGGGCCACGGAAGCATATCTCGCCGTTGCCTTCCTCATCCTTGTCAATGATCTTGCACTCGGTGAACTGGAAGAGCTTGCCTGCAGAATCGTTCCTCATGTATCTCCACTGGTCCGGATTGAGCGCGACCATAGGCGAAGTCTCCGTCAGGCCGTAGCCCTGGAGACACGGTATGCCCATGCTGCGGAAGAAGGCCAGCACCTTAGGGTCCACTCTCGCGCCGCCCGCTATGAACATGTCGATATTGCCGCCGAACTGCGCCATTATCTTGCTTGCGATAGGCTTCGCGATATGGATGCCTATCTTACTTGTGATGTTATTGATCGCGAAAAGTGCGTTGACCAGCTTGTCCTGACCCTGCTTCCTGAGGGTCTTCTGTATGGTGTTGTAGAACTTCTCGTATATCAGCGGTACAGCGAGCAGGAATGTCGGGTGTACCATCTGCATGTCCTTAGTGATGTATTTGAGTCCCCTGCAGAACGCCATCGATGCGCCCATGAATATGCCCTCGAGCATGGTGCAGGTGCACTCATATGTGTGGTGTATCGGGAGCACGCTGAAGAATATGTCGCTCGGGCATACCTCGAGATAAGGCTGTGCTATGAGCACGTCGCAGCACAGGTTCCTGTGCGAGAGCATGACGCCCTTGCTCACTCCTGTGGTACCCGATGTGAATACTATGGAAGCCATGTCGGAAGCCCTTACTCTCGCATCGAGGTAGCGCCTGTCTCCGCTCTTCACGGCCTCACGGCCTTCCTCTCTCAGGAGATTCCACGAGTACAGCCCCTTGCGCGGGTTCTCATGCTCCTCCCTGTTGACTCCTATCACTATGTCGAGGCAGTTCTTCTTATCCGCCCTGATCTCTTTGAATGTCTCGTAGTATTTGTCCTGGCAGCAGATGACCGCCTTGATGTCGCCCATCTCAACGAGGTTGGCGAGTTCCTCCTTCGAAAGCTCCTTGTCGAGAGGCACTGCCACTCCGACTCCGCCGGTGACCGCGAAGTATGACTCTGCCCATTCATAGCAGTTATTGCCGATGATGCCTACATGAGCTCCCCTGAGCCCGAGCTTCAGGAGCGAAGTCCCGAGGCCTCTGACATCCTCGCGCACCCGGCCGTATGAGAATTCGGTGAAGTGATCGTCTCCCGGCATGATCTGGTGATAGAGCACCTTGTCATATCCGTATACGTCAGCGCCTGACTCCATCATCATCTTGAGATCCGTGACCGGCCTTCCGATGCGGTACATCACCTCCGGCACATCGCTGTTCCTGATACCTTCTGCTATATATGTCATATCTGCCATTTCGGCAGCCTTTAGTTCCCTGTACTCCCCTTCCGTCATTGCGTCGAGATCGACGTCAGCATACCTGTTCAATACTTCTTTGTAATCTGTCATTATACTTTTTTACCTCATAAAAAAAATCACGAAGCCACCTTCAGATAACCGGTGGCCCGCTCGGTATTTTAACACTTATCTGCCGCATGTGTCAATTTCAGAATGACCCTTCCGCTGAGCCTGATCCCGCCGTTTTGCGCATCACTCTCGACTCTGAGATCGCCCGCCGGCTCATTCAGAGTGCAGTCTATAGGCTCTCCGGATCGCGAGGCAAGATACATCCCTGTGGCAGCGCTTCCGCTCGCGCAGGAATTCTCCCAGAATACTGTATCAGCTCCCGGTACGTAGACCAGAGGAGTCAGCTTCCTGACATTCCCTTCACCCTCGAGGAACATCATCCCGAGGCAATCCGATTTCAGTCCGGCGCACCACTTCCTGATCACACGGCCTGCGTGATCAGGCTGGTCTTTCAGCTCGGAGAAAGGCGACCCCTCCTCGATCACGATATGGTCTATGCCTTCCATGTGTACTACAGGGAGAGTTCCGGACAATGTGCCATTATCCGTCTCGCATACGAAGGCCGTCTCCTCTATGTCCAGGGCAGGAGGCATCAGCACCGAGCTGTCGAAGCTTATATCATCCTTCCTGACCAGATTGACCGTCAGCGGCTCTGAAGCTCCGGATACGCTTACGCTGACCTCCGCAGATCCGTGCAGGTCCCTGCGCAGCATGTAGAGCGCGGCCGTGCACATCGTCGCATTGCCGCAGAACTCACCGCCAGCCATGCGAAGCACAGCCTGCATGGCGTAACCGGGCTCATAGAATAGGCTCACGAAGCCGACCTGCTCCACTTCGGGATGCTGCTTCATTATCTCCGCTGCGGTCCCGGGCTGGTCCACGACAGCTACCGGTGTTCCCACGAGCGCCGTAATATTGCCTGTCGGGTCGAAAATGCTGTAATTAAGATCGTTGATATTTGTACTCATATTTACTATTGGCTCCCGGGGCAGTTCCCTGTCCGTTCCGTATGTTATCGATGATCACAATGCTCGTCTCGCTTCTTCTCCGGTCTGCCATTGCATCCTCAGAAGCTAAGATCCTCGAACACGCTCGCTTCGCACTGGATTTCCCCGCCCGCTCTTCATGCTTTCGGTGATCATAATGCTCCGTCTCGCTTCTTCTCCGGTCTGCCATTGCATCCTCAGTCTCTTGCGAGCGCGGGGAGTTTTCGCCGACACTGGGGGTACCGGGGTGTCTTCTCAAACATCCAACCGCTTCGCTGCGTTCCATAATGCTTTCTACCGAATTGTACGGCGTTGCCGTAAGGTCGAAAGCATTGATCTTCGGAGGCTAAGCTCCTCCGATAACGGTGCACTGCCAAGATCCTCGAACACGCTCGCTTCGCATTATGATCACCGTATCTACAGCAGCTGGCAGGGCCGTCCCCATAGCCCGTATCAGCGCTCGAATACGCGCAGGAACTGCTTCGTTCTGTCCTCCTTCGTGTTGCCGAACACCTCCTCCGGGTGTCCCTGCTCGACTATGACGCCGCGGTCCATGAATATGACGCGGTTGCTGACCGCTCTTGCGAACGGCATCTCGTGTGTCACGACCACCATCGTCATCTTCTCCTCTGCAAGCTGACGGATGACCTTGAGCACCTCGCCCGTAAGCTCCGGGTCAAGGGCGGAGGTCGGTTCATCGAAGAAAAGGATCTCCGGCTTCATAGCCATCGCCCTTGCTATGGCGACTCTCTGCTGCTGGCCGCCTGACAGCTGGTACGGATATGCGTCCGCCTTGTCATCTATGCCCATCTTGCGCAGCAGTCCCATTGCCGTCTCTTCGGCTTCCTCCCTGCTGACTCCCTGCACGTGTACAGGTGCGTCTGTGATGTTCTTGAGTATGCTGTAGTGAGGAAATAGGTTGAACTGCTGGAAGACGAGTCCGCAGTACTTGCGGAACTTCTTCAGCTCATGCGGGCTGACGTACACCGCATTGCCGCTCTCATCCGTGTGTGCGGCCTTCTCCCCCATGTATACGATCTCGCCGCCGTCTATGGTCTCAAGGAAGGTCGTGCACCTCAGCAGCGTCGACTTGCCCGAGCCGGAAGGCCCGATTATGCTGACCACCTCGCCGCTGTCCACGCCGAAGGATATGTCCTTCAGCACCTCCAGTCCGCCGAAGCTTTTCCTGATGTTTTTCATTTCCAGTATCATTACGCTGCCCTCCTACTGATAGTAATCCATCGCTTTTTCGATGCGTGCCATCACGACCTCGACCACGTAGTTCGCGACGAAGTAGAACACGCCCGCTATGAGAAACGGCATGAATGAAGTCTGGGATGCGGATATCTGCTTGGCCAGTGAGAACACCTCCTGATACGCCAGCGTGAATGCCAGCGAGGTGTCCTTGACCAGTGTGATGACCTCGTTCGTTATCGACGGCATGATGATCTTGATGACCTGCGGCAGTATGATGCGCATGAAGGTCTGGAACTTCGTATATCCTAGCACCTCGGCCGCTTCGTACTGGCCGACCGGTATCGATTCTATGCCTCCGCGGTAGATCTCGGCGAAGTAAGCTGCGTAGTTCAGCACGAATCCGACTATGATGGCCGGGAATCTCCAGTTGCCGATGTTCCATCCGAAGAGATAGTACGGTCCGAAGTACCATACGAGCAGCTGCAGCATCAGCGGCGTGCCGCGCATTATGGATATGTATACATTGATAACGCCGCGCACTATCGCGAATCTCGATTTCTTGAGAAGCGCGACTATCATGCCCAGCGGCAATGAGCCGATCAGGGTCAGTGAGAAGATCAGGAAGGTCTTCCACATGCCCGCGCTCATCGTCGATAACATGGTTGAAAAGGTCATTATTACTCCTGTCGTTAATCATACAGCCGCACACACCTCGTACGAACGAAGTGTGTGCGGTTCGTTTCTTATATCAATTCAGTTTATATTCTCTATTTGCCGAGAGTGATGTACTCTTCGATCTCAGGATACTTGGCTGCGATCTTGGCTACTGTGCCGTCTGCAGCGAGTGCATCGAGAGCTTCATTGACCTTATCGCACAGCTCCTGATCATCCTTGCGGAATCCGATGCCGTACTGCTCGCTTCCGAGGTTCTCCTCGAGGCATACCAGGTTCTCATCGTTAGCCATTGCCTCAGCAGCTCTTGTAGCGTCTACAGCAACTGCGTCGATAGCTCCTGCGTTCAGGTCTGTGATCGCGATAGTGTAAGTATCATATACTTCGAGAGCTGCGAATGTGTCTGCGAGCTCCTTCTGGCCTTCCTCATCGTTCAGGAGGTCATAAGCCGAAGTAGCTGTCTGAACGCCGACCTTCTTGCCGGACAGGTCAGCGAGGGCTGCGATGCCGCTGTCCTTCTTTACCATGATCTTCTGAGTGTTGTCCGAATATGGCTTGCTCCAGCAGTAATCATCCTCTCTGCCGTTGATGGTGAATCCGGACCAGATGCAGTCGCAGCTTCCTGCGTTGAGCTCAGCATCCTTGGCATCCCAGTTGAACGGAACTGCTGTGTATTTCCATCCGTAGTAATCGCATACAGCCTGAGCCATCTCTACGTCGAAGCCGCCGTTCTCGCCGTTGTCATCCACGAACGAGTATGGTCTGTAGTCGAGGTCGAAGCCCTGCTTGAATTCATAGCCTTCGCCATATCCTGTATCGGATGCGCTCTCTTCGCTTCCGCCGCCACCGCAAGCCGTAGCTGCGATCATAGTGAATACCATTGCGAACGCGAGCGCGAGTACTGTTAATTTCTTCTTCATTTTGATTGTCCTTTCGTTTTGATATTATGTTCTGATTTTTCTTTTTTGCTTTAGTGTGCTAAAGCGCTAAATTGACAAAGCAATATTAGCATTTATAGCCCTTGCCGTCAACCTGTTTTTTGCACTCTTCCAAAAACAACGAGCCTATTATTTTCCAGGAACTGATGCTGTATTGTATCCGGATCATGGTTTCCGTCGATTTGGCTACAATTTCTTTTCTGAGATCTGTTCCGAATTGTAGCCGTTCCCGACATTTTACCGTTTTGGCTACAATTTCTTTCCTGAGATCTGTTCCGAATTGTAGCCGTTCCCGACATTTTGCAGTTTTGGCTACAATTCAGAGTCGGTTTCAGCTCGCGAATTATATCCGAATCCCGGTTCCGGCTGATTTGGCTACAATCCGGCAGGTGTAAATGAAAGGTGTGTAAAAGTCTTTGCTTTCGCGCCGATAATACACACTTTAGACGTTTTACAGTCGGATTTGACTATTGAAAACTCAGAAGTGTGTAATACTTGCTAAAATTTTGAAAGTGATACACACTTTTTCTGAAAAAGTGTGTATCATTCCCTGAATAATAAACGATGTTACACACTTTGATAATTATCCGCACTTCGCAGCGAGTAAATCGGCAAAAAGTGTGTATGGATCGATGAAAACGGATGGTTGTTACACACTTTGATAATCTCCCTCACTTCGGAGCCGATGTCAGCCCAAAAACAAGCGGAGGCAGATCCAACTTGCCTCCGCAGCAATGTTTGATTATGTTGAGCGCCGTATTTGGTATCATTCCTCAGGCAGCTTCGATACGTCTATCCACTCGAGAGAGCGCGAGACTTCGAACAACTCGTCCGGGGTGAATTCAGCCGCCGAATTGCTCGAGCCGCATGCAGGGAATACAGTCTCGAATCTCTGCATGGACTTGTCGCAGTATATCCGCACATCGTCTCTCGTAACTCCGAAGGCACATACGCCTCCGATCTCATGGTTGGTGTACTCGGGCACCTCCTCTGGTGAAAGCATCCTTGCCTTCTCTCCGAAGTAGTCCTTGTACTTCTTGTTGTCCACCCTTGCATCGCCTGCGACCTGGATCAGCACGCCGGATCCGTCCCTGAGCTTGAAGCTGAGGGTCTTGCAGATCCGCTCCGGATCCGTGCCGACTGCCTTAGCCGCGAGCTCAACAGTAGCGCTCGAGATATCGAATTCCATGATGCGGTCGTCCATTCCGTACTGCTTCAGATACTCTCTCGCTATTTCTATAGACATCGTTATCCCTTTCCCATTCCTATTATTAGAAGCCTCAGAATAACCTTTCCGGACTCGCTCGCGCTCATTTTCCGCTCGCAGCGGTACTAAGCTCTGACTTCGCCTGGCGGCTCGTCAATCGCTAAGTGCCGGCGGCTCCAACGGTCCGGCCAGGTTATTCTGAGGCTCATATTACTGAATTATGCAGCTACGCTTTTGCCTTTGCCCTTGTTGACTGCTGTCAGGATCAGGCCGATGACCAGTCCGATCACTGCCGGTACCACCCAGCCGAGTCCGAGGTCAAAGAACGGGAATATCTTCTGTCCAAGCGCTGTCAGCGCCGGGATATTGAGTGCGTTCTGTATGCCTTCAGGCAGGGTCTTGCAGAAGTCGAATACCGCAGGGATGAACGCTCCGAGAGTGACCCAGCCGTATACGTACTTGCTCTTGCCGAAGAATTTCTCGCAGAGCGCCATGATGATGAGCACTGTAGCGAGCGGATAGAGCAGCATCAGTACAGGGATAGCGTATGTGATGATGGCAGTCAGTCCCACGTTCGATACAGCGAACGAGAACAGAGTGAATACCATCGCCCAGCCTCTGTAGTTGAGCTTGCCAGGTACCAGCTTGACGAACATCTCAGCGCAACTCGTAACGAGTCCGATCGCTGTCTTGAGGCATGCGAATGTGATCGTTATGGCGAGCACGAAGCTTCCGAACGCTCCGAGATAGTGACCCGAGATCTGAGTCAGCGCGATGCCGCCGTTGTCGGAGAGCTCGAAGAGTCCTCTTGACTGAGCTCCCATGATGATGGTCAGCACGTAGATGAGCGCCATCAGAAGTCCGGTGAATACTCCGGCTTTGAGGGTCTGCTTCGCCACATCCTCGTCCTTGTCCACGCCGAGGTCTCTGACTACGTTGATGATGACGATACCGAAGGCGAGTCCCGCGATAGCGTCCATGGTGCCGTATCCCTCGATGAAGCCGTTGAACAGTGCACCGCTCTTATATGCGTCGACAGGCTCGACCTGAGACATCGGTGCGCCCGGGTTGATCAGCGAAACGATGACCAGTATGGCGAGGAACACCAGGAAGATCGGGTTGATAATACGTCCGATCCATGTGGTGATCTTGCCCGGCCTCAGTGAGAAGTACATTACGAATGCGAAGAACACGAATGTGAACAGCAGCTGCCACAGTTTGAAGTGCGATTCGCCCACGATCGGCGCTATACCTGTAGTGAAGGATACCGATGCGCATCTCGGGATAGCGAAGAACGGTCCGATAGTCAGGTAGAGCACCGCTGTGAACAGCACTCCGTACCAGCCGGACACCTTGCTCGAAAGATGCAGCAGGTCGTCACTGTGCGTATTGCCGATGGCTGCTACAGCCAGGATAGGGATCGTAACTGCGGTGATGCAGAATCCGATTATCGCAGGCCATGAGTTGCTGCCTGCCATCTGTCCGAGGTGGACCGGGAAGATGAGGTTGCCCGCTCCGAAGAACATTCCGAACAGAGTGCTCGCAACTACGATGGTCTCTCTCATCGTCAGTTTACTCTTTTTCATATAACAGAATCCTCCTTAACTAATACCTTCCAATACCTATGAGATCCTTCGCTTCGCTCAGGATGACATATTCCAGTCACTAGCATGTCATTCTGAGGAACGCAGTGACGAAGAATCTCGATGAACGGTTTCGGGGTCAGAGCTCGCGGCGTCCTTCGACCGCCTTCAGCAGCGTGACTTCGTCAGCATACTCAAGATCTCCGCCGACCGGTATGCCGTGAGCGATCCGCGTCACCTTGATGCCTGCCGGCTTCAGCAGCCTCGCCACATACATGGCCGTCGCCTCCCCTTCAATGTTAGGGTTGGTCGCGATGATGACCTCTTTGACCTCATCGTTCGACTGGAGCCTCTCGATCAGGCTCTTGAGGTTGATGTCCGCAGGACCCACGCCCTCGGCCGGAGAGATGGCTCCGTGCAGCACGTGATAAGTTCCGTGGAACTCCCTTATCCTCTCCATGGCCATCACGTCCTGAGGAGTCTCGACCACGCATATCATCGACCTGTCTCTTGACTCATCGGCGCATATGCTGCAGATCTCCCTGTCCGTGAGATTGCCGCACACGCTGCAGTAATGGAGCGACCTCTTGGCCTCCATTATGGCTTCCGCCAGGGCCTCGGCCTCACGGTCCGTGAGACTCAGCACGTGGAACGCAAGTCTCTGCGCTGTCTTGCCGCCTATGCCCGGGAGCTTGCTCAGCTCATTTATTAACTTGTTGAGCGAACGCGGATAATGTCTCATTTAGAATCCCGGGATGCCCATGCCGCCGAATCCGCCAGTGATCTTGCTCATCTCGGATTCCTCGAGCTCAGTGATCTGTCTGATCGCCTCGTTGACTGCAGCTATCACCAGATCCTGGAGCATCTCAACATCATCAGGATCCACTACGTCTTTGTCTATGACAAGCTTGGTGATCTCCCTCTTACCATTGGCCGTTACCTCAACTGCTCCGCCGCCGGCAGTAGTAGTGACTTCCTTCTGTTCGAGCTCGGCCTGAGTCTGCTCCATCTCGGCCTGCATGGCCTGGAGCTGTCTGAGCTGCTTCTGCATGTCGCCTCCGCCGCCGCCTGTTCTGTTCTTAGGCTTCTTGCCCGCTTTCATTCCTTTACCCATTTCTTCCTCCTGTTACTGTCTCTACGAGATCCTTCGCTTCGCTCAGGATGACATTACATTTGAGCTTCCTCCGACCGGAATTCTCTCTTGTCAGTCCTCTATGACCGGTTTGATGCCGAAAAGATTTTCGACATCCTCTATTACCTCATTTACGCTGATATCCTCATCTATTATCCTGGATGTCTCGTCCTCGGATATGCCGGTGTTGGTCTCCGGCGCAGATGACTTCCTCAGCTCCCCTCCCTGAAGCACGACGTATACATCGCTCCCGAAGAGGTTCCTCGCGACGTGGGCTATCTCCCCCGCCTTGTCCTCAGCCAGCCTCAGCTTGCCCGGGCTGACCGTTACCGTCAGCTCCCCGGCATCGAAGCTCTTCGCTGCGGAATTCCTTCCTACCAGGCTCATGAAGCTGCGGTCTCCTGCGGATACTTCCCTGACTATCCTGTCCCACATCTCCTCCGGGCTTCCGACCTGTTCTCTCGACGAGGAAGCGATCATATCTGCAAGCTCGTCCTCCGCAGGCTTCTCCGGGGCTGCCGCGGCCTGAGTCTCCGGCGCTGCCGCTTCCTTCTCAGGGCTCGTCGGGGCCGGTGCAGGCTGCCTGTCCTGAGGCGCCGCTTTTGCCTGCCTCGTCGGCTTCAGCTCTCTGCTGCCGGCTGCTGCGGTCGTTCCCTGCGGTACCGCGAGCCTTACGGCAGCGGTCTCAAGCAATATCCTAGGCCGTTCCGAATACCTTCCTATATTTATATACTCGGATATGAGCCTGATGGAGCTTTCTATGAATGCTGCATCCACCTTCTCCGCCTGGCTCCTCAGCCTAGCTATGTTCTCGGCGGACGATCCGACTATGCGCTCTGCCCTGCCTACGTACTTGACTATCATGAGATCCCTCATGTGCTTGAGCCAGTCCTTGAGTATCTGTCTCGGGTCCTTGCCGCGCCTGACTATCTCATCTATGTATACCAGCGCCCTGCCGGCGTCCTGATCTATCACCGCTCCTGTCAGCGCCAGGAAGAAGTCCTCACCTGCAGCCCCCGTGTACTCGAGCACCGCCGCTCTGCTGAGCTCGCTGTCCCCGGCCGCCATGCACTGCTCAAGTATGCTCAGCGCATCTCTGACCGAACCGTCAGCCCTCGAAGCGATCGTCGCAAGCGCATCCTCAGTCGCGGATATGCCTCTCTTGCGGCATATCCTGTCCATGCCCGCTATCAGCTCATCTTCCGTGACTCTCCTGAAGTTGAGCTGCATGCAGCGCGACCTGATCGTCGCCCTGACCTTCTGAGGATCTGTCGTCGCCAGTATGAATATGGCTTGCTCAGGCGGCTCCTCCAGAGTCTTGAGGAAGGCATTCTCAGCAGCCGTGCTGAGCATGTGGACCTCGTCGATGATGTAGACCTTATACCTTCCGACTGTCGGAGGGTACTTGACCATCTCTATGATGGACCGCAGGTCATCCACTCCGTTGTTGGATGCGGCATCGAGCTCTATGCAGTCCGGGAACCTGCCCTCGCGTATGGCCTCGCAGTTATCGCAGCCGCCGCACGGAAGGGTCCCGCCCTCCTCAGGCGTGCCCGTGCAATTGACGGCCTTGGCGAGTATCCTCGCGGTGCTAGTCTTGCCCGTACCGTGAGTCCCGGCAAAAAGATAAGCCTGGCTCACCGTGCCGGTACTGATCTGGTTCTGCAGTATCCTCACGATGTGCTTCTGGCCTATTATGTCTTCGAATACTTCTGGCCTCTCGGCTCTGTATAAAGCAGGCTGCATCCTGTAGTCCTTTTCTATAAAAAATAGCGGGCGATCTGCAGTACGCAGAGGCTGGTCTGCGGCACACAAGACAGATCGCTTAATGCTGCTACCTCTCGGTCCTGACATGGTTCACGGAGCCCTGTTGCGCAGGGCCCCCGCGCACAGCACGTCGCCCGCTGACTAGATAACTATTGTATCATAAAATCATTGATTCTTTAACATTAATTTGAGAACGTCCCAAGTATATCTCTGGCTACGAATACGCCGCTCGCCGAAGCGTGGGACAGGGAGTGTGTGACCCCGCTGCCGTCGCCTATCATGTAGAGACCCCTGTGCTTCGTCTCGAGGTGCTCGTTGAGCTTGACCTCCATGTTGTAGAACTTTACCTCGACGCCGTATAGCAGGGTGTCATCGTTGGCCGTTCCCGGAGCTATCCTGTCGAGAGCGTATATCATCTCGATGATGCCGTCAAGTATGCGCTTCGGCAGCACGAGACTCAGGTCGCCCGGTTCCGCCTTGAGAGTCGGTGTCACGAAACTCGATGAGAGCCTCTTATAGTTGGTCCTGCGGCCCCTGATAAGGTCGCCGAATCTCTGGACTATCACTCCGCCTCCGAGCATGTTCGAAAGCCTTGCTATGCTCTCGCCGTAACCGTTGCTGTCCTTGAACGGCACAGAGAAGTGCTTGGATACGAGCAGGGCGAAGTTCGTCATGTCGGTCTGCTTCTCAGGATCCTCGTAGCTGTGCCCGTTCACCGTCACTATCCCGTTGGTGTTCTCATTCACCACGGAGCCCTTCGGATTCATGCAGAAGGTCCTGACCTTGTCCTCGAACTTCTCCGTCCTGTAGACTATCTTGCTCTCATACAGCTCGTCGGTAATATGTGAGAAGAGCACAGCCGGGAGCTCGACCCTTACGCCGATATCCACGCGGTTGGACTCCGTCTCTATGCCGAGTTCTTCGCATACGGTCTCCATCCACTTGCTGCCGCTCCTGCCGACCGAGACTATGCACTTGGCGCAGGTATACTCACCATCGTCAGTAACGACTCTGTATCCGCCCTCGGTCAGGCTCATGCTCTTTATTGGTGTGAGGAACCTGAACTCGACTTTTCCCTTCAGCTCGTTGTAGAGATTCTCGAGCACCACGTAGTTGATGTCTGTGCCGAGGTGTCTCACCGAAGCGTCCAGGAGCTGCAGCTTGTTCTGCAGGCAGATCTTCTTGAAATTCGAGTTGGCTGTGGTGTAGAGCTTCGTGCCCTCGCCGCCGTACGACATGTTGATGCTGTCGACGTACTCCATGAGACGGATCGCCTTTTCCTTGCCGATATACTCGTAGAGAGTGCCTCCGAAGTCGTTCGTTATATTGTACTTGCCGTCGGAGAACGCGCCCGCTCCGCCGAAGCCGCTCATGATTGAGCAGTTCTCGCAGCCTATGCAGGTCTTGACCTTATCTCCGTCGATCGGACATTTCCTCTTGTGAAGCTCGTTGCCGGCCTCAAATACCGCGACCTTGAGCCCGCGGTCCTCTTTAGTCAGTTCATACGCAGCGTATATGCCTCCCGGGCCCGCTCCGATTATTATCACATCGTAATCCATAGTTCTTCCTTCTTTGTTCAATACCCCGGTTTTTTAATACAACAAAGCTATTGTATCACATTTACAGCATAATCTCACTCTTTGCTTTACTCTCCGCTATGAGTTCGTTGAGCCACAGCGCAGGCCTGTACATCGCGATACCGAATGCCGATGCGAATACGAAGAATATCATAAGCACACCGATGCAGTGCCAGTAGGTGTTGCCGTACATGCCTCCTATGCATTCACGCATCGCATCCATAGCGTAGCGGAACGGCATGAATGGGTAGAGCACCTTGAACGGCTCCGGCAGCACCTCCACAGGATATGTGCCTCCAGAACCCGCGACCTGGAGTACCAGTATGATGACCGCCGCTCCGAGACCGATGTTGTCAAGAGCGAACACCAGGGCGTAGTTGATCATCATGAACACCAGACCATTTATGCAGGCTGCCAGTATGAACTTCAGCGGAGCTGTGCACTGTATGCCTATATAATACAGATCTCCGAGCGAGACTATCAGTGCCTGGGTTATGCCCACGTACAGGTAGAGTCCGAACCTGCCGAAGTACCATTCATGAAGCTTCAGATCGGTCAGATCATCTCTCTTCCTCACCTTGACCTTGATCAGGACTGCCGTAAGCAGGGCTCCTACCCACTGGGCCAGCACCGTGTAGAACGGCGCCATCGCAGATCCGTAGTTCTCTATCTGCCAGAAGACCTCAGTGTCCATCTTCACCGGATTCGCAAGGTATTCCGCGACCGCTGCCTCATCGTTTGCCATCAGGCCGCTCAGCGTACTGAGTATCTTGTTGCCCTTGGCGTTTGTGAGCATATCGGACATCGAGCTCGTGCTGTTCTGTAAAGACTTCAGGTTATCAGTCGTCAGATCAACGCTGTTCTCCAGTCTGTTCAGAGACCTTCCGTACCTGCTCATCAGCCTGCTCAGACTTCCGAGATCTCCGTTGGCTCTGTTGAGCGATGATCTGTAGTCTATGATCGAATTCTTCGTATCCGACAGAGCCTGGGCCAGGCTGGTATCTATGTCGAGCCTGATCTGATCCCTGATGTCTCCTATCATGTCGATCGAGGAATTGATGTCGCTCGCAAGCTGAGACAGGAGGTTCGTCCTCTGCTCTACAGTCATGTTCGACTCCAGCAGGCTCAGATCGTAGGAGACAGCCCTGAGCCTTTCCGATAATTCAGCGTAGTCCCCGGCAAGCGCCGTGAAACCCGCCTGGTTCAGTGTCTCCGCCTGCTCCTCGGCCTGCTGCTGCATCTGATCTGTGATACTGATATTTACATCCTTTGCCGCAACGAAAGCTTTATAAAGGAGATCGTTCTGAGGCTCAGCCAGCAGTGCTGCAACGTCGTTATTAAGATCAGTGAGCCCGGCAGATATAACATCAGCGACCTCTGACGCGACCTTTCTGAGCTTCGATCCGCCCGCAATTTTATCAGGAACGCTGCCTGCGATGCCGTCAAGCAGCTTGTCGTTCTGGTTCAGCACATCCTGAGTGCTGTCCACGAGGCTTCCGGAAACGTCCAGCAGACCGCCGGCAGCACCGGTAAGTCCCGACGCTGCTTTCGACAGAGCTATGCAGCTGTCGATATCCCGCCCGAGCTCAGCGGTCTTACCTGCCAGGTCATTCAGTATCTTATCAGGGTCGCTCCCGTTCTCCTTGGCGATAGATGCCGCATCCGAAACATATCCGGCGAGGGTCTCGACAAAGGCTGCATTGACTTCCTCTTTGAGAGCCGTCTGCGCCTTGCTCGTTATCTTTGGAGCTATCGCATTCTTCTTTTCGTTCTCGTAGTACTTGATCTTAGGGTTCATGAGATTCCCGTCCATGAAACTCAGCACTTCTCTGCTGAAGCCCTGAGGTATCACCAGTGCGGCATAATAATCCCCTTTATAGACTCCCTCTGTCGCTTCCCCTTCGGTGTTGACGAATCTCCATCCGATGGCGTCATTGGCCGCGAGGGCTTCCACTATCTTGTCTCCCACATTTACAGTGAGCCCCGACACTTTGGCACCCTCGTCCTCGTTGGCTACAGCGACCAGTATCCTTCCGGTCGCCTCTGATTCGTACGGCGACCAGTTGGAGAATATGTTGAACCACGCATAGAGACATGGGACTATGCACAGCCCCATGATCGTGACGATCGCGACTACGCTGCCTGTTATCTTCTTCAGATCATGTCTTATTATATTGAGGATGTTATTCATCGCGCACCCTCGCTTTCTTCTGCGATATCCTGTCGTGTATCCTCTCGTGGACTTCCTCGGAATCCGGCAGCAGCTCACCCAGGTCAGCCTCCTTCTCGGTGACCTCCCTGAGGGTCTTCTGGATCGAGTCGTCTATGAATTCCACGCTTATGAGGTAGATGCATATCGCGAACATGAGTATCACCCAGATTATGAGAAATACTGCTTTGTCGCTGCCCGTGAGCCAGCGTATGTCTATCATGATGAACGGGAGCACCGCAAGAATTATCAGGCCTATCCTGATCCTCTTCTTGTTGCTCTCGTGCAGCGCCTCGCTGCGGTCAAGCAGCTTGTTGTAGAGCTCCTCGTAGTGGCGGTCCTGCTTCTTGGCCATCACAGCACCTCCGTTTCTTCGATCTTCTCGGTCACGAAATCGTTCATGGCTATGAACGGCTTCCTCACCAGCAGGCCGATCGCGAGTCCGACAGCTCCGAATACCAGCAGCTCCGCAAGATAGATCACGTAGGCATGGTCATAAGTGCCGCAGAGAGCCTCTCTGATAGCATTGATCGCATACGGGAACGGGAAGAATTTATATAGCTTTCCGAATACCACCGGCAGTATCTCGATAGGATATGATCCGCTCGATCCCGCTATCTGGAGCACCATGATGACTACGACTATGGCCTTGCCGATATCGCCGAAGGATATGGTGAGCGAGTATATGAGCAGGACGAATACGAGGCTCGCCACCGCCGCCGCGAACCACATCATGACAGGGTGGACCGGCTCACAGTGGAGCAGCCAGATGTCGCCCGCGACTATGACTGCCGCCTGTACCTGCCCTATGAGGAAGAACAGTATGAAGCGCCCGAAGAAAGCCTCGGCCTCCGTAGCGTCCGGGTACTTCTTCCTGTCGATATGCGTCTTGAGTATGGATACGAGTATGACTCCGCCGACCCATATCGCCAGCACCGAATAGAACGGCGCCATGGCAGCTCCGTACGAAGCGACCGAGTATACCTCCTCCACTTCCACGTCGACGAGGGACGAGAAGAATCTGGCGTAGTCCTCCGGGTCCCCACCCAGCAGGCGGGCCAGCATCGCTATCTTCTCATCATCGGCAGCGGCCTTGACCTTCGAGATGACATCGTCAATGTCAGCGGCAGATGAGCGCAGCACCTTCTGTGTCTGGACGAGCGAGTCATCCAGGGCACCGACTGTCGAATCCGCACTGTCAAGCACGGGATCTATGTTGTCCATCATCTGCGTGATGCTGGTGGACAGAGGCCCGAGCTGATCCAGCGCAGCGTCGAGCGATCTGATAGTCTGCTCTATGTTCTCTATGGTCGCGCTTTTCTTATCTATAGGCTGTACAGGGAGCTGCTTTTTCTTCTCCTCCAGAGCAGCCTTGGCGACAGCTATGCTTCTCCTGGCCTTGTCCAGATCCGACTTGGCCTTGTTGGCTGACTTGCGCGCATTGGCACGGCTGTTGTCAAGCTTCCTGCCCGTATCTGCGATACCGGCCCTGGCATCCTTGCTGTTGGCGAGGAAGGAGCTGATAGCCTTGTCATATGCGAGGAGATTATCTCTGAGATCCTCGAGCTGACCTATAACCGTATTGACTGCATCACCGTCCTCGAGCTCGTCAGCCAGTTCGTTGGTGTCGTCGAATACGACGCTGAACACGGTCTCGAGGTATTTGGTCTTGATCGATTCCTGGAGATTGGACGCTGCAGTCTCCGTTATCTTCGAAGCGACCGCATTCTTCTTGTTGTTCTCGTAATATACGATAGGCACTTCCCGGTCTAGCAGGGCCTGCTCGAAGTGATACATGTTGTATGTGAAGTTGTCCTCGAAAACGACGGCAGCGTAATACCTGCCTGACTTCACCCCTTCTATCGCCTCCGAAGCACTCCCCGGGAACTCCCAGCCGATCTTCTTATTGCCCTTCATCTCATCGAAGACCTCATCGGCCATATTGACGTATGTCCCGTCGTCGAGCGTGATGCCCGGATCCTCCGACGCGAGGGCTATCTGTATGCCTCCCGTATTGGCGTACGGGTTGCCGTTGGCATAGATGTTGACCCATGCGTAAAGCGCCGGAAGGAAGGAAATCGCCACGATAATAGCCGACGCGAAAAGGCGCCGGCTTACTGCTTTTATATCATCCCTGAATATGCTCAGGACTGTCTTCAATAGTTCTGTCCTCCGTGACTGTATTCTACCAAAAAATTGCAGGATATATCACAGTCTGTGTTTCTTCTTAGATGCTTTTATGCGGCTCATAGCTCTCGATATCTCAGCGCTGGCGATGGCCATATCTCTGCTGTTATTAGCTCTCTTGAGATCTTCCCTGGCCTGTTCCTCTGCGCGCCTCGCACGAGCCTCGTCTATATCCTCCGGCTTCTCGGCGGTATCGACGAGTATCATGACCTCGCCGTTCTCGACCTTGAGAAGTCCGTCCGATACGATAACGACCTCCTTATCTCCTCCCGACGGCTGATAGACCGCCTCCCCCGGCACTACGGCCATTATAATATTTGAGTGATGCGCCAGCACGCCCACGCTTCCCTCAGTCGTAGGGAGAGAAACGGACTTCGCATCGCCCTCAAATACCATATGATCGCTTGCCATAAAATGTAATCTGAAATTATCCATTTATCTAAAGTGTCTTCGCCTTTGCGACCACGTCGTCTATCGTGCCGACGTTGAAGAATGCCTGCTCAGGGTACTCATCCATCTCGCCGTTCACTATGGCGCCGAATCCCTTTATCGTCTCGCTTACCGGCACGTACACTCCAGGAAGTCCCGTGAACTTCTCGGCCACGTGAGTCGGCTGCGAGAGGAATCTCTGTATCTTACGAGCTCTGTATACTGTGGTCTTGTCCTCCTCGGAGAGCTCGTCCATACCGAGTATCGCGATGATGTCCTGGAGCTCGGCGTACTTCTGGAGCACCTCCTGCACCTTTCTAGCTACCTCATAATGCTGCTCGCCTACTATGTCTGCCTCCAGTATCCTGGATGTGGAATCCAGCGGATCCACGGCCGGATAGAGTCCCATCTCGGCGATCCTTCTCGACAGTACGGTAGTCGCATCGAGATGGGCGAAAGTAGTCGCCGGGGCCGGGTCAGTCAGGTCGTCAGCCGGCACATATACCGCCTGTACGGATGTGATCGAGCCCGCCTTGGTCGAAGTGATACGCTCCTGAAGAGCTCCCATCTCCGAAGCCAGAGTAGGCTGGTAACCTACGGCCGAAGGCATACGCCCGAGCAGTGTGGATACTTCCGAGCCCGCCTGTACGAATCTGAATATATTATCTATGAAGAGCAGCACGTCCTTGTTCTGCTTGTCTCTGAAGTGCTCTGCCATGGTGAGGCCGGAAAGGCCTACTCTCATACGCACTCCCGGAGCCTCGTTCATCTGGCCGAATACCATCGCAGTCTTGTCCATTACGCCGGCTTCGTTCATCTCCTTCCAGAGATCGTTTCCCTCTCTCGAACGTTCTCCTACACCGGTGAATATGGAATAGCCGCCGTGCTCCATGGCTACATTGTGTATCAGTTCCTGTATGAGTACGGTCTTGCCTACTCCGGCGCCTCCGAAAAGTCCGATCTTGCCGCCCTTCGGATACGGCTCGAGCAGGTCGATGACCTTGATGCCTGTCTCGAGTATCTCTACCGACGGGCTGATCTCGTCGAAACCCGGAGCCTTCCTGTGTATCGAAGCCCTCTCGACATCCTCCGGTACAGGCTCGCCTCCGTCTATAGGCTCGCCGAGCACGTTGAACATCCTGCCAAGTACACAGTCGCCTACCGGCACCTTGATGGCGCTTCCGGTGGCTGTGACTTCCATGCCGCGGCTCATTCCCTCTGAGCCCGCGAGCATGACGCATCTGACCATGCCGTTTCCTATATGCTGGGCCACCTCCATCACGAGAGTCCTGCCGTCCAGCTCGACGGTAAGGGCTTCGTTGATCTTAGGCAGCTGGCCCTCTTCAAATCTTACGTCTATTACAGATCCCGATACCTGTACTATGTATCCTGTCATGTCATTACTCCTGTAACTGAATAATATCTTTGTTGCACAATCAGATCGCAAATATGCGTCCGCAGAGTACGGCTCTAGCCACGCTGCGGCATATTTGCAATCTGCTCCATTATCTCTGCTTGCTTTTCAGGCTGCGTGCTCCTGATGAGATCTCCGTTATCTCCTGTGTGATCGCGTTCTGCCTCAGATGATTGTACTGGAGCGTCAGGCTGTCCAGAAGTTCGCTCGCATTGTCGTTCGCGGCATCCATCGCCATCATCCTGGCGTTCTGCTCCGATGAGTAGCTGTTCACCAGCGCAGAGTATACAAATCCCACTAGGTAAGACTGCACGCTTCGCTCGAGCACGGTCTCCACATCCGGTTCGTACTCGAACACGGTCGATGCGTCCTTATCGTGCTCTTCGCCCTGCGGCACGAAGTCATCCCTGTCGAATGGGATAAGCCTGTCATGCATCGCAACGCCGGCGCTCATTCCTCCGCCGTACTCCGTATAGCAGACATATATCCTGTCGAAGCTGTTCGTATCGAAGTCATCGAGCAGCTCCTTCGTGATGTCTCTCGCCATGGCCAGGGACGGCTGGTTCATCGAATGGATGAATTCCTCGTCCACGTTGCAGCCATGACTCCTGAAAAATCTCCAGCCATAGTCGCCGACCACGTAGAACTTATACTCATCACTCCTGTCGGCAAGCGCGAGCGCGTCCTTTATCACGTTCTGGTTGTATACTCCGGCAAGGCCCTTGTCGCCTGTGATCACAAGTATGCCGTTGCGGCCTCCCGGCTGAGACTCGTCTACATCTGAGTCGATATAACGGCTCCTGTAGTCGTTTCCCAGGGCGAACATCCTGCGGATCTCTCGCCTCAGGAGGTCGAAATAAGGCTTGGTATCCTCTGCCTCGCGGCGCGCCCTCCTCATCTTGGTGGATGAGATCAGATACATCGCATTTGTGATCTTCTGCGTGTCGCCAACGCTCTTTATTCTGTTTTTGATTTCCTTGGTTGAAGCCATAATTTTTCAATAATCTGAAACAACCACCAAATCATATGTTCAAAGCCCTGATCCCTGTGGTGAAAAGGAGTTTTTCGCAAAAATGTACATGAAAGTCCTTTTTTCGGCCTTGTATGTACAAAATGATTTGTATTATGGCCATTCTGATCTTTAGTTTTTTCCTCTATATCAGGAAAAGTTAAAGATTATTATAATATTCTTAATATTGTTATATCAAATCGAGCTTTATGAACCCTGAGAGTCCAGTCGGAACGGTATTGTTTCCAAAAATTGTACATGGAAGCCCGGTTTTTTGAGATCTATGTACATTATTTATAAAAACTCCTCCACCGCAACTAGTGTAGGCCTGTCTACATCTTCATAGATATGTCGACACTATCGAGATCACTCAGATCTATCTCCGTTCTCATAGATCTACTGACTTTATCAGATCAGGCTTTCACATACGTTTCTCTGAATTTCGTGGAGATATCGATTATCTCCTGCTTCAGCTCGTCATCCATCTGACCTGTCGAATCGATACGGTCGCAGATATCCTTGTGCTCGGTCTCGAACATCTCCACGAAGTCTGAGATGAACCCCTGCACATCGTCAGCATCGATGCCCTGCATCGTGTGAGCAAGCGCCATTACCAGCGTGATGACCTGCTCGTGCTGTGATTTAGGCATGTACTGCTTCTGTCTCAGCATGCGCATCAATCCCTGCCCGTACTCGAGCTGGTCCCTGGTCTGATCGTCGAGGTCAGATGCGAACTGGGTGAATACCTCCATCTCGCGGTACTGCGCCAGGTCTATCCTAAGCGTGCCCGCAGCCTTCTTCATTGCCTTGGTCTGAGCGTCTCCTCCTACACGTGATACCGACAGACCTACGTTTACCGCCGGCCTCTGACCTGCGAAGAAGAGGTCTGACTCGAGGAATATCTGGCCGTCCGTGATCGATATGATATTGGTCGGTATGTATGCCGATACGTCTCCCGCCTGTGTCTCTACTATAGGCAGAGCAGTGATCGATCCGCCGCCTATGCTGTCAGACAGTCTTGCCGCTCTCTCGAGCAGTCTCGAATGCAGGTAGAATACATCGCCCGGATAAGCCTCACGGCCCGGTGATCTGTCGAGCAGAAGCGACAGCGCACGGTATGCGACTGCGTGCTTTGACAGGTCGTCGTAGACGATCAGCACGTCTCTGCCCTTGTTCATGAAGTACTCAGCCATCGCGCATCCCGCGTACGGAGCGATGTACTGAAGCGGAGCAGGGTCGCTCGCCGAAGCCGTTACGATGATTGTGTAGTCAAGCGCATCGTGCTTCTTGAGCGTCTGCTGTATATGTACTACGGACGAGGTCTTCTGACCTATCGCTACATAAATGCAGATGCAGTCCTTGCCCTTCTGGTTGATGATGGCGTCGGTAGCGATAGCCGTCTTGCCCGTCTGTCTGTCTCCTATTATCAGCTCACGCTGGCCCCTGCCTATAGGGAACATCGAGTCTATGGAGAACAGGCCCGTCTCGAGAGGCGTGTCTACCGGCTGACGGTCGATGATGGACGGAGCCGGGGTCTCTATCGGCATATAGCCCGCAGCCTCGATGTCTCCGAGTCCGTCGATCGCTGTTCCGAGCGCATCCACTGCCCTGCCGAGGAAGCCCTCACCTACAGGCGTGCCTGCAGTCTTGCCGGTCCTCCTTACGCTCGAGCCCTGAGTGACGCTTTCATCATCATTGAAGAGAACGCAGCCTATCTCGTTCTCGCGTATGTCCTGGACCATGCCCCTGACGCCCTCTGCGAAGAGCAGTATCTCTCCGTAAGTAGCCTGATCAAGTCCGCTTACCGTGGCTATGCCGTCTCCTACGGTCAGCACTTCGCCGACCTGCTCGGCCATTGCCTCAGGCGTCCATGACGCTATCGATTCCTTCAGAAGCGGTATGATATTACCATTGTCTGTCGGCACCTTGACGAGCGTGTCTCTCAGCTGGCGGAACCTGCCTCCGACCGACCAGTCATAGATGTCCGATCCGACCTCCATCCTGAAGCCGCCCGGGAAGGCATCCGACTTCACCCACTCGAGACTCACATCCTGCCCGTATTTATTCTTAAGAAACTTCGCGAATCTCGCTCTCTGTCCCTCGCTCGGTTCTGCGGCCGAGTACAGCTTTGCGCTAAGGATCTTCTCTTCCTTACTCATGATCCGCCTCCTCCGCAGCATCGAGGAACTGATCGAACGCATCAGAAGCCGACTGCTCCAAAGTGAGCTTCTCCATGGCTCCTGTCACCATGTCGGTTATCTCCTTCTGGGCAGAAGCGATTATCTCTGTCTTCTCACGCTCAGCCTCAGTCCTGGCGTCAGCGACTATCTTCTCAGCTTCGCTCTTCGCTTCACTGAGCCTGCGCTCACGCTCGGCTTCGACATCCTTGCTCATCCTGCTCTTCTCTTCCTTGACCTGCGCAGCGAAGTCCTCGACCTTCTTCTCATAGGTCTGTTTGCTGCTCTCAGCTTCGGCGAGAGCACTCTCAGCCTTCTGATCCATCTCGGCGTAGTGAGCTTCCCTATTGGCCATGAAGTCCTTGACCGGCTTGTAGAGAAGTATGTAAAGAGCGCCGAAGAGTATCGTGAAGTTGAACAGATGGAGCAGTATCTGCTGCCAGTCTATGTTAAGTGGTACTCCAGTCATTTTCTTCTCCTACAGCACGAATATTATAAGTATTACAACGAGCAGGGCGTATATGATCGCCGTCTCGATAAATACAAGTCCCAGCATGAAGCTCGTTCGTATCTTGCCATCCGCCTCAGGCTGTCTCGAGATACCCTCGGCCGCCTTGCCGCCGGAGATACCCATGCCGATGCCGCCGCCGCATGCAGCGAGTCCGATTGCGATACCCGAAGCGATGGCCTTGAAGCCTACGGTGTTGTCGGCAGCTACCTCGGCCGTGTCCTGAGTTGTCTTGGAAGTATCCGCATTGCCGGTGGCGGCGTATGCGCCGATACTCGCGACGGTGCCCATGATGAGGATGATGATACCGAGCGCGATAGCCAGTCTTGTCAGTTTCCTTAAGTTGAGATTAAGCATTTTGATTTCTCCTTTTATTATCTGTTGCCACCCCGGATCCGGGAAGGCAGTTCTAACGTATCTATATGGAGCCGGTGGCCTCTATGCCGGTCTGTGTTTGCGAACGACCGTTGTGCGCTTACGATTTGATCCCGAGTGCTCCTTTGCCGGCTTTATCTTCTTTTCCTTAGGAGGCTTCGGCGTATTGTCCGAGACCTGCCCGTAGAAGAGCGATGTCAGCATGGTCAGCACGTAAGCCTGTATCAATGCGTGCAGCAGCGTGAACAGGACTCCTACCAGCACCGGCAGCACATAGCTCAGCGACGAGTAGTAGTATACGAGCTCCGTGACGAGCGCGCCCGAGAGCAGAGCTCCGAACAATCTGAAGCTGAGCGAGATCGGGAGCGAGTACTCCTTGAGAGTCTTGCCTATGCCCTTGATGCCGTTTCCTGCTATGCCTCCTGACATGATCACCAGATATGACAGGCAGCCCATCATGATCGCTCCGTTGATGTCCGAGAGCGGCGCCGGAAGCGATATGGAGTGGCCTCCGGTCGTGATCACCTGTACTCCGAAGAGTTCGAAGAGAGTGCCCGTGAATATGTAGGTGCCCGCAGCGAAGATGTACGCGCCGAGGAATCCGTTGATCTTCGAATTCCCCTTGGCCATGCCGTCGAAGAGGCCGACCACAGTCTCAAGCACCGTCTGGAATTTGCCCGGCACCAGGGTGAACTTAGGTATCACGAACAGCCTGCATATCAGGGCGAAGATGATGAGTATGCCCGATACGATGAAGCCCGCGATAAGACCCGGGTTCACGTCCATGATCCCGAAGAGGCTCACCTTGTTGACATCATGAAGCACGGCGTCCCTCATGACCGTCTGTATGGTCTCATGCTTCTCCGCGTTTCCGGTAAGTATGGCTCCGACCATGAATACCAATGCTATTATGATGAATATCAGGCTTGCCTTTTTACGTTCCTGTTTCGTCATATGCGATAACTCCTTGCAAAATAAACGCCTCTTTGCAGGCGGCATCTGCCGCTACTGTCGAGGCGGTAAATGGTCTGTGGAAATTCTACCACTTTAGTACCGTATTTCAAGTCTTTATTCTTAGTCAATCAGAGCTATGTGTCCAATTTGTATTAGTAGCCGGACCGCCTCGTTTCGACTGTAGAAGAGCTGCCTCACATGCTCCCTCGCTCATTATCGCTAATAAACTCTCGGTCCGATTGTTTAAAGCTATAGGCCGATACTGTATAAGCACTCGGAATGTATCAGAACACTGATACTCCGCTCATTCGCTCACGACATGTTCGCCAGCTTTCATCTGTAACTGATCAACGAACAGGCCGAACCCGTCGAAACGAGGCGGTCCGGCTACTCATTCATTATTCGAACCACAGCTCTCCCTGTGAGTATTCCGACCAGGCGTACTGGGACATGTACTCTCCCCTGTAGCTGTCCAGAGCCTCTTCCTTCCCGTCAAGGAAGCTGTAATAATCGCATTCCAGCATGTCCCTGCGTATCGCTATCTCATTGCTCCTGCGTATGATCAGACTCCCCATGCCAATGGAATCCAGTGTATTCCTGAGATCCTGTATGAGTCCGCGTATATAAGCCTTTCTGGCAGTCATGTCATCGTTATTGTCCCAGAGTGCCGCAGCTATCTCCTCGGAGGTACAGCTGGCCCCGTTATGATCGATCACATATGCAAGAAGCTCTTTGGTCTTGGTCCTGCCGAATGTAAGCGGCTCGCCGTTCCAGTAGACCTCGAAGGGTCCGAAGCACTGTATCCTGAGTCGCTGTATCTTCGCTTCCACCGGCCAGCGAAGGTGCGCGAAAGCATTCCTGAGGTCCTTCTCCTGTAAGGGCTTTACTATGAAGTCACATACGTACAGACGAACTGCCTCGAGCGCGTACTGAGGATTTGCCGTTGTGACTACTATATTCGTCTGAGGGTGGACCTCGAGTATCTCCCTGGCGATCGTCAGCCCATCCATGTCAGGGATCTGTACATCAAGGAATATGACATCGTAGGAATTGGACCTGCCAAGCCGGAGTGCATCTGCGGCATTCGAAGCCGTCTGTATGTCTGCATCCGCAACCACATTCTTTACTACGCGCTCAAGCTCCTGCCTTGCTGCCCACTCATCATCTATGATCAGTATCTTCAATATCGTCCTCCTCTGCCTGTCTCGGTATCATGATCAGCACCTCAGTTCCTTCTCCCTTTTCGCTCTTTATAACCAGCTCTCCTCCGCTCATGCTGCGCACCCTGTCCCGCAGATTGGAGAGGCCTGTCCCGTAGACCGCAGCGTCCGCATCGAAACCCGTGCCGTCGTCCACTACTCTTACAACATGCGCGTCCTCATTCAGGTAAGTGCCGATCTCTATCCTGCCTCCGCCTGTAGCGCTCTTTCGTATCCCGTGTATCACCGCGTTCTCCACCGCTATCTGGACGCTGAACGGCGGGACTGAGAATGCTTCATCATCTATATCCCACTCCACGTCTATGCTGTTTTCAAATCTCCTGTTCTGCAGATCGAGATAGCTCTCCACGATATCCATCTCTTCCTCTATGGGAATGGGCTTTGTTTCCGTCAGGACTCTCAGCCCTCCTCTGACGAATTCGGACAGATCTGTGATGGCTCTGAAGCTCTCTGATTCCGGCTCACACATCGCCCGTATCATTATCAAGGTATTGCTGACGAAGTGCGGCTCGATCTGCCCCGACAGTATGCGGGCTCGCATCAGCATGCTTTCCTTCATCTGCTCCTCATATCTGTCCCTCACATCCTCGAGTATCAGGATGTACAGAGTGGTCGTCGTCAGTATCGCTGACAGGACGATGATGACCAGCCTGTCATAATAGAGCTGTATGATCACCGCCAGTATCAACAGGCTGAAGCAGGCGTCGAAGCCAGTCATCTGCTGCTGTGACAGGCTGTCCCTCTTATATATCCTGAACATGTAGCAAAGGATCATGATAGATGACGGCATCAGTAACATAAACGGATACAGCGGTCCCCTTACGTATATGTTGGAGGCATCAAAGTAGTATAAAGACCCTGTGAAGAGATTGATCAGCAGCAGGGCCGACTGTATCTCAAGACAATTACGTGTCATCTTAAATGCCCTGTCTATACGCTCATCGGCGCCGATATGGCTGCGCACCAGTCCCGCACCGGCATAGGCCAGAAGCGTCCCGGAGAACACCTCTGTAAGCTTCGATGCAGTCAGCACTCGTTTCCAGCCGCAGCCGGGAAATCCGTTAAAAGTCAGGCCGATCATCGAGCTCATCACAAAGAGTCCAAGAACCGCAAGTATCTTGATGCATGCAGTCCTCTGAGACCTCTCTATCCTGCTGACGATCCCGATCTCCAGGGATCCGTGGAATATGAGCAGAAGTCCCGCGATGTATATCGCCAGATTCACATCTCTTGCCGTAACAGCCAGTTGTTCCATTGGATATCATGTCAGGGCCGGACGTACAGGCACGAAAAAGGACATGCCGCGGTCCGGTTTCGAATACTCTTCATCGGATCGATCTGCATGTCCCAATACCCCTGGACACGGCTAAGCATGTCTCTACAATATAATAGCAAAACCCTTCGAACTAATCAATGTAACACTTTTGTAATATTCGTATTTTACAATGTTATTAAGTGTTCTGATTTGATTTATCATTACATCAATACTGTAATGCCCGATAGGAGGTAAATGAATTGAGAAAAAAAGTAGACGAGAGCATGTGTCTTATCGGCTCTCACATCAAGAAGGCGAGACAGAGGGAAGGCCTGACACAGGAAGCTCTGTCCGAAAGCATTGACGTTACTTCGCAGTACCTGTCCGATCTCGAACGCGGGCTTGTAGGAACATCGATTTCCACCCTTATGAAGATCTGCAGGCGTCTTAATGTCACTGCTGACTACTTACTGTTCGGCAATGGCGACAAGGAAATAGAGGATCTGCCGATAATCAGCAAGATACGCTATCTACGTCCGGATCAACTCGAGATAGTGGACCAGACGCTCAATCTGCTGATCAAGGCAATGGACATGGAGCCGGAAAGAAGAGTCTGAACCGGCCTGCAGCGGACAGGAACTGTCCCTGTCCGCAACAGAAAACGGCCATGAGGTTTTCCCCATGACCGTTATTTTAGTTCTCTGTATACCGATTAAACGAGTTCCAGATATACTACTTCTGCGTTATCACCCTGTCTAGGTCCGAGCTTGAGGATCCTTGTGTATCCGCCATTGCGGCCCTCATAACCCGGAGCGATCTCATCGAAGAGTTTTGTCACAACGTCCTCGTCGAACAGATACTCAAGAACCTGTCTTCTTGCGTGAAGGTCACCCTTCTTTGCAATAGTGATGAGCTTCTCAGCCTGACGGCCTGCTTCCTTGGCTCTCATATCAGTAGTTGTGATTCTGCCTTCTCTGAAAAGATCGGTGACCAGGTTTCTCAGCATGGATTTTCTGTGTGCAGAATTTCTGCCCAGCTTCTTATAACCTTTCATCAATCTGCTCCTTTCGATTACTCTTCATCGCTCGGCTTGAGGGAAAGACCCAGCTCAGCGAGTTTGTTTTTAACTTCTACCAGCGACTTCATTCCGAGGTTCCTTACCTTCATCATGTCTTCCTCTGTCTTCTGAGTCAGCTCCTCAACTGTGTTGATGGATGCTCTCTTGAGGCAGTTGAATGAACGTACGGACAGCTCGAGTTCCTCGATCGCCATGACGAGTGCCTTCTCCTTGCGGTCCTCGTCCTTTTCGATCATGAACTTCATGTCGCTGACTTCAGCACCGAGGCCTATGAACAGCTCAAGGTGCTCCTGAATGATCTTGGCTCCGATCGATACTCCCTCTTCAGGAGTGATGGATCCGTCAGTCCAGATCTCTATGATAAGTCTGTCAAAGTCTGTGACCTGACCGACTCTTGTGTTCTCAACCGTAAAGTTGACTTTCTTGACCGGTGTATAAATGGAATCTACCGGGATGACCGCGATAGGCGTCTCCGGGGTCTTGTTCTGCTCTGCAGGAACGTAACCCTTGCCTGTTGCGATGTTCATCTCCATTACCAGTGTCGCATTGTCGGCGAGTGTGGCGATGTGCAGATCAGGATTGAAGATCTCTGTGTCTGCATCTACCAGGATATCCTTGGCTGTTACCTCGCAAGGGCCGACTGCATTGATGATGGCTCTTCTGTCCTCATCACCGTCTACCTTGACTGCGAGTCTCTTCAGGTTAAGGATAATCTCAGTAACATCTTCCTTTACGCCGGGAATCGTCGAGAACTCATGAAGGATCCCGTCGATCTTGACGCTTGTGATTGCTGCGCCCGGAAGTGAGCTGAGCAGAACTCTTCTCATGCAGTTGCCGAGAGTAGTTCCGTAGCCCCTTTCAAGAGGTTCGATCACGAATTTACCATAACGACCGTTGTCATCAACTTCCTTGGTGATTGTTGGCTTAATAATCCCGATCATTCTCTTTCTCCTGGTTATTCAATTGAAACGACTGCTATGTTCCGGGACATGTGCCCCGTCTCAAGCTACTATCTTGAATAGAACTCTACGATGTAGTGCTCTTCGATAGGGAGGTCAACATCCTCTCTCTCAGGAGTTCTGGTGATCTTACCCTCGAACTTGTCAAGGTTAAGGTCGATCCATGCAGGAGTCGTGATGATCATCTCTCTGAGCTCTGTGAACTTAGGGGACGACTGCGACTTAGCCTTAACGGATACGACATCACCGGCCTTGAGCTCCATCGAAGGAATGTCTGCCTTCTTGCCGTTTACCAGGAAGTGACCGTGATTTACCAGCTGACGGGCTTCTCTTCTTGTAGCTGCAAAGCCCATTCTGAATACCACGTTGTCCAGTCTGCTCTCGAGCATGATGAGGAGGTACACACCGGCTCCGCCTTTTCTCTTCGAAGCCTTCTCGAACAGGTTGCGGAACTGAGTCTCGCTGAGTCCGTAAGTGAATCTTACCTTCTGCTTCTCGTTCAGCTGGATACCGTATTCGCTCTTCTTGCGGCGTCTTACAGCGCCATGTCTTTTAGACTTTTTATTAACACCCAGGTACTGTGGCTCGATGCCCAGAGCTCTTGCTCTCTTCAGTACAGGTCCTCTATCTCTTGACATATATTGCTCCTCCTTCCCGATTAGACTCTTCTCTTCTTAGGCGGTCTGCAACCATTGTGAGGAATCGGTGTGATGTCCTTGATCATGGTTACCTTGAGGCCTGCAGTCTCGAGTGCTCTTACTGCGGAATCTCTTCCGGATCCCGGTCCCTTGACGTAAACTTCTACTGTCTTAAGACCGTGCTCCATAGCCGCCTTGGCTGCAACTGTAGCTGCCTCTGCTGCTGCGAACGGTGTGCTCTTACGGGAGCCTCTGAATCCGTTTGAACCAGCGCTGGACCAGCTAAGTGCGTTTCCGTCCATGTCGGTCAGTGTGATCAGCGTATTGTTGAAGGTGGACTGGATATGAGCCTGGCCTCTTTCAACGTTCTTACGTTCTCTCTTTTTCTTTCTTACTGTTTTCTTAACAGCTGCCATAACTTATACCTCCTTCCCCTTACTTCTTCTTTCCGGCGAGACGCTTAGGTCCCTTACGGGTCCTTGCATTCGTCTTAGTCTTCTGACCCCTTACAGGGAGTCCTCTTCTGTGTCTGATGCCTCTGTAGGATCCGATCTCCATGAGTCTCTTGATGTTAAGAGAAACCTCTCTTCTGAGGTCACCCTCTACCATGTAGTCAGCATCGATGACTCTTCTGATCTTACCGGCGTCTTCTTCTGTCAGATCTCTGACTCTGATGTCAGGATCTACTCCCGCCTTAGCGAGAATCTCTTTGGATGTTGTCAGACCGATTCCATAGATATATGTCAGACCGTATTCGATCCTCTTATCTCTTGGCAGGTCCACTCCGGCAATTCTTGCCATGCTTTTCCTCCTTTCCCATCTTCCGTCGCCGTGCCGGGGGCGATATAGACGGGTGTTCCATGATTTGTTAAGCGTTGTCCTGCGGACCCGGTCCCGCAGCGCTTATTGACACTTTTGCCAGCGTGCGAATGCCCAAGGCATAGTAATATCCTTGGGTTACACGCGAACGATTTATAATAGCATTTTTGCAATGCATTTTCTTGTATTTTTTTCTAAACTCGGCGTATCAGATATGCTCCGTCTCGCTGGGTTCTGCGGTCTGCCATTGCATCCTCAGTCGCTTGCGAGCGCGGGGAGTTTTCGCCGACGCTGGGGGTACCGGGGCGTCTTCTCAAACATCCAGCCGCTTCGCTGCTCTCCATAATGCTTTCTACTGAATGATACGGCGTTGCCGTAATGTAGAAAGCATTGATTTCCGTCGGCTACGCTCCTCCAATAACGGTGCACTGCCAAGATCCTCGAACACGCTCGCGTCGCATATCTGCTGCGCTCTATTGCTCCAAATTATCCCTGACGCTGCTTGTGCTTAGGGTTTTCACAGATCACCATTACGCGACCGTGTCTCTTGATTACCTTGCACTTGTCGCACATCGGCTTTACTGATGCTCTTACTTTCATTTCACTATCCTCCTAAATTTGAGAGTTACTTCTCACGCCATGTAATTCTTCCGCGAGTCAGGTCATAAGGCGAAAGCTCCACCTTAACTCTGTCTCCCGGCAATATACGAATATAGTTCATTCTTATCTTGCCTGAAATATGAGCGAGTATCTCGAAGTCGTTGTCCAACTTCACCTTGAACATTGCATTTGGCTGTGCATCGACTACGGTGCCCATAGCCTCTATAGTATTGTTCTTAGCCATTAAGTCCCTCCTATAACAGAGTTAAGATCTCAGGTTCACCTTCGGTCACGAGTATGGTGTTCTCGTAATGAGCCGAATTCCTGCCGTCCTTCATCACGACTGTCCAGTCATTGCCGAGAACTCTGATATCGTAGCTGCCCAGAGCTATCATCGGTTCTATGGCGAGCGTCATGCCCCGTTCTATCCTGGCTCCCGTGCCCGGTCTGCCGTAGTTCGGGATCAGTGGATCCTCATGCAGCTTGGTGCCGGTACCGTGGCCCGTATAGTCTCTGATGACGCTCATGCCATGTCCTTCAGCATACTGCTGCACAGCATGACCGATATCATGTATCCTGTAACCTTCCATTGCATACTTGATGCCTTCGAAGAAGCTCTCACGCGTCACGTCTATGAGCTTCTGGTCCTCGGCGCTGATGGTCCCGACCGGATAGGTGCGGGCGGCATCGCTGTTGTAGCCCTTGTAGGTGGCTCCGACATCGATGCTCACTATGTCGCCGTCCTTGAGAACTCTTGATTTCGAAGGTATGCCGTGTATGACCTCTTCGTTGACAGACACACAGGCTGCGGCGGGGAATCCGCCGTAACCCTTGAAGGTAGGTGTCATGCCATGGCTTGTGATACGTTTCTCGACGAACTCGCTGATATCCATAGTAGTCCTTCCGGGCTCTATGTAGGCCTCAAGGTCCCGCAGAAGTTCTGCGGTGACCTTGCAAGGCTCTCTCATGAGGTCGATCTCACGTTTCGATTTGATAATAATCATCCAGGTTATTCTCCTAACTCAGCAACGATATCCCTGAAGATCTCTTCGCGGTCCTTATCCGCATCGAAGTTCCTGATCAGGCCGTTATCGGTGTAGAATCCGATCAGAGGTGCTGTCTGCTCCTCGTAGACACTGATCCTCTTCTCTACAGTCTCTCTGGTATCGTCTGCGCGCTGCGTAAGCTCTCCGCCGCATTTGTCGCATACGCCTTCCACCTTTGGCGGGGAGAATTCGAGATGATAACCGTATCCGCAGTCCTTGCAGACTCTCCTTTGAGTCAGTCTCTTTATCAGCGTCTCTTTTCCGACCTTGAGATTGACTACTGCATCCAGCTTCTGACCCTGCTCAGCAAGGAACTTTTCGAGTTCCTCTGCCTGATAGATAGTCCTCGGGAAGCCGTCAAGCAGGTATCCGTTCCTGCAGTCTTCCTGCATAAGTCTGTCCTTGACCAGATCAACAACGAGTTCATCCGGTACGAGATTGCCCGCATTCATGTACTCCTGAGCTTTCTTTCCGAGCTCAGTTCCCTCTTTGATGTTTGCGCGGAATATATCTCCGGTCGAGATCTGAGGTACGTTGTACTTCTCAACGAGCCTAACTGCCTGGGTGCCTTTGCCCGCACCCGGAGGTCCCAATAAAACCGCTCTCATTTCTTTTTACCTCATTATTTCAGGAAGCCCTGATAATTTCTCATCAGCATCTGATTCTCAAGCTGCTTTACGAGATCCAGAGCAACACCTACCATGATCAGCAGCGATGTACCGCCGAACGCGAAGTTGAACGGTGTGAATACGCTTACTATAGTAGGGAGTGTAGCTACTGCTGCCAGGAAGACGCCTCCTGCGAAGCAGAGCCTGCTCATGATCCTGGACAGATATTCGACTGTGGCAGCGCCCGGTCTGATTCCCGGTATGAAACCGCCGTTCTGTCTCATGTTGTCAGCAACGTCTGCCGGGTTGAACATGATAGCTGTGTAGAAGTATGTGAAGAACAATGTAAGTACGATGTTCAGTGTCGCATATACCCACACACCCGGATTGCCCGAAGGCGACAGATACTTCGTAACGAAGTCAGTGAATGACGAATTCGGGAAGAAGTATGTGATCGTCAGCGGGAACTGCAGCAGCGAGATCGAGAAGATGATAGGGATTACGCCCGCCGCATTCACCTTCATAGGAATGTGACTCGACTGGCCTCCGTACATCTTGCGCCCAACGACGCGCTTCGCGTACTGCACAGGTATCTTTCTCACACCCTCCTGCATCATTATGATAACCATGGTTACCAGGACGGCTACGATGCACAGTACGATGACGGCTACTACCGAAACAGCACCGTCTCTGATCTGTGTGGCGACACCTCTGATAGCGGACGGAAGTCTTGCTACGATGCCTCCGAAGATGAGCAACGATATACCATTGCCGATGCCGTATTCGTTGATCTGTTCACCAAGCCACATCAGGAATGCAGTACCTGCCGTCAGCACGATTATTATCGTGATCGTATTGAAGGCACTGCGGTCTACGATCGCTCTCCTGAAGAGACCCACGGTCAGACCTATCGCCTGGATAAGTCCCAGGACGATGGTCATGTACCTTGTGATCGCAGCCATCTTCTTGCGGCCCTCTGCTCCCTCGTGTGCCAGTTTTTCAAAATACGGGAACGCGATGGTCAGGAGCTGCACGATGATGGATGCAGTGATGTACGGCGTGATGCCCAGTGCGAAAATGGTGAAGTTGCTGAACGCTCCGCCTGAGAACAGGTCGAACAGGTCCAGCAGTCCTGTTTCTCCGGAAAACATCTGCGCAAGATACTCTCTATCGATACCCGGGACCGGGATGTTGGATCCGATCCTGAATACCACCAGCATCAGAAGTGTGAAGATGATCTTTTGTCTGATCTCCGGTATTTTCCATGCTTTAGAGAATGTCTTCACAAATTCCATCAGATGACCTCTGCCTTTCCGCCTGCCTTTTCGATCTTTTCGACAGCGCTCTTGCTGAATTTCTCAGCCTTTACAGTGAGCTTCTTGCTGAGGTCTCCGTTGCCGAGTACCTTGACACCGTCAAGCTCCTTCTTAACGAGACCTGCCTCGAGCAGAACGCTCAGGTCAACTACGCTTCCGTCTTCGAATCTGTCGAGATCCTTGACGTTAACTTCTGCATATTCCTTTGCCCATTTGTTGGTGAAGCCTCTCTTAGGGAGTCTTCTGTAGAGTGGCATCTGACCACCCTCGAAGCCGAGTCTGACTCCGCCACCGCTTCTGGAGTTCTGACCGTTCATACCTCTGCCGGCAGTTGTTCCCTGACCGGTACCCTGGCCGCGGCCTACTCTCTTAGGTGCCTTTGTGGAGCCCTCAGGCTTTTTCAGTTCATGAAGTCTCATGGTCTTTGCCCTCCTTACAGCTCTTCTACTTTGAGCAGATGTGATACCTTGTTGATAGCTCCTCTTGTTGCAGGGGAATCCTCGAGCTCTACCGAGTGGTTGAGCTTTCTGAGTCCCAGAGCCTCAACGGTCTTTCTCTGCTTAGGCTGACAAGCGATAGGGCTCTTGACTAATGTGATTTTCAGTTTTGCCATTTCCCTTGCCTCCTATCCGATGATCTCTTCCGGCTTCTTGCCACGGCGCTTAGCAACTTCCTCAACGGTAGTGAGGTTCTTGAGACCCTCCATCGTTGCTCTTGCCATGTTACCGGTATTGCTTGTTCCGAGCGACTTGGCTCTTACATCCTTGATGCCTGCTGCCTCGAGTACTGTACGTACGGATGAACCCGCGATAACTCCGGTACCCTTTGCGGAAGGCATGATGAGGACCTTGCCTGCGCCGAACTCACCTACAGTCTCGTGAGGAACGGTAGTTCCAACTGTAGGTACGTATATCATTTTCTTCTTAGCATCTTCTGTAGCTTTTCTTACAGCCTCAGGGATCTCGATAGCCTTGCCGAGACCCATGCCTACGTGACCCTCGCCGTCGCCGACAACTACTGTAACGGAGAATCTCATGTTTCTACCGCCCTTAACTGTCTTTGCAACACGTCTGATGTCTACGATTTCTTCTGTAAGCTCGAGCTTGGATGCGTCTACTTTACTCTGCATTTACGTATCCTCCCTTAGAATTTCAAACCGGCTTCGCGTGCTGCATCAGCGAGTTCCTTGACTCTGCCGTGGAAGATGTATCCACCTCTGTCAAAGCATACTTCCTTGATGCCTGCTGCAACAGCTTTCTCTCCTATCGACTTGCCTACCTTGGCAGCAGCTTCCTTGTTGCCGCCGTAAGCGATGCTCTTCTTGAGATCCTTGTCCAGTGACGAAGCACTGCACAGAGTCTTTCCGTTTACATCGTCGATGATCTGGACCGAGATGTTTGCGTACGATCTGAACACGCACATTCTTGGCTTCTCAGGAGTTCCGAAAACGTTCTTGCGTACTCTTGCATGTCTCTTGAGTCTTCTGTCATTTCTGCTCTTATCTGCCATTTTCTTTCCTCCTTTCATTAACCAGCTGCTACTCCGCTCTTACCTTCCTTCTTGTGAACGACTTCGCCATCGTAGAGGACGCCCTTGCCCTTGTATGGTTCTGGCGGTCTCCAGCCTCTGACGTTGGCAGCGTAGTTGCCTACCTGTGCCTTGTCGATTCCCTTGATAAGGATAGTATTTGCATCCGGAGTCTCTGTAGTGATACCTTCAGGATCTTCGAGCTCGATCGGGTGGGAGTATCCCAGCTTGAGGACAAGAGTCTTGCCCTGCTTGGCTGCGGAGTATCCTACGCCTACGATGTTGAGCTTTCTCTCGAAGCCCTGAGTAACTCCTGTTACCATGTTATCGATGAGAGTTCTCGCAAGACCGTGCTGCGATCTGTTCTCTCTTGTGTCGTCAGGTCTCTCGACTGTGAGAACTCCGTCCTCGACCTTGACCTTCATGGTCGGGCCGATCTTTGCGGAAAGCTCACCCTTAGGTCCCTTGACCTTGACTACATTACCATCTGCTACCGTTACTTCTACGCCGGCAGGGATGGTGATCGGTCTAACACCAATTCTTGACATTTTGTCTTCCTCCTATACTACCAAACGTAACAAATAACTTCGCCGCCTACTCCGAGCTTGCGTGCTTCCTTATCGGTGATAACACCCTTGGAAGTGGACAGAATAGCGATTCCGAGTCCTCCGAGGACCTTAGGAACTCTGTCAGCCTTGGCGTAAACTCTGAGTCCAGGCTTTGATATCTTCTTGATTCCATAGATAGTCTTCTCACGGTTAGGACCGTACTTGAGATCTACCTTGATCGTACCCTGCGCGTTGTCGTTAACAACTTCATAGCCACTGATGAATCCCTCGTTGAGGAGGATCTCCGCGATCGACTTCTTCATCTTGGAAGCCGGGATGTCTACGGATGCGTGACCTGCAGTGTTTGCATTTCTGATCCTTGTCAGCATGTCTGCAATTGGGTCTGTCATTGACATAACAGTATGTTCTCCTTTCTTTATGCGGTTTCCTGTCCCTTGTCATCCTGAGTCACCTCATGTCATCCTGAGGAGCGAAGCGACGAAGGATCTCAGTGAGATTCTTCACTTCGTTCAGAATGACAGTACAGGACCTGCAAAAATTATCTTACCAGCTTGCCTTCTTGACACCAGGGATCTCGCCCTTGTAAGCAAGCTCTCTGAAGCAGATACGGCAAATACCGTACTTGCGAAGATAAGCGTGCGGGCGGCCGCAGATTTTACATCTGTTATACTCTCTTGTTGAAAACTTTGCAGGGCGAGCCTGTTTGATTTTCTTAGCAGTTTTAGCCATAGTTCCTTCTCCTTACTTCGCAAACGGAGCGCCCATAAGAGTTAATAACTCACGAGCTTCTTCGTCAGTGTTGGCTGTGGTAACGAAGATAATATCCATACCACGAACCTTATCAATCTTCTCATATTCGATTTCAGGGAAAATCAACTGCTCCTTAACGCCCATAGCATAGTTTCCTCTGCCGTCAAAAGCGTTGGGGTTGATTCCTCTGAAGTCACGAACTCTCGGGGGAGCTGCGTTGAAAAGTCTCTCAACGAATTCATACATTCTCTCGCCTCTGAGTGTAACCTTTGCACCGATTGGCATTCCTTCACGAAGCTTAAAGTTAGCAACGCTCTTCTTAGCGCGACAAGGAATAGCCTTCTGGCCGGTGATTTTGCCAAGGTCTGTGATGATAGCATCGATAACCTTGGAATTGTCTTTAGCCTCGCCGGCACCTACATTTATAACGACTTTTTCGAGCTTGGGGATCTGCATAACGCTCTTATAGCCGAATTTCTTCATAAGTGCTGGTGCAACTGAAGCTTTATATTCATTAGCTAATGTTGACATTGTCAGTTCCTCCTACTCTTAAAATGTCTCGCCGCACTTTTTGCAGCAGCGGTCTTTCTTGCCATCCTCGTAGATTTTAGTTCCTACTCTGGTGGGCTTGTTGCATTTCGGGCAAACTACCTGAACCTTTGAAGCATATACTGCGCTCTCGGTCTCGATTATACCTGACGGATCGCCAGCCTTGCGGGGCTTAACATGCTTCTTAACCTTGTTGATGCCCTCAACGATTACCTTTCCCTCTTCGGGGCTAACTGCTAAAACCTTTCCGGATTTTTTGCGGTCAGCTTTATCTCCAGTGAGAAGAATAACGGTATCACCTGTTTTAATGTGAAGCTTATTCATATTCAACTTACCTCCCATTAAAGTACTTCCGGAGCAAGAGAAAGAATCTTTGTATAATCCTTCTCACGAAGCTCACGGGCTACA
>JAZUNV010000025.1:0-13204 GCA_045604305.1 Anaerovoracaceae bacterium | reverse complement strand
TTGGCTCACAGAACGACATGGCTAGATCCGACTTCCTTCTTGTCGATCTTGTTGATGAAGAGTATCGGGTTGATACCCTGCTGGAGGGACTTGTTGAGCACGAACCTCGTCTGAGGCATCGGTCCCTCGCTTGAATCCACCAGCAGTATGACCGTGTCGACTGTCTTCATGATGCGCTCCACTTCGGAGCTGAAGTCGGCGTGTCCCGGCGTATCAACGATGTTGATCTTGTAGTCCTTGTACATTATGGAGCAGTTCTTGGAGTAGATCGTGATGCCGCGCTCCCTTTCGATAGCATCCGAATCCATCACGCAGTCCACTACCTGCTCATTGTCTCTGAATACATGAGACTGCGCGAGCAGCGCATCCACCAGAGTGGACTTGCCCGCGTCTACGTGTGCTATTACAGCTATATTGATTATCTTCTGTTTGTCTGCCATTGTCCGTTCTTTCCTTTTCTCCTAGTTTATCTCCCTTTATCTTCTTCCTCTGCGTCTTTCCATGTCGCTATATGCATTCTCCACAGTCCTGATGAAGGACCTGAGATCTCTCGCATAGTCTATGGTCGTGGACTTGCCTCTGAGGTTGGTGAAGGCGTGTCCCTCGATATCCTCCGTGTACCAGTCCGGCTCAGGCACGTCCAGTGTCAGGAAGGATATCGCCCAAGCTTCCTCAGCGCCGAACGCGAGAGCGTATATCATCATCTCGTAGTAATAGTCCTCGTCCGCCAGGTGGTTCTCGAGCAGTTCCTTTGGAGTCGGATGATAGATGAACTCCCTGAGCTGTCTGATCTTACTGACCTTCTCAGCATTTTCCCTGCCTCTGGCCCTCATGATCACTATGAGGAAGGCCGATATGCCTCCAAGCACCACGATCCCGGCCGCGATGGCCGTATCGCCTGTATTGAGCATCACCCTGAACGCTGTATAAAATATCGTGACCGCGAGCAGGAAACCGCTAGTGATCTCAGCCAGGGTGCCTGCGGATATGGACGATGAATCTCTCCTGTCTATGCGGGTGCAGAGCAGGATCGACAATGCCGCCGCTGCAATCCCGATGAGCAGGCTCTCAACAAAATTGATAGAAACGTACTCGTACACATAAGAGAATGCATTTGCCAGAGCGAGTGCGGCACCGAGTATGACCGCGCCCGCATACCTGAACGCGCGGGACAGCGGTGTGAATGCCAGGCTGTCGCTTGAGGTGAATCCGGCAGCTACGTCGTCTGAGATCTCCCTCGTGATGAGTTCGAGCCTCAGGCCGATGTCCTCCATGTCTATGGACCTGCCGATATAAACATCTTCGAAGAGTGTGTTATACGCCGTCCTGTACATCCTCTCCTCATTGACCGGCTCCTTGACCTTGTAGAGGCTGAACTTCTTAGGCTCATACTCGCTTATGCGCATATAGCCCTTGCGTGCGAAGTCGAGCAGCATGTGAAGGATGTCTCTGATCTCCACGTGACTGTTGAATATGTATCCGAGCTCCACCGGCTTCACATCATCAAGAGGTCTGGTGACAGGCTCCTTCTTTACCTTCGGGTCCCTGCCTCCTATGAGCCAGAGCATCAGGAGGAGCACGGCCGCTCCGGCCATCGACAGCATTACCGCGCTGGTGGCCCAGGCGTTGTTGAGCGCGCCCTCCCAGTATCCCTCAGGGAGCTGAGCCTTGAGAGTGATGCCGAAGTTCTCCGGGATCTTGCTGCCTGTGATCTTTACGAGTTTTTTCTTCTCATTGGCGCTGAAGTGGATCTTGTTGGCTGAGTCCTGTACACCGAACTGGCCCGAATAGCAGTGCATGTCGTCCCACGGGAAATCCTCAGGGAAGGTCACCATGATGTCGAGATCACCTATAGGCTGCCGCCACTCAGGCAGGAGCACGTTGAAGTAGAACATGTCCTTGGCGCTGTCCTTGTCCTGATACTCCTGGATGCGGTAGGTGATCGTGTATTCGTGAGGGCCCTTGCTGAGCTTTTCCTTGTCGACTATGGATACGGTGCTCGCTTCGGATGCCTTTTTGGCCTCATAATATGTATTCTCTACCGTAAGATCGCTGAGGCGGAAGTTGCCGCTCGGGATCGCGAACTCGATCTTGTCGAGCTGGTCGGGGAGATTGACTCTTATCTTCTCCGCCACCTTATACGAATGGTCCCTGCCGACCTTCGCATCAAGGGTGTAGCCGGTCACCTCGAAGGCGCCCACTCCCTCCTCGGCAGCGTCAGTCTGTCCCGCGGTCTCATCGATCCTTTCGCTCGGTTCGGCATGACTTTGTTCTATGAATACAAATGAAAACGCGCTCAGGATGAGTACAAGGGCGATGCCCAGCGCCATCCCGCGCGTCACATGTTTTTTCAATGCTTTTCTGAATGTTTTTTTGCTGTTTATCATCAATAACTCCGATAGGCCATAAGTATTGAATATTTTACCATCCCGAAGCTTGTTATTTCAAGATTCAGAGGGTAAAATCAACCTATGAAAAGATGTTAAGAAAGCTTTGTAAATCAGAGGAAAAGCGGAGGCCGAGATGATGAAGAAGAGATCGGATTACATATCCTGGGACGAGTATTTTATGGGCGTCGCTCTGCTCGCTGCCAAGCGCAGCAAGGACCCCAATACTCAGGTCGGAGCGTGCATAGTGGATGAGAACAACGTGATACTCACGACAGGCTATAACGGATTCCCTATCGGGTGCTCGGATGATGAGTTCCCTTGGGACCGCGAGGGCGAAGAGACCAAGTATCCATACGTGGTGCACGCAGAGCTGAATGCGATACTCAACGCTTCAGGCAAGTCCCTCAAGGGGGCGCGCATCTATGTGGCTCTCTTCCCGTGCAACGAGTGCGCCAAAGCCATCATCCAGTCCGGCATCAAGGAGATCGTATATCTCTCGGATAAATACGCTGATACGGCCGGCGTCAAGGCTTCCAAGCTGATGCTGACCACTGCGGGAGTCAAGCTCACACAGTTCAGACCTGCCATACAGGAGCTGGTCCTGGATTACAGAGAAGTGAAATAGGAGGAAGCGATGAAACTTATAATTACTGCGCCGCGCGGCAAGATGGCGAGTCTTATCGTCGCCGATGCAGCGGCTCGTGAGGACGTGGAGATAGTAGCGGGCATCGGCCCTAAGGGAAGAGACTATATCGGCAGGGACATAGGAGAGGTCGCCATGATCGGCAGGACCGTCGGCGCTCCTGTCGTCGATGACATAGAGTCGGTCATAGACGAAGCCGATGTCGTATGCGATTTCTCGACAGTCGAGCTCGGCATGGAAGTGCTGGATGCCTGCCTCAGACATAAGAAGGCTCTGGTGGTCGGCACTACAGGCTTCAGCCCTGAGCACAGGGAGAAGCTCGAGGCCGCCGCAAAGGAGATCCCGCTCATGATAGCGGCCAACACGGATCGCATGGTCAACGTGATGAGAAAGCTCCTCATGGACGCCGCCAGAGAGCTCTATGAGGATACGGATATAGAGATCGTGGACATGCACGACAACACGAAGCTCGACGCTCCGAGCGGCACCGCCCGCGAGCTGATCGAGAGCATGGGCGAAGCGGTCGGCAGAGACCTCGTCTCTGATGCCGTTTACGGCAGGCCGCTCGGGCGCCACCCGCGCGAGGAGGGCAAGGTCACATTCCACGCCATCCGCGGAGGCGACACTCCTTCGAGCCACACCGTATACTTCTTCGGCGAAGGTGAAAGGCTCGAGATCACCCACCACTGCCTCAACTGGAAGGGCTGCGCCAAGGGTGCTGTCAACGCCTGCATCTGGATGGCAGACAAGCCTGTCGGGCTCTACGGCATACGCGAGTCGATGGGATTGTAGACTTTGCTTTGTATTTTGATTCATTACGAATCTCTGTGGGATATCGTGGTGAAGCGAATCAAAGCATAAGAGCAGAATATAGTCGTTTGGAGGATGAATATAGGACTATTGAAGTCTCCAGTGCTCAGCAGTCTTAGATTTATCGTTTTTGAGAGGTAAAAAATAGGACTATATTATGCAACTCTGCAGAATGGTCCTATTTCAGCTAACGATATAATTATTATTCTTCACTAAATATGCTTTAGTTATCCATTATTATTCCATGGGAGCGTATTTTTCGATGACGTGCCAGGCGGCGCGGATACCGTCGCAGGCTGCGGATGTGATACCGCCTGCGTAGCCGGCTCCCTCGCCTGCCGGGAAGAGTCCCTTCAGGCTGACACTCTGACCGTCGTCTCCTCTCAGTATCCTTACAGGAGATGAGCTCCTGGTCTCGACCGCCGTTATCACGGCATCCGGATCATCATAGCCGTGTATCTTACGGGCGAAGTCCGGCACGGCTTCTCTGATCGCATCAGCCGCAAAGTACGGAAGTGAAGCCAGGACCGCGCGAGCCCTTCTCGCCCCCTCTTCATCGACGCGTATATCCCTGTCCTCATACGGATCATCATCAGGTCCATACTCTTCAGAATAGTAAAGCTCGCCTTTGAACTCTTTCATTTTACAGCTAGGCGCTGTGAAGTCTCCCCCTCCATTGATGAAGGCTAGCCTCTCGTACTTCTCCTGGAAACGCACTCCGGCCAGCACATCGTCCGAGCCGAAATCCTCAGGCCTGACATCGCAGAGTATCCCGCTGTTGGCAGTCCCGCTGTCGCGCCTGCGGTTGCTCATGCCGTTGACGCAGAGCTCTCCCTCGGCGGTGGTGCACACGACCACCTCGCCGCCCGGGCACATGCAGAACGAATAGACCCCTCTGCCGTTGGAGGCCTTGTAGTTGATCCTGTAATCGGCAGGCGGAAGCTTACCGACGTTCTCCTCTCCGTACTGGGAAGCATCGATCAGGACCTGAGGGTGCTCCATGCGCACTCCGATCGAGAACGGCTTCTGCTCCATCTCAATATCCATATCGTGAAGCATTGCGAAGCTGTCTCTGGCGCTGTGGCCTATGGCAAGTATGAGAGCTTCCGCCGGGACCGTATAATCCGCGGTCTCGCCTGTAAGCGGATCCGGTCCGTGCAGCTCTATGCTGCGAAGCCTTCCGCCCTTGATCATGATGCGCTCCATCTTCGTATCGAACCTGATCTCGCCTCCGAGTGTTTCGATCTTCCTGCGTATATTCACTATCACCTCTCTCAGCACGTCCGTGCCGATGTGAGGCTTCGCCAGATACATTATGTCCTCTCCGGCGCCGGCATCCCTGAACTCGGCCAGCACCTGTCTGATCAGTCCGTCTTTGATACCGGTCCCGATCTTGCCGTCAGAGAAAGTGCCCGCGCCGCCCTCGCCAAAGAGCATGTTGGCTTCGGGATCGAGCACCCTGTCCTTCCTGAACCTCTCTACCGCCTCTATCCTCTTGTCCATGGCAGGACCCCTCTCTATGATGAGAGGTCTGTATCCGGCTTTCGCCAGCTCGAGTCCCGCGAAGAGTCCGGCAGGTCCCATACCGACCACGACGGGTCTTGCACTCAGCTGCTCTGTACCGGATACAGGCGGCCTGCCTGCCGCCGCCTCCGCCTCTTCATCCACGAGCGTGAGGTTGCGGTTCTTCCTTAGATCGGGCTTTTTGTCCGTAACGAAATCAACCGTATATACGAACTGTACATGCGGTTTCCTCCTCGAGTCCGTGGACTTTCGCCTTACCTCCCATTCCCTGATGTCGCTCTCCCTGATACGGAGCTGCTTTGCGATGCGGGCCGGGAGCCTGTCCATAGGCTCATCCGTATTCATTTTGATCTGGGCCAGACGGTATCTTGCCATTACTTCCCACCTATCGAATCCGCCGCCGCGAGACCTGTGATCCAGGCATTGCTGAGGTTGAAGCCTCCGCACTGATAGTCGCGGTCCGCCAGCTCACCGGTTATATATAGCCCCGGTACGAGCCTTGACTCGCATGTGGCCTCATCTATCTCTTCAAGTCTGACTCCGCCCATGGTCACCTGAGCCTCCTTCCAGCCTCGTATCTGCGAAGGGTGGAACTCCAGCGCATGCACGCATGACGCGATCGCTTCGATCCCATCCACGCTGAGCGAGGATACCGGAACGTCGCCCACCGATGCGGCTTCCATTATGTATTCGGCTACCGGCTCCCTGAGGACTGTACAGAGCAGCTCGCCTGCCGGAGAACCGGCGAAACGCCCCTCCTGCCTGTCCCTGATGAATGCGCGGATATCGCAGCCTGCAAAGAGGTCGAGTCTCACGAGGAAGTCATCGAGGCTGCCCCCTTCGGCTCTGTCGAACCTCATGTGGCGCGTCATATTGAACACGCATATCCCGGAAAGTCCGAACTTCGTGAACTGTATCTCGCCTTCCTCCTCGAATATCTTAGAGCTCTCGCCGAAGGTCCTTGTTTCATCCTTATAAAGCGATACGACTCCGCGGCTCCTTGTGCCTCCGAGCACTACAGCGCACGGTTCCGAAGCCCTGTCCCACTCCCTGCATTCCACCGGGGTGAGGGCCGGGACCGGAGTCACTATGCTGTGCCCGAACTCCCTTGCCATCCTGTATCCGTCGCCCGTCGTGCCGTACGACGGTCCGGCCTTGCCTCCGGTCGCGAGTATGACATTGTCCGCGGCTGTGATCACGCGGTGCTCGCCGTCCCTGTCCTTTGCCAGGGACTCTATAATGAATCTCCTATCGGGCATCTCCTGTGTCCCGGAGGAGGCTTCATCTTCATCTCCTGTAAGCCTTACTGACAGCACCTCTTCATTGCACGCGAAGCTCACTCCGAGAGATACCGCCCTGTCCGTCAGCAGTCCTGCCACATCCGAAGCCGATTCAGAATACGGATACACGAGGCCGTTATCATATATCCTCGTGACCAGGCCCGTCTCCCTGAAGAACTCCATGATGCGGTCAAATCCGGCGGCGCCTGTATTCGTTATATTGCAGCGGCCACTTCCGGTGGCCCTGAGCTTGCGGCCCGGCTCTGGCATCTTCTCGATCACGATCACGTCAAACTCAGGGGAGCTCATCCCGAGCTCCACCGCTGCAGCCAAACCCGATGCGCCGCCGCCTATTATCGCTACATCCGCTCTTCTGTATTCGTTATCCATTCAAGATCCTTCGCTCTGCCCGGGATGCCGGTTCAGTCCGTGCTGCCGAAGCCTCCGTTCCTTGCCTCTTCCGAGCCTGCGCCCTCCGGCACCTCGTACTTCACGACTATGCCCTGTACGAAGGGCTTGCCCTCCTCGAGCTGGAGGTCCGTCTCCGACGGGTTCTCAAGGCTTACGATGATGTGTCCCTCATTATCCGAATCACAGTAATCCGCGTCGATGACTCCCACCGTATTGGACAGCCTGATCCCGTATTTGAAGCCAAGGCCGCTCCTCGGTACTATCAGGAGCACCCTGTCGCGGTCGCCTTCCTCTCCCGCATCCGTCACCCAGCGCACGCCGGTCGCGATGCGGAAGCAGCTGCCCGCCTCGAAGTTGAGATTGAAAGGCATGTAAAAATCGCAGCCCGCGGATGAGGCAGTAGCCTGCCGAGGGAGCTTTATGGCTTCATACCACTCCTTAAGTTCCTTTTCAGGCAGACCTTTGATCCCGCAGTCCGCCTTCCACTGTTCAAAACTTACCTTTTCAAAATGTGACATCGATACTCCTGTCAATAATGGCCTGCCTGGGCATGCTCCCTCCCTCGCTAACGCTTATAAGCATCAGAAACGATAGTTTGAGCTTAAGGGCAGTGGCGATAATACTGTTCGCAAATATAGTGATGATCACGTCACTCCGCTTGCTCAGTGCGGGACATGCCCGGCGCGGCCCTTTACATTCTCTTGCTGATCTATATCCCCGCCTGTTTTCTGAGTTCCCCGGCCTTATCGGTATCTTCCCACCTGACTCCGAGAGCAGTCCTGCCCAGGTGGCCGTACGCAGCCAGCTGTCTGTACTGAGGCTTGTTGAGCTTGAGTGTCCTGATGATGGCCGCCGGCCTCATGTCGAAGTTCTTCCTGATCAGCTCCACGATCTTCTCATCATCTATCCTGCCCGTACCGTATGTATTCACCGCAACGGACACAGGCTCAGCCACTCCTATCGCGTAGGCAAGCTGGACCTCGCACTCGCTCGCGATGCCTGCAGCCACGATGTTCTTGGCGATGTATCTGGCCATGTATGCGCCCGATCTGTCCACCTTCGTAGGATCCTTGCCCGAGAAGGCGCCGCCGCCGTGCGCAGCATGTCCGCCGTATGTATCTACTATTATCTTGCGTCCCGTGAGACCGGAGTCGCCCATAGGTCCTCCTATGACGAACCTGCCTGTCGGGTTCACGTAATACTTCGTATTTTCATCTATGTATTCGGCCGGCACAACAGGCTTGATCACGTATTCGATCATGTCCTTCCTCACCTGCTCGAGGCTCACATGCTCGTCGTGCTGGGTAGAAACCACTATGGTATCGATGCGCTTTATTTTATCGTCTTCATATTCGACCGTCACCTGAGTCTTGCCGTCCGGTCCGAGGTAAGGAAGCGTCCCGTTCTTCCTCACTTCGCTCAGCCTCATCGCGAGCACGTGAGCGAGCTTGGATGATATCGGCATCAGCTCTTCCGTCTCCGTGCAGGCGTAGCCGAACATCATGCCCTGGTCTCCCGCACCGATGAGCGCATCCTCGTCCTCCTCGGCACCTGACTTCTTCTCATAGGACTCATTGACTCCCATGGCTATGTCGGCCGACTGCTCCTCCATGTGGACGATGATCTCGCAGGTATTGCCGTTGAAGCACACCTCGTCCCTGTCGTAGCCTATGTCGCATATGACCTTGCGGGCGATGGCTTCGTAGTCGACGTCAAAATTGCCCGATGCTTCTCCGAAGATCATCAGACGGCCTGTCTTGGTCGCGCATTCACACGCTACATGTGCATTCGGATCCTGCGCCAGTATGGCGTCGAGAATGGCATCGGACACCTGGTCACACAGCTTGTCCGGATGACCTTCAGTAACCGATTCAGACGTAAAAAGTCTCTTCATTTTCCTCTCCTGTTCTAATAAATAGTATTATCCAGCCGGCTATTTCTGCCTCTTACTCTTCATTTGCAAAGAGCTGTTCCTTATCTTCTTTACCTAAACGGCGAAGAGATTTTTCGTCAGGCTAGGCGCATGAGCAAAGCGTGAGCGCGCGTACACAGACGTACGTAAGCGATCGCTTTGCGAATGCAACGACGCATGACGGAAAATATCGAGCCGTAAAAAAAGCTCCCTGCCATACGCAGAGAGGTCCATTACCACCTCATCTGCCGGGGATCGGCTCACCCCCGTGGGATTTGGCACCTTCATCTCCTGATGAGGTTGCCGCGAGTTCGCAGGGCCCATTCCCTCCCTCGCTCTTAATAAGGATGTATTCATTATAGACCCCCGCTCGATAAAGTCAAGCATTTGACCCGCTTTATGTGGTAGAATCCACTTATGGCAGAATTAAAGATCATACACGGAAGACAGTCCGTCAAATTCAATCATTTCAAGGAGTGTGACTTAGTCTCCTGCCGCGCGGTCGCGACCCGTCTCATGGGTGTCGTGGCTCTCAGGACCACCTGGCGCGACAGGAATGACAGGCGTGCTACTTTTTATCAGGTGATACATCTGGATTACTCCGAGTACGGGGTCGATGAGTACCGGGAATTCGACTGCCTGCCGGGCAGCGAGGATTATTCGGCTAAGAAGGAAGAGCTGAACGGGCTCTGGGATCACTTCGTGAGCGCGATGGGCGGAGATGTCATAACCATCGACGCTCCGTGCATGATCAGGCTCATCGAGACCGCTCTCCCTCTCGCGGGCGACGACGTCTCAAGAGAGTATGACAACGAGGAGAACAGGGAGTTCAGGCACTACGCACTTATGCGCCTCGGCTTCATGATCGACGCACTGTCGGACAGAGGGATCACCTCGGCCGACTGCAGTACCAGGGACGCTATCGAGACACTTTCTCCGGCAAAGCTCAGCGCATATGAGACCATCAACTATTTCCTGTTGCGCATCATCGATCACGACTTCGACGCCGCAGCCACCCTGAGCTCCATACCTCAGGACGAGCTGCGCGATATCGAGCTCACCGACATGGGCATACAGACACTGGTAAAGTGTGATATAAGCGCAAGCGACAAACGCAAAGACCGCTCAACTGACGGCGTATCGTATCCGTTCCGCTGCCGCATCACGACGCTTGCAAGGGACAGCTACTACCATGCGACCTTCGTGATATGGCTGAGCGGCAGCAAGCGCTCATCCAATCCGGTCGTCACTGAGATCAGGATGGGTTCCATAATAAAGATGTCGGATTACGAGGCCGCGCTCCAGATCAGCCAGACGGAATATCTCACGATATTCGAATGCCAGGACAGCATGCTGAACGGCTTCGATCCGAAATACATAGGGCCTCTCTCCCACTCGACGCCGACCATGGTGCCGAACGGCTGGCTCTATACCGCATATAAGGGCGACAACTCCTTCGTGGACAGCCCTCGATACAAGCTGAACGACGACGTATACGGCTACGCCCTGCTCTCGATCGCAGGCGAACTCATACTGATGAGCAACGACCTTCGCAACATCTCAGTGCTGGACGACGCCACTATATTCTCTATGTACTCGCCGTTCATCAGCACCAAGGGCAGGTTCAGGCTCGACGCTCCGGTCTTCCAGACATTGTGTCAGAATCCGGGCGTTTTGTTCGATGATCTGGTCGAGCCGGGAAGCGACTGACAGGCCCGGTGCACGCACTGTCCGGGCGCAGCGGAAAGTGTCCGCCGGGAAGTGCAAAAAAAACAAAAATAAAAACATTCCGGACGCTGTGAATGAGTTTTGTTCGTTTTTTGCCCCTGCGATTTTCAACAAAAGCGAAAGCTCGCAATTTTACAAGGTTTGAGACTTTTCCACGTAGTTTTTGGAAATTGTATACAATTCTGTCAACATATGCATGTGGAAAACTCGAGCTCCTGAAACGTTGAAATTTCAACGTTTGAAACGAATCAATCATCGTGTCAACAAGATTTATCCACATATTTTTGAAATTATTTCACTGCCTGTTTTGTTCGATTTCGTGAAACGGTGTGAAACACGGAAAGGAGCATCAGAGATGCCGACTAAAAGGATATATCAGGAGGATCGCTACGCTGCGTCCTGCCCCGCAAAAGTCACAAATACAAGACAGGAGGACGGATATGACGTTATCAGCTGCGATATCTCCTGCTTCTTCCCGGAGGGCGGGGGCCAGCCTTCCGATACCGGGACAGTGAGCTCGAAGGCAGGCGTATTTGAGGTCACACGCGCTTACGACGAGGACCTCGAGGGCGATGTCTGGCACGTCACCGACGCGCCTGCGGGCACATTCTCAGCCGGCGATGAGGTAACTCTGACGATCGACTGGGCATGGCGCTTCCGCAACATGCAGCGCCACCTCGGCGAGCACATGCTGAGCGGCACCATGGACTCCCTCTTCGGCGGAGTCAACAGAGGCTTCCACATGGGCGAGGACTACATTACGATAGATATCGACCTTGACGGACGGATGCTCGAGGCCGAGGAACTCGATCTCGCAGAGCGCACAGTCAACGAAGCCATATGGGCGGACCTCCCGGTCAGCGTTACCTGGTTCGACGATTACGAATCCTCCCTGGCGCTGCCGGTCAGGAAGCAGGTCCCTCACGACGGCAGGGTATCCGTGGTCACGGTAGGCGATCCCGAGGATCCGTACGACTGCATCGCTTGCTGCGGCACCCACCCCGCCCGCTCATCAGAGGTCGGACTGCTTTCTATATATAAGTGCGATCCCAATAAGGGCATGAACCGCATATTCTTTGACTGCGGCATCGCGGCCTGGGAGAAGCTCTCGGCGGACGCACGCACTCTGTCAGAGATCGCAAAGAAGCATTCATGCTCGCCTCAGGATCTGGCGGGAAGGCTTGAGCTAGAAGAGCAGGGAACTTCAGCTCTCAAGGCGAGACTCGCCGCACTCTCATCATACGTTAAGGACAGCGAGAAAGATCGTATCCTGAGATCTGTCGCTGAGCAGCAGGCTTCAAGCTTTGTCTACAGTTCAGACCTGCTGTCAGTGGACGAGCTGCTGAAGCTCGGTTTCTCGGTCATCAACGAGACCGGCGGCCTGCTTCTGATAATGAAGAATCCGGAAACGAAAACCTGCCTCCTCCTGTCATCCGGCGATGCAAAGTGCGGAGCGCTGGTCAGGGAATTCGCCCCGAAGCACAACGGTAAAGGCGGCGGCAGGGATGACAACGCCAGAGCTGTATTTTCATCCTCATCAGATATGGACTCTTTTATCAAAAATGTGGTAGTCTAATGTATAACAGATTATCAGAAAGGATCTAAGCAATGGATAAACTCATAGTAACTATCGACAGAGAATACGGCAGCGGCGGTCACGAGGTCGCCAGGAGACTTGCCGACAGGCTGGGTCTGAAGCTCTACGACGATGAGATCATCGACATGGCTGCCAGGAGCACGGGCTACAGGCCTGACTATATCAAGTACAATGACGAAACAGCTCCTCAGCTCAACATTCCGAGCGTCTACTCAGGCATTGATACATTCCAGACTGCGACTTCCAACAGGATACAGGACGAGGAGTTCCGTATCATAAGGAACATAGCAGCCGAGGGCAACTGCGTCATAGTAGGCCGCGCGGCTGACTACATACTGGGCGAAACTCCTCACATCAACATCTTCATCTACGCCCCTCTCGAGGACAGGATCAAAAGAAAGCTCGCTCTTATCGAGATAAACGGTAACGCGCCTATGACCGCGAGCGCGATGGAGAAGAAAGTCAAGCAGAGAGACAAGCAGCGCCGCAAGTACTATGAGTTCTACACCGACAATAAATGGGGCGCTCACGAAGCCTACGACGTCATGATCAACACGAGCCGTTCCGGCATCAATGCAGCAGTGGATATCATTGAAGCATACATCAAAGGCGGCGAGGGTAAGGACATCCTGTCCGACATGTAAAGACAAGCAGGGGCGACTGTCCGCACACCGCGGACTATCGCCCTTTTTTAGCGACACAAGGCTGATGAAGCCTTGTTTTTTCGTGCTTTATTTTTTACAATTCTACTATATTATCCCTCAGTTTTTTGTGCACAGAAACCGGGGACGCCGGGATATCAATGTGGCAAAGCATATCCATTCCCAGGAAACTTGTAATACATCCGCTCTTTTCATTGGAGCAGGCATCCATCGGGCTGATTTCGCCGTTTACTGCCCGCTTAACCTG
>JAZUNV010000024.1:0-3229 GCA_045604305.1 Anaerovoracaceae bacterium | reverse complement strand
GTGTCTCAGTTCCAATGTGGCCGATCACCCTCTCAGGTCGGCTACTGATCGTCACCTTGGTGGGCCGTTACCTCACCAACTAGTTAATCAGACGCAGGCCCATCCCCAGCCGATAAATCTTTGGCTGATGAAGCATGTGCTTCTCCAGCGTTATGAGGTTTTAATCATCGTTTCCAATGGCTATCCCTCTGCCAGGGGCAGGTTGCCTACGCGTTACTCACCCGTCCGCCGCTTTCCTCTCCTGAAACGCCTCCGAAGAATTGTTTCTGAAGATTCTCGCTCGACTTGCATGTATTAGGCACGCCGCCAGCGTTCATCCTGAGCCAGGATCAAACTCTTAATAAAATGTTTATTACTTCGCACCTTTCGATGCGTTGTAATCCGTAACTCGGATGACGCGTTTGCGTCATTATTATTGTGCTTTGAATTTTCGAGGACTAACAAGTTTTGCTTGTTTGTCTTTTGTGTTCAAAGTCTTTCATTTTCAAGGGCTTTTGCCCTCTTAATTCAAGACCTGTTCTGCACTATGAAGTTTTCAAGGTTCCGCTGCGCTTTTCAGCGACAGCTTCATTATTATATGCAACCCCTCGCCTCTTGTCAACAACTTTTTTGATTTTTTTCAAATCTTTTTTGCTGTTGTTTTTGCGCTGCTGTTGATCACTTTCGGTGATGCAACTCAGGGGGGGCGCAACAGATGGTATATTACGACTTTTTTCCGTCTGTGTCAACACCTTTTTTCAAAAAATTTAAAACCGCCTGAACTGTTCTTCAGGCGGTCATCGAAGTGCCCTCAGGCACTGTTTCTACTCTTCCATTTCGCGCTCGGCTTCACGCTCCTGTCTGGTGATCGCCGCGCTCATCATCACGTCCTGTTCGGCCGCGATATCTTCCTTTATCTTGCTTATCCTCCTCTGGGCGATTTTCTGCTCGCGTATTCCTTCCTTGGCCTTGGCGAGAGCTCTCTTCTCATCTTCCTTCGCCTCTCTCAGCTTCTCCTCGCTGCCGGTGATGAAGCCCGGCCTCGTGTATTCGATATTAAATGACTGGAAGAAACGTCTGAGTCCCAGCAGGATGATGCATATACCGATGAGCATCATAGCCGGGAGTCCGAGTATCAGCGTATTGAAGAACATATAGAGTCCGATCAGCAGCATCAGTGCGCTGAGGGCCATGCCTACCCTCTGCTCGGCCGCAACGTGCATCACATCCAGCCACTCGGCTCTGAACGATACTACTCCTTCCACTATCATGAGAAGTGCGAAGACGCTCTGCGCCGAGAGATCGTCAGTTATCTGTCCGCTTACGATCACAAGTCCGAGGATGGCGAGTATGATGCCGTCCTTGGTCAGACTTACTCCGAGCTCGCTGATGTCGAAGTCAGCCCTCCTGGCTACGAGTATCTCGAAAGCGCCCAGGAGCAGCAGCACTATGCCTATCACGAATGCGACAGACAGAAACGCGGCGCTCGCATTTGCCACGCAGAATATACCCGTACCTATCATCGCGACGCTCGCGATCAGCATCAATGTCCTCATTACGTCCTCCTTGATTTCGCATAATACTACCACGCATGCTGTGCGGATTCAAGAAAGATGAATATACCTATATATATAGAAGATTTCTGTACAATATAAAGTCCCGCCCATGAAGGGCGGGACCGCTGGTTTCATTTGAGATCCTTCGCTTAGCTAAGGATGACTCATCTTACAGGTCGTAACCTGCGTGGAAGGCCTTCTTGTTGAGGTCTACGAATTTAGGCTTTACATTGGCCTCGATCTCAGCATCCCAGTCGATGTCGTCGAGTCCGCCCATGGACTTGACGAGCGCGCCGAGGAGCACGATGTTCATGGCCTTAGGGTTGCCGAGCTCTGTAGCGATCTCAGCAGCCTTGAATGCCTTAACGTCGCAGATCTCGCTGAGGTGCTCGATGATGCCCTCAGGATACTCCGCATTGCCCAGGTTGACCGGTACCGGCTGGATCTGGAAATCGTTGATGACCATTGTGCCGCCGATCTTGAGGTGGTCGAGCCATCTCAGAGCTTCCATCTCTTCGAATGCTACGATAACGTCTGCGGATCCTCTGCCTACGATCGGGCTGTAGACCTTGTCGCCGTATCTTACCTGAGTGGATACCGAGCCGCCCCTCTGGGACATTCCGTGGATCTCACTCATCTTTACGTCATAACCAGCCTTCATGAGACCGCTTGTCAGAATCTTCGATGCGAGGATAGTTCCCTGTCCGCCAACTCCTACCAGGAGGATATTCTTTACTTCACTCATTATCTTGTCACCTCCTCAATAGCTCCGAATGGGCAAACCTGCTTGCAGACTGTGCAGCCGTTGCAGCTTGTGTAATCTACTACGACCTTCTCCTTTGTGGAGATCAGTGCAGGGCATCCTGTCTTTACGCACATCTTGCAGTTCTTGCACTTGTCCTGATCGATCTTGCACTGTGTCTTGTGCAGTGTCGGGAACTCGTCGATATCCTGCTGGCTGAACTTCTTGAGTACGCACGGCCATCTTGTGATGAGTACTGTAGGCTCATCCTTAGGCAGCAGCTTGTCGAGTGCAGCGTTGACCTCGTCGAGCTGGTTAGGATTGACAGTGATGATGTTCTCTTCCTTGACGCCGATAGCCTTGCAGAGTGCAGGGATATCTACCTCAGGAGCTTCCTTGCCCATCAGTGTGTAGCCTGTACCAGGGTTCTGCTGGTGGCCTGTCATGCCTGTGATACGGTTGTCGAGGATGATCGACAGATTGCTTCCGCTGTTATATACAGCATCCATCAGCGAGTTGACGCCTGTGTGGAAGAATGTCGAGTCTCCGATAACGGATACGACCTTTGTATCCTTGCCGGCATCCTTGAGAGCGATGCTTGCGCCGTGGCCCTGCGAGAGCGAAGCGCCCATGCAGATAGTTGTGTGAACGGCGTTGAGCGGTGGTGCCATACCGAGTGTGTAGCATCCGATGTCGCCTGTGATCATGATGCCTTTTCTCTTGGACAGAGCATAGAACAGACCTCTGTGAGGGCAGCCTGCGCAAAGTGCCGGAGGTCTTACGACAGTCTTCATGTCTGTTGTGTAAGTCTCAGGCTCTACGCCGAGGAATGCCTTTCTTACGATATCTGTGTTGAGCTCGTCGAATCTAGGAATGACATCCTTGCCTGTGCACTCGATACCGAGCATCTTGACGTGCTCTTCAATATACGGATCCATTTCCTCTACGATGT
>JAZUNV010000023.1:0-5815 GCA_045604305.1 Anaerovoracaceae bacterium | reverse complement strand
CAACACCGAGGACAATTCGGTATTCGAGATACCTGTCCCTTACTTCGACAGTCCGTTCGATGTGATCGCTGACACCACGGCGATGAGCGAGCCTCACGAGATCGAGTACAAGCTCACATTCGATTCGTCTACAGTGAAGTAGACACGATACGGTCAAAGTTCTGAAGTTACCGGCTTTTTGACAAACGCAAAAGGCCGGTAACTTTTCGGGTATATCCGGAGTTTATAAATGAGCAAAAAGATACAAGTAATACTGATCACTGCGATGCTGGCAGCCGCGCTCATGCTGGCGGGCTGCAGCGGAAGCGGCGATAAGAATACAGGCGGTTCGGTCTTCGATGATCACAAGACCGGCTCGATGGAGCTCGAGTATGCTGACCAGTTCCACGTGGACTACTGCGAGGACGGGATAGCCGTGGTCAGGATAGAGGACGGGCTGAAATATCTCATCACGGATGGATCCGGCAAGCTCCCGGACTGGCTGAGCGAGGATGACATCTCCGGGATGAGCGTCATCAATGCACCTGTTCACAAGGTGTATAACGCAGCTTCATCTGCGATGGATCTCATCGATGCCGCGGGCGCGATAGACTCGGTCATCATGACGAGCACGCAGGCGAGCGACTGGAGCATAGAGAAGATCAGGCAGCTGGTCGATGACGGCACGATCAGCTATATCGGCAAGTACCGCGCACCTGACTATGAGGCTCTCGTCGAGGAGGATGTGGATCTTGCTATCGAGTCGACCATGATCTACCACAACCCTCAGGTCAAGGAGGCGATAGAGGAGCTCGGGATACCGGTGCTGGTAGAGCGCTCGAGCTACGAGTCAGAGCCTCTCGGCAGACTAGAGTGGATCAAGCTCTACGGCCTGCTCTTCGGCAAGTCGGACGAAGCTGATGCGTATTTTGAGGAGGCGGAGGCCAAGGTCAGGGATATCGATACGACTGCTGTCAAGGAGTCCCCATCGGTGGCTTTCTTCTCAGTCAACTCCAACGGTTCGGTGGTCGTCAGGAAGCCGGGCGACTATGTCACCAAGATGATAGAGAAGGCCGGCGGGACCTACGCCCTGAGTGACATCACGGATGAAGACGACAATGCGCTTTCCACCATGAACATGCAGATGGAGGCGTTCTATGATAAAGCTGTAAATGCTGATATACTCATCTATAACAGCACGATCGAGGGCGGCCTCAGTAGCATTGAGGACCTGACGGCGCTCTCGGATGAATTCAAAGATTTCAAAGCGGTCAGGAGCGGCGATGTCTGGTGCACTGAGGCCAGTACCTTCCAGAGGACTACGGGAGCGGCCGACATGATAGTGGAGCTGAACCGGATCTTCACCGGAGCCACCGATGACAGTGACTTCGAATACTTCCATAAATTGAAGTAATAGGAGACGCATAATTGCCCGCGGCGGTGGCTCTGCGGGAGCCGTACGCCGCCAAGGGAATTATGTGACTCCCATAATGCAGGATGAGAAAAAGAATTTACATGACGTATGGAATACTGGCAGTACTGCTCATAGCGCTGGTGCTGCTCAACATCCTCCTCGGAAGCTCGTCGCTGACGGCCGGGGAGGCGCTTCGCATACTCTTTACACATGACAGCGCCGGCAAGTTCGGCAGGATAGTCTGGGACATCCGCATGCCGAGGATACTCGCGGCCCTCTTCCTCGGAGGGGCGCTTTCGGTGTCGGGCTTCCTGCTCCAGACCTTCTTTGCGAACCCTATAGCAGGCCCGTACATCCTGGGGATCTCGTCGGGCTCAAAGCTCGTAGTTGCGATAGCGATGGTGTTCGGGATGACGCACGGCATGATGCTGCATTCGATCACCATGATAATCGCCGCCTTCGTCGGAGCCGTTGCGGTGACGGGAGCGATACTCATTATCTCGGGCAGGGTGAGGAGCATGGCCGTACTCATAGTCTGCGGAGTCATGGTGGGATACATCTGCTCTGCGGTCACGGAATTCCTCGTGACATTTGCCGACGATTCCAACATAGTGAATCTGCACAACTGGTCGATGGGTAGCTTCTCCGCTGTCAGCTGGGACAATATCAGAGCGATTGTGATAGTCGTCATGATCTCCGTGATATCATCCTTCATGCTGTCCAAACCGATGAGCGCCTTCCAGATGGGGGAGCAGTACGCGATGAGCGTAGGCGTCAACATCAGGGCGTTCAGGACAGGCCTCATAGTGCTGTCGAGCGTGCTCTCTGCGACGGTCACGGCATTCGCAGGTCCCATATCCTTTGTGGGCATAGCCGTGCCTCATATCATAAGGTCTGTGACTGCGACGACGAAGCCCATAGTCATGGTGCCGCAGTGCTTCCTCGGAGGAGCGGTGTTCTGCCTCTTCTGCGACCTGCTCGCGAGGAACCTCTTCGCGCCTACGGAAATAAGCATCAGCACGATGACGGCTGTCTTCGGAGCGCCTGTAGTCATAGCGATGCTCATAGGCAGGAAGTCGAGGTGACGCATGGATAAGGAAAGAGCGGTCGTAAGGACCGAACATCTCGACTCGGGATACGGACACAAGGTGATAGTGGCGGACGCGGAGATATCCGTGAGCCGCGGCGAGATACTCGTCCTGATAGGCCCAAACGGCGCAGGCAAGTCGACGGTACTGAGGACCATCGCGGGACAGCTCGAAGCTGTCGCGGGCACGGTGTACATAGACGGAAGGGACAGAGGAGAGCTTCCGCAGAATGAGATCGCAAAGAAGCAGGCTGTGATGCTGACCGACAGGAAGCCGGCTGAGCGCATGACATGCGGCGAGGTGATATCTCTCGGAAGATATCCTTACACGGGCAGGCTCGGCATACTGTCTGAAGACGACAGGAGGATAGTCAGGGAGACCATGGAGCTTGTGCACGTGGCGGAGCTTGAGGACAGGCAGTACGATGCAATAAGCGACGGCCAGAGGCAGAGGGTCCTGCTGGCAAGGGCCATTTGCCAGGAGCCTGAGATAATGATACTCGACGAGCCGACGTCGTATCTCGACATACGGCACAAGCTCGAATTCATAGACATACTCAAGTCTCTCGTGCGCGGGAGGCAGATCGCTGTCATCATGTCGATGCACGAGCTGGAGCTTGCCTACATCACGGCAGACGAGCTTCTCTGCATAGATGCTGACGGCGGCATATGCATGTCCGGTACGCCGGGCGAAGTGTTCAGTGACAGGAGGCTCAGCTCTCTCTATGGGCTTCCGGAGGGCAGGCTGAGCGGGCTTTATGCGGATTTTCTCGGAGGACTCGGATCAGATGGCTAAGGTTATAATGGTGCAGGGCACGATGTCCAACGCGGGCAAGAGCCTGCTGGTAGCCGGGCTCTGCCGGATATTCAGGCAGGACGGATACAGGGTAGCCCCGTTCAAATCTCAGAACATGGCGCTCAATTCCTTTGCGACGAAGGAAGGCCTTGAGATGAGCAGGGCTCAGGTCGTGCAGGCGGAGGCTGCCGGCACGGAACCTTTGGTATGCATGAACCCTATCCTTCTGAAGCCTACGGACGATCAGGGATCGCAGGTCATCATCAACGGCAGATCCATAGGCAACATGAGGGCCCGCGACTATTTCAAGTACAAGGTGGAGCTCATACCTGTCATCAAGGAGGCTTTTGCGAAGCTCGAGGAGAGCTTCGACATCATAGTGATAGAGGGCGCCGGCTCGCCTGCTGAGATCAATCTCAGAGAGAACGACATAGTCAACATGGGGCTCGCCGAGATGGTCGATGCTCCCGTGCTCCTCGTCGGAGATATAGACAGAGGCGGAGTCTTTGCCCAGCTCCTCGGCACGCTGATGCTGCTCGATGATGATGAGAAGGCGAGAGTGGAAGGCCTTATCATAAATAAGTTCAGAGGCGATGCTTCGCTTCTCGACAGCGGCATCGAGATGCTCGAGGAGAAGGGCGGGGTCCCGGTCGTCGGCACCGTGCCTTATGTGGATATCAAGGTCGAGGACGAGGATTCGCTCTCGGACAGGCTCACTTCGGAGAGGAGGGGGCTTGTGGACATAGCGGTCGTCAGACTTCCCAAGATATCCAATTTCACGGACTTCGACGTCTTCGAGCAGTACCCGGACGTTTCGGTGAGATACGTGAGCGATCCGGCCAAGCTCGCAGGAGCCGACCTTATGATCATCCCGGGATCCAAGAGCACTATCGCGGATCTTGAGTGGATGAGAGCTCAGGGCCTTGCGGATGAGATCATAAGTCTCAGCAGAAGCGGAGTGCCGGTCTTCGGCATATGCGGCGGCTACCAGATGCTCGGGACGGAGGTGTCCGATCCTGAGGGCGTCGAAGGCGGAGGCGAGGTCAGCGGACTCGGACTTCTGCCCGTCGCGACAGTGCTCGCGGGAGACAAGAGGACCGTGCAGTTCAGGGGAAGCTTCTGTAAGGCCGGGGGCATTTTCGAAGGACTCTCGGGAATGGACATCGAAGGCTACGAGATTCACATGGGAAGGACCTTCCCGGACGGATGCATAGGCTATGGTGCTTCTGCATTCACATCGGAGGATACGGGCGTGAGCTCGGGCGATGTGTACGGGACATACATACACGGCGTGTTTGACAATTCCGGCATAGCTGGGGCGGTCGTCAGGGCGCTCGCGGAGAGGAAGGGCGTCGCTGTGAGCGGCGATGATGCGGGACACAGAGAATTCAAGGAGAAGGAATACGACAGACTGGCGGACGTGCTGAGGGAGCATCTCGACATGGACCGCATATACTCCATGCTCAGGGAGGCGGCATTTTGATACAGATAGAACCTTTTGACAGAGATACATATGATGAGGTACTGAGGAGATGGGACAGGGTCGCCAAGCCTCTCGGAAGCCTCGGGCGGCTTGAGGAGATGGTCGCCCGCATTGGAGCCGCGCAGGGCACGGCCGATATGGACATCGGGAAGCGCGCGGTCATCATGATGTGCGCGGACAACGGCATAGTCGAGGAAGGCGTGAGCCAGTCCGGGCAGGATGTGACGCGCTCTGTCGCCGAGTGGATGGGAAGGGGCGAAAGCTCCGTATGCAGGATGGCTTCGGTATGCGGCGCGGATGCCATCCCGGTCGATGTCGGGATCAACATGGAGGGCACGCCTGAGGGAGTGGAGGATCGCAAGGTCATGAAGGGCACGAGGAACTTCCGTGCGGAGCCTGCAATGACGGAGGATGAATGCATGCAGGCTGTCAATGCCGGCATAGATACGGTGTGCGGGTGCAGCATAGAAGGATACAGGCTGCTCGCGGCCGGAGAGATGGGGATAGGCAATACGACAACGAGCGCGGCACTCGCATCGGCGCTGCTTGGGATAGATGTCGATGAGGTGACCGGCAGGGGAGCCGGACTCAGCAATGCCGGGTTCGAGCACAAGAAGGAGATAATAAGAGAGGCTCTGATGAGATACCGTCCGGATGAGGCGGATGTGAAGAGTCCTGAATATACGATGGAGATGATGGCTGCTGTCGGCGGCCTTGACATAGCGGGGATGGCGGGAGTCTATATAGGCGGAGCCATATACCGCATACCTGTGGTGATCGACGGATTCATAAGCGCCGTGGCGGCACTGGCAGCGGAGAGGCTGGCGCCGGGCTGCCGCGACTACATGCTGGCGTCGCACTGCGGCAGAGAGCCCGGCATGAAATACGTGCTGGACGAGCTGGGGCTCGAGCCTGTCATCGATGCCGGGCTCGCCCTCGGAGAGGGCACCGGCGCCGTCATGCTCTTCCCGCTTCTGGACGCAGCTCTGGCACTTTACACGGACGGTCTCGCATTCGACAAGACGGACGTGGAGCAGTACAGGCATTTCGATACCG
>JAZUNV010000022.1:0-6318 GCA_045604305.1 Anaerovoracaceae bacterium | reverse complement strand
GGCTGCGACCGGCGGCAGACGCTCGGCCGTATGCTCCGGCATAGACAATTATGACGGAGTCATCGAGGAGGAATCCCACCTCACAACACCTGAGATAATGGAGCTTTACCGCCACATGGCCAACGCTCTTTCGAGCAGCATCAGCTACATGAGCATGGAGGTCTCGAGCCAGGCTCTCAAGTACGACAGGGTCACGGGGATCGAGTTCGAAGCGGGCGCATTCCTCAACATAGGAAGCGACCACATCAGCGCAATCGAGCATCCTGACTTCGACGATTACCTTGAGTCCAAGCTGAAGCTCTTCGGGCACTGCCGCAGGGCCTGCTACAGCCTCGACAGCGACGAGCAGGAGCGCATCCGCGAGGCTTCTAAGGACTGCCCGTACGTGGTGACCTTCAGCCAGACGGACGGGAGCGCCGATGTATACGGCTACGATGTGAAGTCGAGCGAGGGCAGAGTCACACTGAGAGTGAGGGGAAGAGGCATCGAGGGATATCCTGACTTCGACGAGGAATTCGCACTCGGCACATTCGGCACCATCAACGTTGAGAACGCGCTGGCGGCAATCACGCTCTCGGCGCTCGCGGGAGTCCCGCTCGAATACGTAAAATCGGGGCTTGCAAAGGCGAACTCACCGGGACGCATGGAGGTGTTCTACAGCGAAGACGGCAGGCGCATAGCCATAGTCGACTACGCCCACAACAAGCTCAGCTACGAGAAGTTCTTCGACAGCATCAAAGAGGAATTCCCGTCAAAGAAGATGATAATAGTGTTCGGATGTCCGGGCGGCAAGGCCTTCGCGAGGAGAGAGGAGCTCGGCACGATCGCGGGCATGAACTGCGCGTACTCCATCATCACCGAGGAGGATTACGGTGAGGAGGACGTCAACAAGATATGCAGCGAGATCGCAGAGCACGTGGCCGCGGCCGGCGGCGAGTACGAGATCATCACCGACAGGGTGGAGGCGATAAAGAAGGCGATCACGCTCATGGATGACGACACGATACTCTTCCTGCCGGGCAAGGGCCGCGAAACGCGCGAGAAGCGCGGCATCGAGTACATCGATACGCCGTCTGACGCAGATGTCGTGCTGGAATACCTTTAGATAGCATTAAATATGCCGAAACACAGCTGAAATGAACGGATACAGCCTGCCACATTGACGGGCTGTGTTCTTTTATGTATAATATATCGGTAGGTCTATGCAATCTAACCGCATATATTGTGGAAGGCCGTTATGCGGAGTCCACATATGGCGTAGATGTATACATTACAAATCTAATATTGATAAGGAGGTGCTTATGTCACCAGTAGCTACTGTCGTGATCAGCATTGTAGTCCTTATCGTCGGTATAGCAATAGGATACGTATTGCGCAAAAGCGTAGGAGAGAAGTCCATTGGCAGCGCAGAGCAGCAGGCCAGGAACATGATTCTCGATGCTCAGAATACTGTCGAAAACCTCAAGAAGGAAAAGGTGCTTGAGGCAAAAGAGGAAATACATAAGCTGAGAAGTGAGTATGAAGGAGAGCTCAAGGCCAGAAGAGCCGAAGTCTCCAAAACTGAGAGAAGGATACAGCAAAAGGAAGAGAACATCGACCGCAAGCTCGAGAGCATCGAGAAGCGTGAGAACAACCTCACCAAGAAAGAGCAGTCGATGAACGAAAAGCACAAGGAGATCGATTCCTACATCGCCAAGCAGGTAGCCGAGCTCGAGAGGATCTCGGGATATACCAAAGAGGAAGCCAAGCATCTGCTGCTGCAGGAGCTCGAGACTGACATCCGCAAGGAAGCATCCGAGATGATAGTCAATATCGAGAGCGAGGCCAAGGAGGAAGGCGACAAGAAGGCAAGAGAGATCATCACGACCGCCATCCAGAGATACGCGGCCGATCAGGTCACTGAGACCACGGTATCCGTCGTAAGCCTGCCTAACGACGACATGAAGGGCAGGATCATCGGAAGAGAAGGGCGTAATATCAGAGCGATCGAGACACTAACCGGAGTGGATCTGATCATAGACGACACTCCTGAGGCAGTCATCCTCTCGGGATTCGACCCGGTAAGGAGAGAGATCGCAAGGATCGCACTCGAGAAGCTGATCGTGGACGGAAGGATCCACCCGGCAAGGATCGAGGAGATGGTCCAGAAGGCGACCAAGGAAGTAAACAACATCATCAAGGAAGAGGGAGAGAGAGCCTGCTTCGAGACAGGCGTCCACAACCTCCATCCTGAGCTCGTGAAGCTCCTCGGAAGACTCAAGTACAGGACTTCTTACGGACAGAACGTGCTCCAGCACTCGATCGAGGTAGCGACTCTCGCCGGCATGATGGCAGAGGAGCTCGGACTCGATCCTAAGCTCGCCAAGAGAGGCGGACTCCTGCACGATATCGGCAAGTCCATCGACCATGAGGTCGAGGGTACTCACGTCGAGATCGGAGTCAATATCTGCAAGAAGTACAAGGAGTCCTGGAAGGTCATCAACGCGGTGGAATCCCACCACGGAGATGTCGAAGCGACTACTCTCGAGTCGATGCTCGTAGGAGCTGCTGATGCGCTCTCGGCCGCAAGACCGGGTGCCAGGAGAGAGACTCTCGAGACTTACATCAAGAGACTCGAGAACCTCGAGAACATCGCAAATACCACGAAGGGTGTCGACAAGTCCTACGCGATCCAGGCAGGACGCGAGATCAGAGTCGCAGTCAAGCCTAACCAGGTCAAGGACGACGAAGTACCTATGCTGGCCAGAGAGATCGCCAAGAAGATCGAGGCTGAGCTCGAATATCCGGGCCAGATCAAGGTCAACGTGGTAAGAGAAACAAGGGCTACGGACTTCGCCAAATAGCTTCTGCCATTCAGAATGATTCTGTAATTCAATATGGTTCTGTCATTCTGAGCGAAGCGAAGAATCTCAATCAAGTAAAAGGAAGGCTCCTCGAGAGAGGAGCCTTCAGAGGGTTATATGATTTATTTAGACAACAGCGCAACCACAAGACAGTACGATGAAGTTACAGATCTCATGTGCTGCGCCGCAAGGGACAATTTCGGGAATCCGTCCTCACTCCATACGCTCGGTTTCGAGGCGGGTAATCTCCTCTACGATGCGAGGAAGCAGATAGAAGAGCTGCTGCCACCGGCGGGCAACGTCATATTCACCTCCGGAGGAACCGAAGGCGACAACATGGCGCTCGTCTCGTCCGCGAGGAAGCTGAGGCGCAGGGGCAATAAGATCATAACGACCCGCGTGGAGCATCCGGCGGTGCTCGAGACATGTAAGAGACTGGCGGAGGACGGCTTCGAGATAGTCTATGTGGACGTCGATGTAGACGGTTATGCGGAGGAGCAGGCCGTGAAGGCGCTGCTGGACGAGAATACCATTATCGTCTCCATGATGTGCGTCAACAACGAGGTCGGTACGATAGAGCCTGTAGTGCCTGTCAGCAGGACGGTCAGGAACTTCAACAGGGAGCACGGCACTGATATCATATTCCACACTGACGCCGTGCAGGCCTTCGGCAAGCTCGCGATGGACGATGTCGACGCTGATATCATCACGGCGAGCGGCCATAAGTTCCACGGGCCTAAAGGGACCGGCTTCCTCTACATCAAGAAGAGACACAAGCTGCCAGCCTTCATCACCGGAGGCGGACAGGAGGGAGGACTCAGATCCTCCACCGAGAACACCCCGGGAATAGCAGGGCTTGGCCTTGCGGCCGAGATGTCAGCTAAGGATCAGATGATGAAGATCAGCCGCATGGGTATGGTCAACAACTACCTGCTGAACGGACTGAGGACCGAGATAAGCGACATCATCGTGAACGGTCCGGAGGAACTCGGCTACACGCTGCAGGATCACGGGAAGCGCTGCCCGACAGTGCTCAACGTCACATTCGAAGGCACGAGGGGCGAGGTGATACTGCACACGCTTGAGCAGGACGGGATATACGTATCCACGGGCTCGGCATGCTCATCGCACAAGACAGGCGACAGCCACGTGCTCTCGGCCATGTCGATGACGCATAAGGAGATAGAAGGAGCGATCAGGTTCAGCTTCTCGGAATTCAACACCGTAGAGGAGATGGACGAGGTGATCGCACGCACCAAGACGGCAGTCGAACGCTTCCGCCGACTCGGAAGCTTCCGATGACAACTGCTGTCATCCTGAGCGATAGGTGCTGTCATCCTGAGCGAAGAGAAGGATCTCGATGAGATTCTTCGTCACTTCGTTCCTCAGAATGACATTTCGGATACGGGAGAATGACATTCCGGATATGGGCTCGATACGGGAGAATGCCATGTCGGGTACCGGACCGTTACGGCAGATACTTGCAGATACTTAAAGAAGATATAATCAACGAAAACACTAGAGATAATACAGGAAAGAATATGAAGAAGAATTTGTATATAGTCCGCTGCGGTGAGGTCGCGCTCAAGGGCATGAACAAGCCGTACTTCGAGAGGATACTCCTCGAGAGAGTGCGCAAGGCGCTCGAGTGCTACGAGGACGCAGAGGCGAAGTGGATAGACGGCCTGATGTTCGTCAGAGTGCCGAAGCAGTACAGCGAAGACGATGTCATCGCTAGCTGCGTAAGGGTGTTCGGAGTCGCTTCCGTGAGCCCTGCAGTCGAGGCGCCTAAGGACATCAACGAGATCGGCAGGATAGCTGCCGAGTACATGCAGAAGGTCGTAGAGGAAGACGATATAAAGACCTTCAAGGTCAAGGGCAAGAGGGCGGACAAGAGCTTCGCTGTCGAGTCGCCTGAGATAGGACGCCAGGTCGGAGGCATGATACTCAAGGCCTGCAAGGTGCTGAGCGTGAACGTCCATAACCCGGACTGCGTGCTCACGGTCGATGTGAGACGCGAGGCGGCGTACATCTTCAGAGACAAGATAAAGGGCTTCGGCGGACTTCCGCTCGGGACCAACGGCAGGGGACTTATCCTCATGTCGGGCGGGATCGACAGCCCTGTGGCTGCCTTCATGATGGCCAAGAGAGGCATGAGCATCGAATGCGTGCACTACCATTCATATCCGTACACGAGCCCGAGAGCCCAGAAGAAGGTCGAGGAGCTCGTCAAGGTGCTCTCAGGCTACATGGGCACGATCAGGATGCACGTGATCAACCTGCTGCCTATACAGGAGCAGATCGTAAAGAACTGCCCTGAGGACGAGACGACACTGCTCGTGAGGCGCTTCATGATGAGGATAGCCGAGCAGATCGCTATAAAGAACGGCGACATGATGCTCATCACGGGAGAGGACCTCGGTCAGGTCGCAAGCCAGACCGCAGAGGCTCTCGTTGTAACTGACAGCGTCGTCGACATGCCTGTCATGAGACCGCTGATCGCGATGGACAAGGTCGACATCATGGACAAGGCCCGCGAGATAGGGACCTACGACATCTCGATACAGCCTTACGAGGACTGCTGCACTGTATTCCTGCCGAAGCATCCGGTCACAAAGCCTAAGCGTGAGAGGATCGAAAAGTCGGAATCGGCTCTTGATGTCGATGCGCTCGTAGAAGCGGCAGTCGCTTCTGAGGAGATCATAGAGATCAGACCGTAGTAAAATACACCGCAGGTCATTGACATGGCTTATCCGAAGTGTTAGGATTTGCGGGTAAATCAAAACGATGACGAGGACAGTAAGTTCACCAAAGGGTCCTGCCAGAGAGGGATGGCAGCTGGAATCATCCCAGGTCCCGGTGTTCCGAAAACCACCTCCGAGTGGCACCAATCCTGCCCGCCTTGGCAGCGTCAAAAGCCTCAAACGAGTGCCGGTCACTAGCAGACCGGAAGATGGGTGGAACCACGGATACTCACACATATCTAGAGAGTATGCGTCCCTTCTGACAAAACGTCGGAGGGGACTTTATTTTTTGGCCCGTCCGATACCTGACCCCCGCTCCCGTATGGCGGAGGCAAGAGAAAGAAGGAGGAAAAGAAATTGATAGTAACACTTAAAGACGGAAGCAAGAAGGAATATGCAGCGCCTATGTCCGCATACGATATCGCAAGGGATATCAGCGACGGACTGGCCAGAGCAGCATGCATGGCCGAGATCGACGGCAAGGCGGTAGACCTCAGGACGATGGTAGACAAGGACTGCGAGCTCAACATCCTGACATTCGATTCAGATGAGGGCAAGCACGCATATCGCCACACATGCTCGCACGTGCTGGCAGAGGCTGTAAAGAACCTCTATCCTGAGGCCAAGCTCGCGATCGGACCTTCGATCGACAACGGCTTCTACTATGACTTCGACATACCGCCTCTAAGTCGGAGGCCAAGCGGGCTTTGGAAGACAAGCAACTATTGCAA
>JAZUNV010000021.1:0-7785 GCA_045604305.1 Anaerovoracaceae bacterium | reverse complement strand
CTCTGAGATGTCCCGGGTCAGTGAACATCGACATGACCTTCTTGCGCAGGGTCTCCTCGTCGTCCGAGAGGTAGATAGTATTGCCCAGCGACTTGCTCATCTTTGCCTGGCCGTCCGTTCCCGGCAGTCTCAGGCAGGCCTCGTTCGAAGGCAGGTAGATCTCAGGCTCCACGAGCACGACGCAGTTGTACAGCCTGTTGAAGCTCCTTACGATCTCTCTGCACTGCTCGAGCATCGGCTCCTGGTCCTCGCCGACCGGCACTATGGTGGCCTTGAAGGCCGTGATGTCGCTCGCCTGGCTTATAGGATATGTAAAGAATCCGACAGGCACGCTCTCGCCCTCGAAGCCTCTCAGCTTGAGCTCAGCCTTTACAGTCGGGTTCCTCTGGACTCTCGATACCGTGACGAGGTTCATGTAGTACACTGTCAGCTCGTGCAGCTGAGGCACCTCGGACTGGATCAGTATAGATGTCTTCTTCGGATCGATGCCAACCGACAGATAGTCGAGTGCCACCTGGAACACGCTCTCCCTGACCTTGTCCGGATTGTCGAAGTTGTCGGTCAGCGCCTGAGCGTCTGCTATCATAACGAATACCTTTTCATAGCTCGGGTCATCCTGTAGCTCGAGCCTCTGTCTGAGCGATCCCACGTAGTGACCGATATGAAGCCTTCCCGTCGGGCGGTCACCTGTAAGCATAATCTTTTTCTTCTTATCTGCCATTTTTCAGTCCTTTCTCTTGAAAAGAGTTATGAAAAGAGGAGTTTTCGGGAATCATATACATTTTTTGCTGAAATATCAGACTTTATGTATATAACACCCTCACGGTTTCCTCGTTCTTGCTATCTGTTATGTCTAAATCTGCTTTTTACTAAGTAGAACTCTACAATAACTCCATTTTGCCGGGTTATTGTAAACCCGATCACTTGCCTGCTCCGCACTAACCGATAGTTTATATACATTTTTTCCCAAAATCCCGGTTTTATGTATATGCCCGTCCGGAACTCCTCAGCGACTCCACAGGCAGCTGTCTTCTCAGCCCCGCCATCGGTAGACCGTCTCCTCGGTAACGATAGCGTCTACCGGCATGTCGTGGTCCTCTGCCGGGACATCATCGAAGAGCAGCTTCTCATAGCACAGCGCCACCTTGAAGCAATTCCTGCCGACCAGGCTCAGATACTTGTCGTAGTATCCGGCTCCGTGCCCTATCCTCCTGAAGCTGCGGCCGCATGCCACGCACGGCAGCACGATCAGGTCGAGATCCTCCGGTTTCATCAGCTCCGTACCTGCCTTTGGCTCAGGTATGCCGTATGCTCCCGGCGCGAGGTCGTCGAAGCCCTTGATGATCCTGGCTTCCATCGCATACAGATCCCCGCTCCTCTGTCCGTTCTCATCCAGGTCGGTGCAGAGCGGCAGGCAGACCTTCTTGCTCGTCCTGAAGAGCCTTTCGATCACAGCCAGGGTCCCCGGTTCGCTGCCTACAGAGCAGTACATGAGGACGTTATAGGCCTTCTTCATCTCCTCCATGCCGAGCAGGTTGAGCGCGATAGTGCCCGAGGCCTTGCTGAGGTAGTCCTCGCCGGCCTCTTTGATGATGCGCTTCGCTTCCGCGCGGCACTCCGTCTTCGCTGCCTTTATTGCATTGTTATCGCGATTGTTGTCCATAAGCTGTTTTGTATCTCAAGTTTCTACCCTTCCAATATCGACACCTTAACGCTTCCGTCCGGGTTACGCGGTGTCATCTTATTTATTATAGTCTTCCTGATGCGCATAGTATAGTACATCGACATAGTCACGCCGGCGATTTCTGCGCACGGGAATGCCCACCACACCATGTCGACGCCGCCGATCCTGGCGAACGCGTATGCGCACGGTATGATTATCAGCAGCTGTCTGACCAGTGAGATGTTCATGCTGTAGATGCTCTTGCCAAGCGCCTGGAAGCAGGCTCCCCTCATGATCGCATAGCCCGCGAACGGGAAATTGAGCGATATGATGTGGAGCGCTACCACGCCCATCGAGATCATCTCAGGCGGCGCGCTGAAGAGCTCCATCAGCTGCTCCGGGAAGAGCCAGAATATGATCGTGCCGACGCTCATGATGCCTATGCCGTATCTGACGCCGAGGCTCATGGTCTTCTCGAGCCTGTCCCTTCTGTCCGCGCCGTAGTTGTACGCGATGATAGGGACCGATGCGGAGTTCATGCCGAAGAGAGGCATGAACACGAAGCTCTGGAGCTTGAAGTAGACTCCGAAGGTCGCCACCGCCAGGTCTGAGAACTGCGAAAGTATCTTGTTGAGCGAGAATGTCATCACCGCTCCGACCGACTGCAGAACTATCGACGGAATGGCTATCTTGTAGATGTCCTTCATCGTCTGCCAGTGAGGTCTCAGCTTGTGGATCGAGAGCTCGATCTCCTTGTTGAACTTCCTGTTGAAGATGATGCCCAGCACGCACCCGAGTATCTGCCCGAACACAGTCGCGAGCGCCGCTCCCTTGGCTCCCATCGCCGGCAGGCCGAGCAGACCGAATATGAGTATCGGGTCGACCACCGCATTGAAAAGCGTGCCCGTGAGCTGCATGTAGAATATGTAGTTGGTCTTGCCGGTGCCCTGCAGCAGTCTCTCGAACATCGACTGCACCATCGGAGCTATCGAGAGCCACTGGGTGATCCTCAGGTAGATCGCGCCGTCCGAGAGGATCTGCGCGTTCGTATTCTCCGAGGTCAGCACTCCCATGATAGGCTCGGCGAAGCATCCGATGACAAAGAATATGGTGTAGTTGATGGCGGCCAGGATGAATCCGTTGTGGGCCACCTTGTCTGCCTTGTCGTACTGCTTCGCTCCGAGGTATCTGGAGAGCAGGGCGCTCATACCGACCGCCGTGCCGACTCCGAAGGCTACATTGAGATTCTGGAACGGGAAGCAGTAGGACACCGCTGTCAGCGCGTCGGTGCTGAAATGTCCGAGGTAGATCGAATCGACGATGTTGTACAGCGCCATGACGAACATGGACACTGCTAGAGGAGCCGACATCTTGAGCAGCAGTGGATGCACGGGCTCCGTCCCGAGCCTGTCCGAATCACGCTTCTGCTCCACCGCCTTTTCCGCTATCTCCTCAGATCTCTCTTCCGCTTCGGCCTCTCCGGCACTTTCTGCTTTGATTATCTCTGTTTCTGTCTTTTCCTTATTCTTATCCTTTTTATCCTTCATTAGGTCTCTTCCAATTTGTTTCTATCTATTCTGATCTGTTTTGGTCTCTATTGATCTCTTTTCTTGGCTCTTCTGATCGATTCTTCTTCCTTTTCTATCCTGTTCTTCTCCACGGCCCTCTGGCACAGCTTGACGATCTCTACGATAGGTATGATGAGTATCGCAAGTCCCATCGCGATGCCGTACTCCCTGGCGCTGATGGTCGTGAACTCGAATATCTTAGCCAGTGCCGGTATCTCTATGACCGCCGTGGTCAGTATGAGGGCGGCGAACGCCGAACCCCAGAGCCAGGTGTTCTGTTTCTTAAGCGAGAAGAGCGACTTCCTCCTCGATCTCATGTTGAACGAGTGGAAGATCTCGCACATCGACATCGTCAGGAACGCCATCGTGATGCCGTCATTGCTAGCGACTATGTGCCACTGCCCCGTCTCGAGGAATTCACCGACAAAGTACGCAGCGAGCACCAGCATGGTCGTGACTGCTCCCTGATAGATTATGTCTCTGTCCATGCCGCCCGCGAAGACGCCCTCTCTGGCGCTCCTCGGCTTCTCCTTCATCGCATCGCCTTCACCTTCCTCCATGCCGAGGGCAAGCGCAGGAAGCGAATCCGTGATGAGGTTGATCCACAGCAGGTGAGCCGGCTTGAGTATGGTGAAGCTCAGTACGGTCGCGGTCAGTATCGAGAGCACCTCGCTTATGTTCGTAGCCAGGAGGAACTGAATGCACTTGCGGATATTTGCGTATATCCTGCGGCCTTCCTCTACGGCGGCTACGATGGTCGCGAAGTTATCGTCCGCGAGTATCATGTCCGCCACGTTCTTGGTGACATCCGTGCCTGTGATACCCATACCGATGCCGATGTCCGCCGACTTGATCGCCGGAGCGTCGTTGACTCCGTCGCCCGTCATTGCCGTCACCATGCGGCGCGCACGCCATGCCTTGACTATCCTGACCTTGTGCTCAGGCTGTACCCTCGCGTATACCGAGTAGGTGCCGACCTGGCTGAGCAGGTCCTCATCGGACATGTCGTCGAGTGCAGCTCCGAGTATAGCGTCGTCCGCGCTCTCGATTATGCCGAGATCCTTGCCGATGGCTACGGCTGTGTCGAGCTGGTCGCCGGTGATCATGATAGGTCTGATGCCTGCGCTGCGGCACTCTTCCACGGCCGCCTTGACCTCAGGCCTGATAGGGTCAATCATGCCGGTGAGTCCGACGAATATGAGTTCCTCTTCGAGGGCCTCCGCCGAGAAGTCCTCAGGCCTCTCGTGATATACCCTTGCAGAGAGCGAGAGCACTCTGAGGGCCTTGCCGGCCATCCTCGCGTTCTCCCTCCTTACGTTGGCTGCGAGCTCCTCTGTCAGAGGCTCGATGCCGTGATCCGTGAGTATGTGAGTGCAGTGCCTGAGAACCACGTCCGGGGCTCCCTTGGTGAACTGCACGTACTCCGACTTAGCGATCAGCTTGTCGAGCTCTGTCTCGAGCCCGGCAGGCGCGTCCATGTCGTTGTTCTTGTGGACGGTGGACATCATCTTGCGGCCCGAATCGAACGGGGCTTCGCCCACGCGCGGGAAGCAGGACACGAGTTCGGTCTTAGGAAGGTTCTGCGACGAAGAGTAAGCCACGAGAGCGGCCTCCGTCGGCTCGCCTATGACTTCCTCCGAGCCGTCCTCGCTGACCTTGAGCTCCGCATCGCAGCACAGCGCCATGCCGGCGGCGAGCAGGTCCTGGTCCTGGCCGGAGTAGTCTACGACTGTCATCTTGTTCTGTGTCAGTGTGCCCGTCTTGTCGGAGCATATGATCTGGGCGCAGCCCAGGGTCTCCACCGCGGTGAGCCTTCTGATGACCGCATTTCTCTTCGCCATCTTGGTGACTCCGATCGAGAGCACTATGGTGACTACGGCCACGAGGCCTTCCGGTATCGCGGCTACGGCCAGCGAGATCGCGAGCATGAAGGTGTCGATCATGACGTCCATGCTGAAATGTCCCGCTCTGATTACCCCGAGCGCGAATATGAATATGCAGATACCGATAACCAGCTTGGTAAGTATCCTTGAAAGCTGGGCGAGCTTGATCTGGAGAGGTGTGAGCTCTTCCTCTGCCTGTGAGATCGCATCGGCGATCTTGCCCATCTCCGTGGACATGCCGGTGCCGGTCACCACGGCTGTGCCCCTGCCGTATACGACAGTGCTGCCCATGTATACCATGTTCTTCCTGTCGCCGAGCGGCACGTCCCTGGCATCGCCGAGCTCCAGGGCATCCGACTTCTTGTTCACAGGGACCGACTCTCCGGTGAGAGCTGCCCCCTCTACCTTCATCGAAGCCGCCTCTGTGATGCGGGCGCCCGCAGGTATGCTGTCTCCGGCTTCGAGCAGGATCACGTCGCCCACCACCAGCTCGGTGCTTTCGACGCTCACGATCTGTCCGTCACGGAGGACCTTGGACTTCGCCGCGGTCATCTGCTTGAGCGCCTCGATGGCTTCCTCGGCCTTGTTCTCCTGTATGACTCCGAGCAGCGAGTTGAGGACCACCACGAACAGTATGATGAATACGTCCGCCGGGCTCTCTCCCTCGTAGAGTGATGTGACGAGAGACAGTAAAGCTGCGACCAGAAGTATGATGATCATCGGGTCCTTCATCTGGTCGAAGAACCTCAGGATGTTGCTTCTCTTCTTCGCCTCGATCAGTTTGTTGGGTCCGTCCGACTCGAGCCTTGCAGCGGCTTCCGCCGATGTAAGACCGCCTTCGGCAGATCCCGTTTCCTTCAGCACCGCTTCCGCGGTCTCAAGATATGGTCTGTATCCTTCGCGCATTGTTTTCCTCCGTAAATAACCTGATAATTCTACCATCAACGCGGCACTTTTTCTATATAAAAGAGACTCATACCGCAATCTCAAAAGCTGCGGTAAAAGTCTCGCCTGTTCTGACATGATCCGGGGAAACGATCCCGTACTGACGGATAATATCGCGCTTAGCGCCGGCTACTCCCTGATACCGGACACAACTATATCACAGCAGTCCACATATGCCAATAATAATGTAGAACATTACTGTATTTTGTGGTGCGGACAGGTTAAGGCTAAAAAACTTAATAATTCTTAAAAAATTTTCAAACAGACTCTGAACTGCTTGAATTATCAAGGCATTGAAAAATCAAGGCTTTGTGACGGATTTGTGAAATATCGACAATTTATTGACGGATTTTATGTTTGACATCACTTTTTCAACACATTAATATTAAGTTGTATAAATTCAGATTGGCGTAGTATGCGTTCATCAATCTGAACGAGTACGACCAATCTTAATCTTATATAAGTTATTGGAATTTGTAAGGAGGTATTTTATGAGCGTTGGTGAATTCATTAGCTGGTTAGACGGACTCGTCTGGGGTACCGTAATGATGGTACTCATCATCGTAGTCGGCATCCTGCTCTCAGTACGCACCAAGTTCCATCCTCAGAGAAGACTCGGACTCTCACTCAGATACGCTGTTAACAACGAGGACGGCGCAGAGGGTGACGTATCCAGCTTCGGAGCTCTTACAACAGCGCTTGCTGCTACGGTAGGTACAGGAAACATCGTAGGTGTATCCACAGCTATCATGGGCGGCGGCCCTGGAGCACTCTTCTGGATGGAGTTTGCGGCATTCTTCGGAATCGCTACAAAGTACGCAGAGGGCGTTCTGGCTGTTAAGTACAGACACGTCAAGGAAGACGGCTCGATCCTCGGCGGACCTTTCTACTACATTGAAAAGGGCATGGGCCCTAAGTGGAAATGGCTCGGCAAGCTCTTCGCACTCTTCGGAGCACTCGCAGGTGCGCTCGGTATCGGTACATCCACTCAGGTAAACGGTATCGTAAACGCTATCAACAAGGTTGCTACTGAAGTTGGTGCTACAAGTGTTGCCTTCACTGCATTCGGTGAGGAAGCTTCCTGGGTCAAGGTAATCGCTGCTATCATCATCACAGCCGGCACTATCGCTGTTATCGTAGGCGGTATCGAGAGGATCGCTCAGGTAACAGAAAAGATCGTACCTGCAATGATGGTTCTCTACGTAGTATCCGCACTGCTGGTATTCTTCTTCAACATCGGCCACCTCGGCGAGGCTCTCGCTAAGGTAATCGGCGGTGCGTTCGGACTCCAGGCTGCTGCAGGCGGAGCAATGGGTGCATTCCTCCTGGCTCTGCAGAAGGGTGTTGCGAGAGGTATCTTCTCGAACGAGGCAGGTCTTGGTTCCGCTCCTATCGCTGCTGCTGCTGCACAGACTAAGGAGTGCGTACGTCAGGGCATGGTATCCTCGACAGGTACATTCCTCGACACTATCGTTATCTGCACTATGACAGGTCTCTGCGTAGTTATGACAGGCGCTTACGAGCAGGGTCTCGAAGGTGTAGAAGTAACGATGTGGGCATTCGGAAACGGATTCCCATGGCCGACTATCGTAGGCTATGTGACCCTCGCTTCATGCCTTGCACTCTTCGCATGCTCCACAATCCTCGGTTGGGACTACTATGCTGAGAGATGCGTCGACTACTTCACAAACGGCATCAGCAGTGCGATCAAGGCCTACAGATGGCT
>JAZUNV010000020.1:0-27353 GCA_045604305.1 Anaerovoracaceae bacterium | reverse complement strand
GGCAGATACCTATACTGTCAATACTATCCGTTCCACTGCAAAGACTGTCTTTGTTTTTCCACAGCCAATAGACCGCAGTAAGTTCACTGAACGTTGAATTCCGTTCGGAAATATTGTCACCGCTGTCATCCCTGACGAATCCCTCAGGAATCCTGTCGTTCAGAGATGCTCCTGCCATTACAGGGAGATATGGAGGATGCTGCGGCACAGTATAAGGTTTATGACACACTACTGCCATGACTGTCATCAGAAAACACCTCAAAAAACCTATATACAAGAAATTGGGCAGACACTGTAGTGCCGCCCAATCTGTTTACTAGTTGTACACGCACCTATTAATTGCTTGCAGGATCCTGCTGTGGTGCAGGAGCCGGTTCCGGTGCAGGTGCTGGTGGAGCCGGTTCAGCCACTACTATACTAATGGTCGCAACTTTGGATCCGGCTTTGCATTTCTTGTTGCCCTTGGTAGTGACCTTGACCTTGACAGTATACACTCCAGGCGCTATGCCTTTCTTTATGGTCAGCTTACCCTTCTTACTGATCTTGAAGAGCTTTTTTGATCCGCCAGAGACCTTCTTGATCTTGTAAGTCTTCTTGCCGCCGGCATTCTGGATATTCATGATCTGGCTCTTTGGAAGAGTAACATTACTAGACTGAAGCACAGTGGAATCCAAAGTTACCACATTGCCGGATACTGACAGTTTCTTCTTAGGTGCTGCCTTCTTTTTTGCCTTCTTTGCACTCGAACCTGAAGACGATGATGATGACGATGAGGACGAGCTTCCTGACGAACCTCCTGAGGACTCCCCTCCTGATCCTATCGCCTGCACGGTCACAGCAGAGCTTCCCATCATACCGATTATTTCAATTGTTCCGATCGCTAACGCAAATGTCATGATACATGCGAGCGCAGCCGTCATTATCTTTTTCATTCTCTTATTCACAACAGATCTCCTCTCTGAAGTTATCTACAATATACACAGTTATTCTACCTGCATTTCCTTTCGCAGGCAAGAAATGTGTCAGCCATAAGTATTGAAGAAATCTATAATACCGAGGCCGTTTTCCTGCTATGATTTATCACAATTAACGTCTTCATCTGCAAGACCCAAACCGAGCATCGCAAAAAAGAACGGTGCTGTATAAAAGAACGCGACGCCTACCAGTGAAGAGATGAAGTAGGCTACCGCGGCAAAAGTCGCGATAATGCACGCATTATCCGAACTTCGTTTCCGCATTACTTTTATTATCGAAGTGATAACGCCCGCAGTATAGGCGATAGCTGCAGGTATTCCGAAGTACACCGCATATGTCAGAACTTCATTATGAGGGCTTTCCGTAAGCGTATATATGCGAAGCGGGACCCTTATCCCCTCGCATCCATAGCCAAGCAGCGGCTTCAGTGCGATCAGATCAAGCACAAACTGCCATATGCCCCATCTGCCGTTACCGGCATGTATGTCATTTACTCCTGACGCCAGCTCTCTGAATTCAAACAGTATCTCTGCTACATCCTTTCGCAGCACAGGGCTCATGATCAAAGTGGTGGCAATAATGACTGAAGGGATCAGAATTATCGACCATGGTTTCCACTTTACGCTCCGTTTTTTTACTATTGAATAGACCGCAAAGAGCATAAGCGCAGCTCCGGTTGCGATAAAAGCTCCCATTGTGCGGTTAAAGGCCAGAGCGCCAAGGTTGAGAGCGAAGGATACAAGACCCGCTGTCATCAGCCTCCCTTTCTTCATCATAAAGAAACCTGCAGATATGAGTATAGCTATCGCGAGGTAATACCCGTAGTGATTTCCGTGGAAGAATATTGCTCCCGGCTCCCTCTTGTCGTGAAATGCCGCTACAACTCCGAGCAGTTCATCAACTATGAACGCCAGAGCAATGCAGTCAGCCACCAAGATGTATATAAGCAGTATACGCTCCTTCCATTTCTCAGACCGTATATGTATCGGGCAGTACATATAGACGGTCATGAAGAGCATGATATCGAATACCCCTACATACCTGGATGGTGCTCCAAACATGGCTTCTTTTGATATGCCGTTGACGCAGGTAGATACGATCATCAGCAGCGCAAAGACAGCAAAGAAGACTGTTTCCGCGCCCGGTACAAAGCGCCTGTCATACTGATCTGACACAAAGCAGGCAGCCGCACAGACAATCCCGACAAGTCCGACCATCTTTACAAGCAGCGGGTATACTACATACTGAAGACTGCTCATGGCCGGCAAGAGCATGTCAAGCACGAGCATCACGAACGTTACTTCGCACAGAAGGAGTGCAGGCAGCGATGCGACTACATCTGTCCTCTCTCTGATAAATCCGATCACTTTTGTCTCGTTATCATCCATGTTCATATCACCAGATCTTCTCCCATGATATCCCTGCATTTAGCTATTGCAGCCGCGATCACCTGATCCATGTCATAATACCTGTATTCTCCTAGCCTGCCGCCGAAAATGACACCGGCCTCCCTATCGGCAAGCTTCCTGTATTCATTGTACAGCCTGCTGTTCCTGTCATCGTTGACCGGATAATACGGTTCATCACCGGGCTTCCATTCCCTGCTGTATTCACGTGTAATGATCGTATGATCTATATCTCTGCCTTCACGATCCTTTCCGAATGTGAACCACTTATGCTCTATTATCCTCAGCCATGGGATCTCTTTGTCCGTATAGTTCATGACTGCATTTCCCTGATAGTCGCAATCTTCAAGCTTTTCTGTTACAAAGTCAGCAGTCCTGTACTCCAGATGCCCTAATCTGTAGTCATAATATGCATCGATCGGGCCGGTGTAGACCACTTTCTCTGCGATGCTGTCGAGCTCGGATCTGTGCTGCAGGTAATCAGTGTCGAGTCTAAGTTCTATCCCATCAAGGATGTGAGCTATCATATCGGTATAGCCTCTCAGAGGTATGCCCTGATACTGATCACCGAAGTACCTGTTGTCATAAGTGTACCTGATTGGAATACGCTTTATTATGGAAGCAGGGAGCTCTGCGTAGCTTCGTCCCCACTGTTTCTCCGTATAGCCTTTAATGAGTGTCTCATATATTTCCGTGCCAACCGTCGATAAAGCCTGCTCCTCTAGGTTCGCGGGCTCCCATCCGTCCACTGATCCTGTAAAGCCCGCCGCACTTTTCTGTCTCTCTATCTCCGCTGCGGCCTCTTCAGGGCTCTTCACTCCCCACAGCTCATTGAACGTGTTCATATTGAACGGCAGACTATATATCCGGTCCTTATAGCAGGCTGAAAGCGAATGTACATATGCGTTGAAATCTGCAAATCTCTGCACAAAGCGCCATACCTCATGATCGGAAGTATGAAAAATATGCGCACCGTATCTGTGCACCTGTATGCCGTCTATTTCCTCAGTATACGCATTGCCACCGGCTGCATTGCGCTTGTCAATGACCAGCACCCTTTTACCTGCATCGGTCATCAGCCTCGCAAACGTTGCACCATAAAGCCCCGCTCCTACGATCAGATAATCATACATGTGTCAGCATCCCTCACAGTCAACACTAATCTATACCGGTATTGTACTATATGACTGCATAAAGGGGGAACCGGTTTTACCGGTCCCCCCCGCTCGTACATTACCGCTTATCGAATCAGCACCCTATTTTACGGATACCTTCTTGCCGGCATTCTTCTTTGTGAAGTACTTTTTATACTTCTTGACAAAATTCTTGTTCTCTTTCTTCTTGCCCACTTTGACCTTTATAGTCTTTACCTTGGAACCCTTGAGCGAGCCCTTGACAGATGCCTTGGTAAGCAGTTTTGTCTTAACAGTGATAGTCTTTGTCTTTGTACCCTTGAACGCCTTTGGTGCTATTCCAACGACATTGAGAGTTACGCCATTGACCGCGATTGTAGCAGCTACTGTAGCTTTCTTGCCCTTCTTAGCCTTTGTGAATACTGCCGTCTGAGCAGCTGCCGAAGAAACAGTATAAGTGTTGCCGTCAACAACAGCAGTCTGACCGTCTACTACAGCAGGAGCAGGAGGATTATCATCTGTCACCATCTTGCTCGGATCTATTACAGCAGCTCCTCCAATCAAGTATGCAACCTTTTTGAGGTTCTCTTTTCCTGTGTCAGTTTTGTCTGCCATAAAGTACGCCATGGCCTTGTATGCAAGTGAATTACCTGAGTTGCATACAATTACCAGTCTTGCTCCACTAGGAACATTAGTAAGTGCAGCTACCATGTCGGTTTTATCCTTATCGGAGAGTTTTCCACCCTCGTCTGTGACATCCACGTGTACAGAACCCGCAAGATGTCCTTTATCATAATTCGCTTTGGATCTTACATCGAGAATTACATCATTCGAAGTGATGTCATTAAAGCCAATTCCGAGATTCGCTTTATAATCCTTGTTTTCACCCGTCAGAACTCCATTTGCTCCTTTTTTGAGGTATGTTACTTTACCGTTAGGCCCGAGAGATTTCCCCTGAGTGTTGTAATACTGCATAGCTCTCTTAGCGAAGGTCATTCCACCGTAGCAAATCAGAACAACTCTTTTCCCCGCATCATCAGCTTTTTTATAGACTGCGTCTAATTTCTTTGCTACACCATCACCTGCAACGATAGCTGCCTGTGTTACATCAACTGCATCCGGATTTGAGAAAACAAAGTGAGGAGCTTTACTAAGATCAATAAATGGTGCCCCACCATCTTCCTTTGTCGTGTTTCTTACATCAACAATCAAATCCTTATCAAAATCGATTGTTGCGTAGTCGATTCCATAGGACTCCCAATCATAAGTCGTATCCGTATTAAAGTCGAAATCTGTTGTCCAGACCTGTGTGAGCGTGATAACATATGGATTCGTCTCACTATATGTATACTCACTTCCTCCAACCGTTTCAATATAGACATCATCATACTGATCAGTTTCGGCAAATACTATTCTTACAGGATCAAATGTATAAGCTGTTCCTCCTGAAATGGTAATATCATATTCATCCTTTGACATAATGGTACCTTCTGATACATATTCCCATTCCAGAATTCCATTCTCGTTTGAAATGCCATTTTGGTCTGCATCTTTATCCGGTCCATCGAATGTGAAGTCGCTTTGACCCTCCTCAACACCCTTTATTTCCAGCTTAATTCCTTTGATTGGTTTGCCATCCGCGTCAACAACTTTTACTATTAGACTTTCATCTCCCTGTGCTGCGTTGACATCATATGCTCCTGCAAACCCGAATGTTGTGAATACCATCGAGAATGCCAGGAGTAAAGTCAACAATTTACTTGCTACTTTCGTCATATAATAACCTCCCTTATACAACCTGATTTAACCTATTTAACATATTTATCATGCAGCCCTACGGCTATATGAACGGTTCCTGTGACTACTTTACTTTCACGGTCTTACGTTTTGACCATGGAGAGTAGTACATCTTTCCTGAAACTGTGTTATATGTGCGGATACGCACATAGTATTTCTTACGGGATCTCAGTTTCTTGATTGTCTTTTTCGTGGCATTGGCTCTATTAATCGTTATTGTTTTGGCTTTATTAAACGTTTTTTTAGTGCCATATTGAATCTGATAACCTGATACTCCACTCTGCTTCTTCCATCTGACTGTCAGTTTTTTCTTTGCAGACGTAATCTTTTTAATAGCAGTACCGGCAGGTGCTGGTGTAGTTGCTTCAGATATCGGATCCGGTCCTCTTTCGGAATATTCAATAACCACATCGTAAAGAGACATAGAATCCATCTTGAACTCTATGGATTCCCTGCTCTTCTGGGTGAATAAAAGCGGCTCTAGCGCTCCGTCTTTGAGCTGATACACATTTCTGACTGTTCCCTTCTGCGGGAGCATCTGTGTGACTGTAAACTCATGATCCGTAATCTTACACTTTTCCCATCTGTGAGGATTGGCAAGTGTAAGCTCTACTGTCTCATAGTCCGTAACACCTGATTCCTCAGGAAGAGTGACCTTCGGATATCTGACAAGGAGAAGCAAGGTTTTAAAATCCATGCCTGTGACACTTGTCAGTGGCGCATCAGTGTTTTGATACTTCTTCAGACTTGATATACTGCCGGTATTTATATCATCCGACTTATCTTTGAGTTCTATTCCATCCACGCCCTGGCAGCATGTATGATCATATGTATACCTACCAAGCGATTGAACATTGCTGTAATCGTCTATGTATTTATGTTCGGATTTGTCTTTAACAGTCAATGCAAAAGTATCAATATCATATCGGTTGTCTTCTACATGAACTGTGTAATCCGTATCCTCTACAAGCTCGGTTCTTATAATGGTTACATCACCCTGTTTTTCGGTAGTTGCTTCTATAGGTTCATTCTCAGCACTGGTAAGTATGAACTTTATGCCAACCGGGGCGGGTCTTCCCTTATACGTAATAGGCAGATTAGTATGAATGCTGAAGAACCTTGGATTATAATAATCTGAAGGTACGCGTTTCAGTTTTATCTCATCTAACAATTTGAGATAGTTCTGAGGAATCGGATCATCCTCATTTATTCTTACATAGTTTATTTTGTGTTCATAAGCACCGTCCACGGCAACACCATTGTCTCCCTTGGCCAGCGCCCAAAGATAAACATTCCTGGATCCATCAAGCTGATACTCATTTTTGTCAGACATCAAAATATAAGTATGTCCTCTTTTCATTCTCGGAAGATGAATAACACCATTGCTGTCCGGAGATACAACAGCTTCTGTTTCCTGAGTAGTACTGTTGTAAACAATAATTCCAAGTCCGTCTATGTCCCCGGAACAGTTAACTCTGACATCCTGAACCTCTACAGTTTCGTCAGTCAGGATATTCTTGAACTGATGCCATGGAATACCGTACTTATTCTGAACATTGTCAGACAAATCGCGATTATCGTCTGCATTTGGAACATAATCAGACGGAAGTCCATTGTCTGATGCATATGAAAAAGCTGGTGCAGCCGATAAAAATAAAAACAGCAACATCACTGTAACTATCAGCCATGAGTATTTTGTTAGTATTCTTCTATTACTTGTCATATATATGAGATTGTATCATCCGCTTTCCTATTCATTAAATCGATACATGTAATATAGTTAGTTTACAATATTGATTATTCAAATAAGCATTAAACCTGAATAGATCCGAACAGAAAGAAGGAAATCGCGCTTATGAAACGAGGAACGGCATTGGTTTGCCATTCCTCGTTCGAGTTAATTTTGCTTATTGTAACTGATTAGTTACATAATTAGTTTTCAGGATAGAGTTCCTTTACTGTCTTATATTCCACTTCTCCGACTCTCGGATCGCCTATCTGGACAGGATAATCGAGTTGCGCAGCCGTCGGGACTGGAGCAAAATCCGTTTTATATGGGCCTGTGTAATATGCACCTGAATATACATACCAGCCGTCATCCCAAAGCATCATGTTATTAATGCCTGCCTGATAGCAGATAAGGAACGGAATAGTTGCTCTCCAGCCTGTCCCGCAGTAAAATGCAAGGTGATTGCTCGTTGAAGCACCGTAGTCGCTCAAATACTCATTAAGCGTATCTATTCCCACTGTCTTGCCATCGATGAAATAAGCAGACTCTTTTTTACCGTCTGTTTTATCAGAATCATCAGTATCACGGCCCCAGATTGCGCCTTCCGGCTCACCTGCAACCGGGATGTAATCATATCCTGAAACTTCACCGGTATACTCCTTGTACGAACGGATACTTACAAGCTTGAACTGCGAATCATTCGCTTTTTTGTCCAACATTTCTTCAGTAGATATGACCCATTCAGGGTGCTTAGGACTATCGAGCCCAAATGATTCCGCTGGTTTAGGTGTCGACGCTGGTGCTTCCGGATATCCTGCTTCATTCCAAGCAGGGACTCCTCCATCAAGAACCTTTACACTATTGACTCCAAGCATCAGTGCTGCCATAGCAAGTCTGGTTGGAGCTGAATTGCAGCCGTCCCAGCCATAGCAAATCAGGTTGGTATCCTTTGTAATACCGTATTTTTGGGCAAGGACATCCATGAGAGTTTTATATTTAACTGGATCATTAAAGCCTCTAAGATCCCAGAATTCGTATTTTAGATCCTGTGTATTATACTCAAGATCATCAGTGTTAACATGGAAAGCTCCAGGTATATACTCAGAAGGTATGTCTTTAGCTTCTGAGCCCCATGACACTTCCGCAATTACGGTATTCGGATCCTTCTTTTCAGCCTCAGATTTCACGTATTCGGCATCAACAAATACAGTTCTGTCTTCCAGTGAAGAAATAATGGAGTATTTGAATTCGTCTCCGTTTGTAAAGCTTGTAGAGAGTCTTTCTCCATCCACTTCAGCCGCAGGATATCCGAATGTGTTGCAAGGCCCCCATGACTGAGCAGGAACGAACGTAACATCACGACCGTGGCTCAGTACTACTCTGTTATTGTCAACACCTGCCCAGAGTTCAGCCGTCTTTTTCTTTATTTCTTCACTTGCCTTGGCTTTTTTTACCTGCTCTACAGTCATATTCATATTTTTGCCCTTGACTGCCTTGAGAACATCGCCAGGATCTGCATATACCCAACCTGTTCCGGCTACATAGAATTCAGCCCAGCAATGCTGATATGAAGTGCAGACCTCACCTTCTGTGTTTCCGAGGCGGATGCCGAACATTTCTCTTGCAGGAATGCCGGCTGCACGACACATTGCTACGAATGTCGAATTGATATCCGTACAATGACCGCCTGCTCTCCCGAACTCCTTAAGATCAGTCAGTATAGCAACAGTATCTCCGTATCCGCATCCGTCTACCGAGAACTTGTTGACTTCACCCTTTTCGTTTTTAAGACTTTCATTGTCATCGATTCTCTCAAGATTCTTGATGATCCAGTCATATATAGCTCTGGCTTTTTCCACCGTTTCGGTCTTGCCCATTGTTGCCTCTGCAGTATATGCTTTGACGATAGGGTCATTGACCTTAACGAACTCAGACTCCTCTGTGATATATGGCTTTACATCATCTGGGATTGCAGCTGTCTTGTCTTCAACTACTTTGTCACGGCTTACGGCATACCTTTTTGCAGTGAATTTAAGAGTAGCTACTCTGTCTCTCCTGTTGGTATCTGCATCCCATTCCACGTAGAACATCTTGTTGCCATTCTCTTTATCATATGTGATCCTGGCCTTTGCAGCAGTATCCGCCTCGAAAGACACCCCACAGATAGACTGATATTCATCAGTCTGCGGAATCGGTACCCAGACTTTGACCACTTTACCGGTGCTGTACTTCCTGGCAGTCATATCAATAGTAGTGGTCAATGTTCTGGTTCTTGCCTCACCAAGTTTAGCAGGTACTTCTTTGACCTCACCTGCTGGTGCAGGTGCCGGCGCAACGTACTTAGCCTTAGCCGATTTGACCTTGCTGAATTTACCTTTCTTCTTGCCGTTGACGGCTCTTACTTTGTAGTAGTACTTCTTGCCGTCCTTCAGATTCTTGTTTGTATAAGTAAGCTGCTTTGTTGTAGCGACTCTCTTATACTTACCTTTTTTCTTCGTAGCTCTGTATACCTGGTACTTCTTGGCATGTTTTGCCTTCTTCCAGGATACATTGATAGAAGTCTCGCTGTCGCCGAGAGCGACTGCTTTCACGCTCTTCACCTTTGCAGGCCTCTTGCCCGATGCCGCAAAGGACTGGTTCATTGGTACCACTGAGTAGGTAACGACTACAGCCAGTACCATCATCAGAACCATGATCTTGCGCATGAATGATGATTTCTTCATAAATACCTCCGTTTGTCCTTATACCTTGCAGGCCCTAATGCCCACTGATATACACCTTAATAATATATGCTTAATAATTATTAATAAAATCAAAAACAGCTATAGTCAGCATCCTAACTATAGCTGCATCCGATAAGCATTTCTTACCAGCAGGTGGATCCTACCTGACCTTCGTCAGCATCCTGTTGATATATGACTTTAGGGTGTCAGGCTTTTCATTCGTACCGAGCACTAAGGCCAGCAGATGGTCTATATCTTTGAATCCGCATCTGCCGAACTGGCCTATGCATGATGCGCAGTATGTGACGAGCCTGCCGTCAGCGGGCTGTCCTTTCAAGTCCCCCGTGAAGCCCTTTGCGATCTCCGGCTCGAACGCAGACGCGCTTCCGCCGAGCCCGCAGCACTGCGGTCCGTCAACGAATGAGATTTCTCCGTCCACGAAACGCTGTATCTCCTCTATCCACTTGCGCTCGCTTCGGTCCGGGCAAGGCAGATATATCGCGAGATCGCCTTCTATCATCCTGCCCTCGCCGAGTTCAGCCAGCTTCTCAAATATCCCTGTCACCTTGACTCCCAGTCTGTCTCCGAAGAACCCGCGGCAGTTCGGGCATCCCGTGATGATCTCCGTGACATTGTTGTCTCTGAGTCTGTTCCTGACGCCTCCAATGATCCTCTCCTCGTCATCGGCGAATCCCAGCTCTGCCAGAGGCTTGCCGCAGCACTCATACACCGTGCCTATCCCGTGCTTCGCGAACAGTCTGACAGCGGCCGCCGACGTCTTAGGATATTGCGATGGGAAGTTGCAGCCCGGGAAGAAGACTGCTCCCTCCGTGACATGCTTCCAGTTGCGGAACCTGTAGTCCCTCTTCTCCGAGATCAGGCCTCTGTATCTCTTCTCTATATCGGCCCTCTCAGCGGAACCTGCCCTCTCGCGCCTCATCTCCAGTATGACCTCACGTCCGTCTATCCCTACCGGGCATACCTCCGTACATCTCCCGCACAGGAAACAGTGATACGCCAGCTCCCTGAGCCTGTCCGTATCGCCTATATCTATCCCGTATTTATTAAGGAATGCGCACTTGTCTCTGCACTTGTGGCAGTGTATGCATTTCTCAGCCTCTATCATTCCCATCCTCCTGATAGTCTCCCGTGCTTACTCTGTGCGTTCACTTATGATCTGTTCGATCTTACCATCCGACATGATCGCGACCCTGTCCGCCATTGCCATAGCCTCCTTACGGTCATGAGTCACCATCACAGTCGTCATGCCGAATTCATCATGAAGCTCCTTTACAAGCCTTCGCATGTCCTCGCGCAGTTCTTCATCCAGTGAAGAGAAAGGCTCATCCAGCAGCATCAGCCGCGGCTCCGCAGCCAGAGCTCTCGCAAGAGCCACCCTCTGCTGCTGTCCGCCTGACAGCTGCGTCACCTTCCTCCCGCCGAGTCCACCGAGCTGTACCGATCCCAGGTATTCTTCCGCCTTAGCGAGTCTCTCGGCTTTTCTCATGCCTCTGATCCTAAGCGGATAGGCTACGTTCTCAGCTACCGACATATTGGGAAACAGCCTCATATCCTGAAACACTATGACGGCTCCCCTCCTGTACGCGGGCTTGTCGTTGATCATCTCACCGTCCAGCTTTATCGTGCCGTCTGACACCTCGTGTATGCCTGCGATCGTCTTCAGCAGTGTGGACTTGCCGCAGCCCGAAGGTCCGAGCAACGACAGGAACTCCCCGTCGCTTACCGCCAGCGACAGATCGTCGAGGATGGTGATATTGTTCAGTTTTACTGTCAGTTCATTTATATCGAGCTTGATCATCCGCTGTTCCTCTATTCCTGATCAGTTTTCATTGCATTATGTATGAGCGCTTCGAGTATGAAGAACACTATCAACGCCGATCCGACGAAGGTGACCGCGTATACCGATGAGAGTGCTCTGTCGCCGCTCTGTATGTACGGCACCATCACCAGTGCCAGAGTCTTGACCCTGCCGCCTCCTGCAAGCAGCGTCGTGAAGTACTGGCTGTAAGATATTATATACGCCATGCTCGCCGAGGAGAGTATCCCGGGCATGAGCTGAGGCACCGTGACATGGAAGAACGCCCTCGCAGGTCCGGCGCCGAGCACCTGAGCCTGTTCCTCAAGACTGTCGCCCACCGCCGCCGTCATGTCCATCATTATGGTCACGCAGTAAGGCAGAGCCGCCACCAGGTGCACCAGTATGACTCCGGTCACGCTGTCTCCGAGCCCCATCCTTATGAGTATCACCTGTATCCCCATCGCAAACACTGTACCCGGTACCAACAGAGGCAGCATGGCCGACCAGCCTATCAGCCTGCGCCCGCGCACCCTGTAAATCTCCGTGGCTCTAGCCGTCATCATCGCTATCACCGTGCCGAGGACAGCGACTGCCGAAGCGATCGATATGCTCCCCCACAGTATCTCATGGAGCTTTGACGAACCCGAGAAAAGTTCCCGGAGCGTGCGCGTCGTATAAGTCTCAGGGAGCAGCGACGGCCACGGCCATCTTCCCGTGACAGTCCATATGAGCATCACGGCGACAGGTATGAAAATGACTGCCGCAGTAATTATAAGTATTATTTTCAGACCGGAGTTCCTATTTCTCATAGTCACCTCCGATCTTCTTGAGCAGGCCGCTCATCATGAATGCATATATCACAGCCATCAGCAGGGACAGCATAAGAGTTATACCGTTCATGGCCATGGCGTATGGTCTGAGCTTGAAGTCGGGCTTCAGGAATTCTATGTACGTATAGACAGGGAAAGCCTTCGGCATCGTCGCCCCGAGCAGCATCGGCAGCTCGTAGCCGCCGAACGCAAAGATGAACACTATGATGAAGCCTCGCGCTATCGCGGGAAGGCTGAGCGGAAGCGTGATGTGAAGGAAGCTTCTCAGCCTCGTAGCTCCAAGGTTCTCCGCTGCCTCTCCGAGACTGCTGCTCACACCCGCCATGAGAGCGAGCGAGAAGTATGCGATGAACGGAGCCTCCTTCCAGAGATACGCTATTATGACGCCCCAGTAGCCGGTCCCGTAGAGCAGACCCGGGAATTCGGTATAGTCGCCTATCAACCCCATTGCATAAGCGATGCGCGCAAACACGCCCGTCTGCGCCAGCAGGGCCACTGTGAATACCGCGACTACAGTATGCGGCACGAGGATGGGAAGCCTCACAGTATAGAGCATGGCACCGCGCGTCCTGCCCGTGTATACGAGCGCCGCGCATACCACCGTCCCGAGCACTGCAGCGAGTACACTCGAGATCAGGGCGATACGAAGCGACAGGCCCAGAGACTGTATGACCTCCGGCCTGGCGAGTATCTCCCTGTAGTACTTCAGCGTGACGTCGTACAGGCCGAATACCGGCATGTACCCCAGGCTCTGTACCATGATATTCACGATCGCGGCCAGCACCAGCAGTGTCACCAGCATATACGGTAACAGCAGCAGGACCGGCATTATCTTTTTCCTCTTCAGCATTTACACTTTTATACGGAAACAGCGCAGCACTTGTGGCTGCGCGTCTCCGTGGAGTTTATTTCTCTGTAATAATACAGCTTTATGTCCTATTTTCCTACTACTTCTTCGGCCCAGATCTCTTCGATGACCGGTACGAGGTCAGCAGGCATCTCAGGCAGTCTGTGGCTCAGAAGCTCCGCCTGAGTCAGAACGCCCTTGCCGAGATCGACGCTATCGAATGCCGACTTCTCTTCATCAGACAGCTTGTCCTGATCGACTACAGGCAGATCCTTGAGATCCGAGTACTGAGTCAGCTGGAGATCTGCCGAAATGATGGCATTTATGGCCACCATGGCGCCGGCCTTATTAGGAGCGTCGAATGCGATAGCCATGTAGTTGGTATTTCCTATGGTGCCTTTATCGAATACGAATGTCTGACATGTCTCAGGCAGAGTTCCGTCATCGATGCCTGACGCTACCGTGAATGGGCCATAGCTCATATCCATCACCACTTCACCATCCTGGAACATCTTGTCCAGAGCTGTTGAATCCGAAGGGAAAGTCTTGCCTTCGTTCCAGAGATAAGGGTTGAGCTCTCTGAGGTACTCGAGCGCCGGTTCGATGGCTTCCTTTACAGTCGCCTTGTCAGCTTCCATGGTCTGGAACTGCTCCCATCCGCATTTCTCATATATGATATTGCGAACGAACGCGCTGCCGGTGAAGTCCGGAAGAGCCGGGTATGTGACCTTGCCCGGATATTTCTTTGCGTACTCGAGCAGCTCATCCGCGCTCTTAGGAGTCTCCGGTGAAACTGCGCTGTCATTGTACATGACCATCTGAGCCTTTGCGTACGGTGACTCAAAGCCGTCGATAGGCCTGCAGAAGTCGTTCAGAGTCTCAGGATCGTTCTGATCGATGTACTTCTCTGTATTAGGGAGCTTGTCGGTGAACGGTCCGTAGAGAAGCCCGTTTTCCTTGGCAGTGTAGAAGTTCTCGCCGTTGATCCAGATCATATCGATGCTTCCGGTCTCTTCCCCGGCTTCCTTCTCGCTTGTCAGCTTAGCGAGGATATCGTTGATATCCATCCCAACGTACTCGAAGTTGATATCGTAGTTCTCCTTGAGGTAATCGGCCACGGTTCCGTTGAGCCAGTTGTTGCGGTTCTCATCTCCGCCCCAGCCGTAGAATTTGACGTCTGTGCCCTTCGCCATTTCCACGATCTCATCCCAGCTTGCGTCAGAGAGGTCCTTGGACGCCTCTTCTCCGCCGCCGTTTCCGCCGCATGCAGCCAGGCTTAACATCATCGTAAATGCAATAAGTAAAGCTAAGAGTTTTTTCTTCATGTTGATCTCCATCCATTCTTTCCCGAACCTATAACAGCAGCCGCCATGCAGTCTGTATCCGTCAGAGGCGTTAGTTAGACCTGGTCTAATAATCTTACTGATACAAGCGTAAGTTAACTGTCCGTTATTGTCCAAGTGACACGGTTTATATCATCGCCATGAACTATAGAAACAAACTATAGGAGACAGGGGACGGTTCTCTGTCTCCCGCTTCCCGTCATACTAAAAAAATCGCTCCCATGCGGGAGCGATCATGTAGTCAGATGTGTTACTTGAGCTGTGCAGCTACTTCCTCAGCGAAGTTCTCTTCCTTCTTCTCGATGCCTTCGCCTACCTCGAATCTGATGACCTTCTTGAGCGTCAGAGCCTTGTCAACGGATCCCAGATACTGAGCGACAGTCTGCTTGCCGTCCTCTGCCCTTACATAGACCTGATCCAGCAGGCAGATCTCCTTGAGCTGCTTGTTGATACGTCCTTCAAGCAGGCTCTTGAACATCTTGCTCTCTGTGATCTCCATCTTGGCAGCGATCGCAAGACCGGCCAGTCTGGTCTTAGCCTCATCCGAAAGGAAGTTAGGGAGATAGTTGAAGTTGAATCCCTTGTCAGCTCTCTTCTCAGCCAGGATGTCTACATCAGCCTTGTCCCATACGTCCTCGACCTTGTCGAGAAGTCCGTTCAGGAGTGGCTTAGGAAGTGTGAACGGGTCGTTCAGTGCGCTTTCCAGAGTGATCTTTCTCAGGCTTGAAAGCTCATCCTCAGAGATCTCGTCTCTGCTTACGTACTGAGGGTTCATTGCAGCTACCTGCATAGCGATGTTCTTAAGAGCTTCCCTGTTGGCATCGTTATCAGCGCCGTCAGCAGCTACGATAACGCCGATGTTGCCGCCGCCGTGAAGATAAGTAGCGAGGACCTCTCCACTTGCCTTATCGATCCTTCTGATCGACATGTTCTCACCGATCTTGGCGATCTTGGCAGTCAGTGCCTCTCCGGCTGTTGCGCCTTCGAAAGGCATTGCCTTGAATGCTTCGATATCATCGCTCTCTGCTTCCAGTGCCAGCTTAGCCAGACCTTCTACGAAACTGATGAATTCATCGTTCTTTGCAACGAAGTCTGTCTCGGAGTTGACTTCTACGATCGCAGCTGTCTTGCCGTCCTCAGAAGTTGCTGTCCTTACAAGACCCATTGCAGCGATCCTGCCGGCCTTCTTGGCTGCCTTTGAAAGTCCCTTTTCTCTCAGGACTTCTACGGCCTTCTCCAGATCTCCTTCGACCTCGACGAGAGCCTTCTTGCAGTCCATCATGCCTGCACCTGTCATTTCACGCAGTTCTTTTACCAGTTTTGCTGTGACTTCTGCCATGATTACTTGTCCTCCTCTGCAGCTTCTTCTGCTTCTACTGTCTCTTCAGCTTCCTCAGCCTCAGCGGCCTCTGTCCCAGGAGCTTCCTGGAAGCTCTCGCCCTGCTTAGCCTCGATGATGGCGTCTGCCATGCAGCTTGTGATCAGCTTGACGGCTCTGATAGCATCGTCATTTGCAGGGATGATGTAATCAACATCGTCAGGGTCACAGTTCGTATCTACGATACCTACTACAGGGATACCGAGGATCCTTGCTTCCTTGACTGCGATCTTTTCCTTCTTAGGGTCAACAATGAAGATAGCACCAGGCATTCCCTTCATGTCCTTGATTCCGCCAAGGTACTTCTCGAGCTTGTCAGCCTCAGCGATCAGCTTGAGGGCTTCCTTCTTGGCATACTTATTGATAGTGCCGTCTTCCTGCCATCCTCTGATCTCTTCGAGTCTCTCGATCCTCTTGCTGATAGTCTTGTGGTTTGTGAGCATTCCGCCGAGCCATCTCTCATTTACGAAGAACATTCCGCATCTCTCTGCCTCATCTCTGATAGCAGCCTGAGCCTGCTTCTTTGTTCCTACGAAGAGGACCGGCTTGCCGCTTGCTCCTACTTCTCTCATGAAATCATATGCATTATCGATGAGTCCCAGCGTCTGCTGAAGGTCGATAATGTAGATCCCGTTTCTCTCTGCGAAGATGTAAGGAGCCATCTTAGGGTTCCATCTTCTTGTCTGATGTCCGAAATGGACGCCTGCTTCGAGCAGCTGTTTCATTGATACTACTGACATTAATTATACCTCCGGTTAATTAACTTCCACTGCATCTCTCTGCCTTCAACCCCACATTTTGCAAGGCACCGCGGCTGTCTGCAGTGTGACAAATAATTGATCTGCGCATAAACGCGCTTGTATATTATAGGAAAAAAAAGCCCCAATAGCAAGGCTTTTTTTGTGTTATTTTACGCGTTCCTCGTCGGTGCCGGTAACGTGCTCGACTCCGTATTCGTCTCGCAGATACTCTTCGAGGCAGACGCCGCTCTCCATTATCTCTTTGGCGTGATCCCTGCCTACGTATCTATAGTGCCACGGTTCATATATGATGCCCGTGATGTCTTGCTTGTCCTTTGGATAGCGCAGTATGAAACCGTAGTCCTGACAGTGCTCCATCAGCCACTTCTGTGCAGGCATGTCCTCCTGCTTGTCTATGAGAGGATCCGCCCATCCGGCAGAGTCCGCATCGATAATATCCGCGGCGAGCCCGCATTCGTGTTCGCTCGTCCCCGGATAAGCCGTATCCGCTTTATTGGCGGTATGGTCATACAGGTACTGCTGATCGGAGCGCGTCCTGAAGGTGGAGATTATCTGAGGCGAGTGGCCGGCTTCCCTGCAGTCAGCGAGCATCTCCGCGAGATCCTCTTTGATACGGGAATCGACTACATAGCCTCTCTCTATCTCTGCAGTCTCCACATCCATATCGTCAGGCATCATGTTCCATGGATTCACGAGCAGCAGCTGCCATGACTTTGCCTCTTCGAGTCTGGCCTCCTTTTCTGCGGCCTCAGCCTCTGCCTTCTCCCTGGCTTCCTGCTCTGCGGCCTGCCGGGCCTCTTCAGCCTTCTTCTCCGCTCTGATACCGTGCATCTTATACACAGCAAAACCCGCCGCGATCAGCACCAGTATCTCGATCAGTATCAGCACTGTCCTTGACCTACGCTTATTTGCCTTGCCCTGTGCCATTATCTCTCGCCTCCGCTTTTCTGCGCGCGTCCTTCACCAGCGATGCTATATTGTCACGGCTCACCATGTCGGTGCCATTGACTATGCGGTCTTTGATCTTATTGGCTTCAGCCTTTGCATCCGGAGTGCTCCCCGACAGCAGAACGGCCTTCATGATCTTCATCATCATCTTATCCATGCCCGTGACTGACTCAGGATCGTACCTGCCTCCGAGGATGTAGAGTATCGCTCCATTCTCGTTCCTTGGATCGAGCTTGCCTATGCTGTAGCCCCAGACCTGAGCGTAGTTCTCGGCAGTCTCATCTGCAACTCCAACTCCGTATACGATCAGCCTCTTCATCAGCTCCTCGTCGAGCAGCCTGCTGAATCTATCGAAGTCCACTATACCGGAGCCTCTGATCCAGCCTCCGTAGATGATGCAGCCGTATTCGTACAGATTGATATCCGCTTTCAGGGCATCAGTAAGCGTCAGGGCCTCGCAGCCGAGATCCTCTGCGATCCACTCCGCGTACTGCTTTGTGGAGCCTCGTTTTGATGTGTAGATAACTATACTTTTCTTCATAACTGTTACTATACTGCTCTTAGGGTTCCTGATAATATGCGCCCGGAGAGTACGGCTCCCGCCTCGTTGCGGTCATACGTATCGTTACGGTGATCACAATGCTCCGTCTCGCTGGGTTCTGCGGTCGTTTCAGTGAGATCCTTCGCTTCGCTCAGGATGACGTGTGATCAGCTCAGGATGACATACCGATGTCATTCTGAGGAGCGCAGCGACGAAGAATCTCATCGAGTTCCTTCGGTGCACTGCCAAGATCCTCGAACACGCTCGCTTCGCATTGCGATTCCATCTATAATTCTATTCCTTCTTATTCAGTGAGATCCTTCGCTTCGCTCAGGATGACATGTGTATTGCTCAGGATGACATATTACCCCTTTACGTTCTCTGCACCGAGCAGCCTCTCCAGCTTGCCTCTGAGCGCATCGTCGAAGCTGACTCTCCTGTCCGCATTGCATCTGACGGGCTTCTGTCCCGGCAGGTATACCAGCACGTCTCTGTCTCCCGGATGCAGGCTCATCATGTCGGTCAGGTGCATCAGCAGCTTTCGCGGCTCGCCATGAGCATCCAGCACTTCCTGAGTGACGCGCAGCTTGACCGGATCGTTGAGCGGAGCCTGGTGCTGAGCCTGCCCGTATCCCGTTTGCGCAGCTGGTCTGCCTTCCCGGCCAGCGAGATCCTTCGCTTCGCTCAGGATGACATTATTCCTCTGGCCGTTATGTACGGAGCCGTTACCGCCGGAATATCTGCCGCCGTTCCTTGCAAGCTCGCCTATCCTTTCGATCGGGACTATGTCCTCCACGAGTATCTCCGCGTCGCTCTCGTCCTTGAAGCTGACGCGTCCCGAGATGCCGACTATGGAGTCGTTGACCACGAGATTTCTCTTCCTTTCATATACCTTCGGGAATACTATCGCGTCTATCACTCCGTCGAAATCCTCGAGTGTGAGCCTGGCCATCTCCTGTGACTTGCGGGTTATCATGGTGCGCACGCCGCTGATCATGCCGGCCATTATCACGAAATCACCGTCTCTGAACTTCGAAGTGTTGATGACCATGCTGTCAGGATCGTCCATGCCGGAGGTGAACTCCTCGCCTCCACCGGTGAGCTCCGAGGTGCCCGCTGATGTGTTTCTGCTGATGAGCTCAGCATATTCATCGAGCGGATGTCCCGAGAGATATACTCCGATCATCTCCTTCTCCATGGCGAGCTTGGTGTCATTATCAAAGTCAGCCACCTTTGGCAGAGGAGGACTTGAGATCAGTTCATCCTCAAAGCCCTCGAGCTGGAATATGCTGATCTGATCCCTGCTGATCTGCTTCGCTTTCTTCTGAGCTCTCTGGACAGCATCGTCACAGACCGCCATCATGAGCGCCCTGTTAGGGTCGATATCGTCAAAGGCCCCCGCTCTCACGAGAGACTCGATCGCCTTCCTGTTCAGTTCGGTCGGATCGATCGCATCGATGAATTCGTATATGTCGTGCGTCCCTCTGACGCTCTCCCTGCCCTCTATGATCGCATCTATGATGCCTTCGCCCACGTTCTTGACGCTCAGAAGTCCGAACCTGATGCGTCCGTTCCGTGCGGAGAAGTTCTTGTCGCTGTTTACCACCGAAGGCGGATCGAGAGCTATGCCCATCTCGCGGCAGTTCCTGACGTAGTCAGCGGTGTGTCTCGCATCGCCCGCCATGCTCGTCATGAGTGCTGCCATGAACTCGACCGGATAGTGGCATTTGAGATATGCCGTCTGGTATGAGATGACAGCGTAGGCAGCTGCATGCGATTTGTTGAACGCATACGAAGCGAAGCTGACCATGTCCTCGAATATGACCTCTGCGGCCTTGGCCGGCACGCCGTTCGCGACGCAGCCCGCTATCTCGACATTGCCGTTCTCGTCCTTCTTGCCCTTGATGAAGTATTCCTTCTCCTCCAGCATGACGGACATCTTCTTCTTGCTCATCGCACGCCTCACCAGGTCGGAGCGCCCGAAGGAATACCCGCCGAGATCGCGCACGATCTGCATCACCTGCTCCTGATAGATCAGGCAGCCGTAGGTGACCCCGAGTATAGGCTCGAGATGAGGATCCACGTACCTTATATTGTCAGGGTGTTTCTTGTTGTCTATGTACTTTGGTATCGAATCCATAGGGCCCGGCCTGTAGAGCGCGATGCCCGCGACTATGTCCTCAAAGCAGGTCGGCTTGAGGTTCTTCATGAAGTCGGTCATGCCCCCGCTCTCGAGCTGGAATATACCCTTTGTATTGCCTTCCGAAATGAGCCTGTATACCTCAGGATCGTCGAAGCCCAGCGCGGAGAAGTCTAAATCCACACCGTGGTTGGCTTTGATCATGCGAAGCGCGTCCCTGATGACCGTCAGGTTGCGAAGCCCGAGGAAGTCCATCTTGAGAAGTCCGAGCTCCTCTATCGTCGTCATGTTGAACTGCGTAGCCAGGCCCTTGTCTGAGGAGTACAGAGGCACGTACTCGTCGAGCGGCATACTCGATATGACTATGCCGGCTGCGTGAGTGGATGCGTGCCTCGGAAGTCCCTCGAGCGCCATCGACAGGTCGAGGACCTGCTTCACCAGAGGCTCGTTCTCGTATCTCTGTCTGAGATCCGGGTTCACCTGAAGCGCCTTGGCTATGGTGATGCCAAGCTCGTTAGGAATGGCCTTGGCTATGGCATCGCCCTCGGCGTAAGTAGCATCGAGCGCCCTTGCTATGTCCCTGACTGCGGCCTTTGCCTTGAGGGTACCGAAGGTGATGATCTGAGACACCTTGTCCTTGCCGTACTTGCGTATGACGTAGGCGATGACTTCCTGACGCCTCTCGATGCAGAAGTCTACATCTATATCAGGCATGCTGACTCTCTCAGGATTGAGGAAGCGCTCGAATATCAGGTTGTACTTTATTGGGTCTATCTCGGTTATATCAAGGCTGTACGCAACTATGCTGCCCGCAGCCGAGCCTCTGCCCGGTCCGACCGCTATGCCGCTTCGCTTCGCATAGTCGATGAAATCCCAGACAATGAGGAAGTACTCCACATAACCCATGTCCTCTATGACCTTGAGCTCGCTCTCGAGCCGCTGTCTGTACGGGCTCTCCGGGTCCATCGCTGTATCGCCATAGCGCTTCACGAGGCCCTTATAGCACAGCTCCCTTAAGTATTCGTCCGTGCTCTTGCCGTCCGGTGGTATGTACTCAGGCAGGTGGTAGTCTCCGAATGTGAACTCCACATTGCACCTGTCCGCTATCTCCTGGGTCCTGTCGATCACCTCAGGCATGTCGGGGAAGAGCTCCCTCATCTCCGCCTCTGACTTCAGATAGAACTCGTCGTTGCCGAAGCGCATGCGGTCCTCGTCGCTCACCTTGGCCTGTGTCTGTATGCACATCAGCACGTCCTGCGCCCTGGCGTCCTGACGCCTCGTGTAATGAGAGTCATTGGTCGCGACCATGGCTATGCCGGTCTCCGCGCTGAGCTTCCTGAGCCCCTCGATCACCTTTACATCCTCGTCCAGATGATGGTTCTGGATCTCGAGGAAGAAATTGTCTTCTCCGAATATAGAGCGAAGCTCGAGGGCTTCGTCCCTGGCGCTGTCGTACTCTCCTGCCAGCAGCAGCCTCTGCACATTGCCCGCCAGGCATCCCGACAGACAAATGAGTCCCTCAGAGTACTGTCTCAGCAGCTCCTTGTCGACCCTCGGCTTGAAGTAGAAACCGTCGACATAGCTTTTGGATACTATCTTGACCAGGTTGCTGTAGCCCTGCTGTGTCTCAGCCAGCAGTATGAGGTGGCCGGAATACCTGTCCCTGTCGACATCCCTGTCATAGAGCGTCCTCGCCGCGGTGTAGACCTCGCAGCCTATTATCGGTTTGATCCCCGCTTTTTTGCAGGACTTGTAGAAATCGACTACGCCAAACATGGCGCCGTGATCAGTGATCGCCAGCGCCTCCATGCCAAGCTCCCTGGCGTATCCTGGGAGCTCAGCTATCCTGCTCATTCCATCGAGCAGGCTGTATTCAGTATGTACGTGAAGATGTGTGAACATTCTATCCGTTATATCTCATCGCAAGCATGGTGATATCGTCGAACTGCGGAGCGTCTCCGACGAATTCGTCTATCTCCTTCTTGATATCGTCCAGCAGTTCATGCGGTTCATCATCAGCGTATTTATTGAGAGCTGTCTCGAGTCGCTCCTCTCCGAAGAGCTCAAGATCCGCATTCGTGGCCTCAGTAACTCCGTCAGTATATACATAGATCAGATCTCCCGGCATGAGAGCGAATTCTCTGTCTCTGAACGGGATGCCTTCCATTACCGCCAGCGCAGGCGAATGCTTGTATTTGATAAGCTCGTATGTGCCGTCTCTCCTCCTGGCCGGATGCTCATGCCCCGTATTCGCGGACAGGCCCTGCCCCGTGTTGAGATCTATGATCGCAAGCCATACCGTCACGAACATGCCTGCCTCATTGCCGTCGCAGAGCTGCTCGTTTACGATAGAGAGTATCTCCGACGGAGTTCGTCCCGGCTCGGCGGAATTCTTGATCAGCGTCTTGGTGATCACCATGAAGAGCGCCGCCGGCACTCCCTTGCCGGATACGTCGGCTATCACGAGAGCCAGGTGGTCATCATCTATCATGAAGAAGTCGTAGAAGTCTCCGCCGACCTCCTTTGCAGGCGTCATGGTCGCATAGAGGTCGAACTCCTTGCGCTCAGGCATGTAAGGGAATATGCTCGGCAGCATGTCCGCCTGTATCTTGGTAGCTACGTTGAGCTCGGCCCCTATCCTCTCCTTCTCGGCCGTGACCGCCTCCAGCTGTCTGACATAATCGTGCAGGTCAGTATCCATCTGGACAAAGGTGTCGGCAAGTGTCTCGATCTCATCATTCGTGTGAATGTCTATGCTTATGCCGTCCTTACGCTCGAGGCTGTCGACCATCATGCCTGCGCTCTCAGTCAGTACCCCCAGAGGGTCCAGGAGGTTCTTCTGCAGTATGATATAGGTGATAAGCATCATGACGGCGCTGACCAGCACAGTGATGAATATGATTATGAAGATGAACTGCCTCAGTATCGCGGCTATGCCCGGCACAGAGAGGTCTACGCCTACAACGGCGACCGGTTTGCCATTGCTGTCGAATATAGGAGTGAACGCGGATGCAATGTATCCGTACTTGTCATCCTTTGTCATCTTTACCTGCTCCGGAGGGTCCTTTCTGTATATCTTCTCGACTGCTTCCTTGCCGCCCTCCATGTATTTCTCGTGCTCACCCAGCTCGCAGGCTCCTTCGTTGTTCTCCGCATCCCAGACATATACAAGATCATCCTCATACGGTACGAAGACATAGTAATACTTCAGATCCGTTTCCTTTTGCGTTGCATTGAGAAAACCAAGGATCTGGTTATAATAGTCATCCTTTTCGCCCGTCTCAACATAGTCGGCGATCCTGTCTCCGTCGATGATCTCCGCAGCCATCCTGGAATAGGCAAAGGCCTCTTCGGTGTACTCATTCATCTTCAGATAGTAGAATCCCATGGATACCGGGGCACTGATCGCCACCACTATAACGACAGCGAATATCAGTATTCCCAGCAGGATCTTATGCCTGAGACTTACCCTTTTCTTTTCTTTCATTTACTATTTCCTCTATCCTAACAGCCGTGTTGAACGAAGCATGTTTGATCCTGAATTCACGATAGATCTCACACAGTACCAGAGTGACAAGTATGATCCCGACTGACAGCAGCAGTGTCTTCCATACAGGCAGGATCTGAGTACCGTTCTTCAGATACAGTATGACGTTGGTTATTGTCCTTACGAACACCCAGTGTATGCAGTAGAACGCCGTGATCTTGCTGCTCACATCCGAGAAGAACGCCTGTGCCTTGCCGGATATGTGCTTTGTCAGTAAATACCACAGGCCCATCATCCCCACATCCAGGATGATCGATGCGTACATGTCCCACGGCATCATGTGATAGTAGCAGTTCTGGCCTTCACCGAACATGCCCGTAGTGTTATCTATGCCTGCGCAGATGTAGATGGCTGCGATGCAGAGTGTCGGTACCGATATAGTCGCATAGAACCTGCCCTTGTCCTCAGGCCTTACTCTGCGCAGTATGCTGCCGAACGCCATCCCGCTCACCGGGACTATGAACCAGATAAGAAGCGGGAAATCGGATATGAGAAGTCCCGTATCATCCTCCGTGCCAATGAACGAACCCAGGAGGATATTGCCGAGCACGCTGCCGGTATCCAGGCCTGTGGTCAGCGCTCCCAGGATCGAGAATGCGAATGCTATGATCAGCATCTTCTTTATTGACAGTCCGTATTTGAGGAACAGCGCTATCACGCACAGGGCAATTCCTGCGAAGAGCAGAATGTCGTTGCCCAGCACCCTGTAGATCAGAGGCTCTATGAACTGCTCTCTGTCTCCGCTGAAGGCATATCCGAACAGGTATGGTATCAGGAACCTGTATATATTGAGCACATATGATATGAGTATAAGGTCAAGCCCCTTGAGTGCTATCGCCTTTGGCGTCCTGCGCCTCGAGTACTCGATGCTGACTCCCATGGCAAACATGTACATAGGTGCGCTGAAGGGTCCCCCTATCACGGTATCGAACAGATACGGTATGCCGGACTCGAGCATCTCGTCGGTACAGCACTCGATGATGCAGTGTATGATCGGCAGGCAGAGGATAGGTATGGCTCTTGCGAGGTCCATCTCCCACTGTCTGCCCTTGTTTACCGGCTCATCCGCCAGAGTGATGTCTCCTATTCTTTTGATATCATCCACGATGTATCTGTTGTTCCTTTCTGCATACAAACTCAGAATATATTGTACCATAAAAAGAAGCGGTATTGAGCATGTGAGTTAACATTCTCACACTTTTCAATACCGCTTTGTATTATCGAAGCTGAGCCTTTGCAGGAACACTCCCGCCTACTTCATGCCTCTTTCCTTCTTGAGCATCGCGATCTTGAGCCTCTTGATGCACTCTCTCACGTCATCCTCGGTGTAGTTGTTCTCACCGACGATGTTGGACTCGATGCCCTCAGGGTTCTTGTTGAAGTCAACTACATTATCGAGATACGGGCTCTCTACTACGAAGGTCCCTGCAGTACCGCTCCAGTTGAGCCCGGCCACAGGTATGCCTCTCTCTCCTATCTCGTTGACGCAGTTGACATAGTCGACGTCCAGGTTGCCCCATCCGTCCGTCTCGACGATGACGCCGTCCGGCCTTGCGCACTCAGCGATGACCGCCGCTGTCCTGGAATTCCTGATCTTCTCTTCGTTGCCCTCCATCGAGCCGTATACGAGGACTCCCATCAGATCGATGCCCGGGTCTTCACCGAGCAGCTCGATGAGCGGATCTCTGAAGTGATGAAGGCTTGTTTCTTTAGTCGAAGGACCTACTCCCATGTCGCACCTCCTTAATTCATCGCCTTGATGGCACCGTCTCTGAACTCGTTAGGAGTCAGCATTATAGGAGTGCCGCCGTAGTCTATAAGTGATTTGCCTCCCTCGACGCCGCTTGGCTGGTCAGGGAAGATCCATGTGTCAAGCATCGCACCGTGAGAGATCATCTCCTTGATGACGAGGACCTTCTTCTGACCCTGACGGATCCTGTCGTAGTACTCGTGTCTCTCTGTGCACTTGGTGCCCTCGAACTTCTTGAGCTGCTCTCTGAAGCTGCCCATCCACTCTTCTATCATCCTGTATGCGTCGATTATGGCATGTCTCTCCTGACCCATTCCCTTCTTGAAGGTGATGTCAAAGGAGATGATGTAGTCGTCATCAGCAGGCGTGCCTGCTCTGTTGAGATAGAGCATGTCCTTGAGGTTTCCCTCGCTCGATCCGAACTCGTGAGCCTGCTTGCCCTCTGTGTCGACTCCCGTCGGCATCACATACACTCCGGTGATGGTGTGAGTGATACCCTCTCCGCACTTTCCGAGCACCTTTACGGAGATAGGGATGATGTCCATTATGGTATTTGTATATCTGTCGTGATCACCCGGTTTGATGATCTGGATGTCAAGTTTATCGATTACTTCGCCGTACTTTTCAGTCAGCGCGGCCAGACAGTCTTTGTTGAGTGTCATCCTGCCGTCAGTCGTGATCTTGTTCTCCTCGCCGAACTCCACATCGTTCATGTGGAAGGCCTTGATAACAAGTCTTCTCATTTCAATGTCAGCCATTTGATATGCCCCTCTGTAATAAGATTCTTCGTGAAGGATCTACTGTAGTTTTCATATTTTTAAGATGGGGGCAGATCGCTCTGCCCCCATCTTCAAGACGTTCCGTCTTGATGTCCTATGCAATTGTGCGTAGTCCGTATGAACTAGATAACTGCGTGATACTCGAAAGGCAGCGATACGATCTTGCCCGGAGTCTCGATAGTCTCGAGCAGCTCGAGCGAAGCCTTTACGATAGCAGTCTGCATCTCAACGTCGTGAGGTGCGCCTGCATTAGCGCCCATAGGTACCATAGGAGCTGCTGCTCTCGGAGTACCTGCCTGTCTTACGACTGGTGGCAGCGCTGCGATGATTACTGTAGGGATTCCTACAGATTCGATTGCTCTCTGCACGATTGTTGCAGAGCGGTGGCAAGTTCCTCATCCAGCGGTAAGAAGACAAGCGTCTACGCCCTCTTCCTTGAGCATGTTGGCGACTGCAGGACCAGTCTCGTTTGTGAACTTCTCAATGTTTCCGCCGCCGCCCATGAATCCTGCATGATATGGTGCGCAAGCCTTGATGAAGCCCTCTGCTGCGAGTTCCTTAAGTCTTGTGATAGGGAACATGCAGTTGATGTCCTTGTTAACATCTGAGTTGTCGTAACCACCGTGAGTTACCATCAGCTCTTCCTCTGTCGATTCGTTAGGGATCTTTCTCCAGGTGAAGTCACCTGCGAGGTTGAATCTCTCCTGGTCTACTCTGTGAACACCGGCAGCTGTTGCGAGTGCAACTGTCATCTCGCTCAGCGGCTTTGTTACAGGAGCCCATACCGTCTTAGGAGTGGTAGGTACGAAAAGCTCAGACTGTAATCCTTTTACAACTGTCATACTCATTTTTATTAACCCTCCTGTATGGTTTTAGCTTTCATTTCTTCCTGGAGTTCTCTGGAACG
>JAZUNV010000019.1:0-27858 GCA_045604305.1 Anaerovoracaceae bacterium | reverse complement strand
CGTCGCTCGCTCCAATCAAGCGAGCTTGTTGGAGCTTTGCTCCTGGTTGAAATGAATGCGGGTGGACAGGGGGACAGAACCCCTGCCCAAAAATAACGGTAATGAAACAGCGGCCAGGGAGAACCTGACCGCTTGTCTTTTGCCTTGTTTGGACTATACTGTATCGAAGCCGTATGTGTTCGCCATGACTCTCGCCATGCGTTCCTTGCGGCATTCGTCACAGAGACCGTCGAATTCGTTGTCGCTTCTCTTCGCGGCTTCCTCGACCTGCTCCTTAGTGCCGATCGGAGCTCCGCAGCGGGTGCAATGCACGATCTCAAAGGTCTTGCCCCAGATCGTACGCGAATCCTCGTCCTCGACGATATCGATCGCATTGGTTGGGCAGACCTCAGCGCAGGCTCCGCAGCCTATGCAGACGCTGCTCGGATCGCCGTAAGGAGTCGAGATCGCTTTGGTGATACCTCTGTTGACAGTGGAGATGGCGCCTACCGAAAGCTCTCCGCAGACCTTTGCACAGAGCCCGCACATGACGCACTTTTCGTTGTCCACTTTGACGAACCTCTCGACATCCGGTGCCTTGTAGTATTTGCACATCCTCTGTATCTCAGGGCTGTCAGGAGCGCGTTTTGCGAGCAGGGTGAGTATCATCCTGCGCTCACGCTGTATCCTCTCACTGTTGGTCTCTACCTCGATCTCGCTGTTCACAGGGTATACGCAGGATACCACTACGCTCTTCCTGCCGCGGTCGGTGATCTCAACGATACACAGACGACAGGCTCCCATTCCGTCCTCTATAGCGTTATGCTGGCAGAGGGTAGGGATGGTGATGCCGTTTCTCCTGGCTATGTTCAGCAGGAATTCGCCCTTTTCACAGCTGCATTCTTTTCCGTCTATCCTGATGATCATCTTGCCGGCCTCCCTTCTGTAAGTACCGCGTCGAAGCGGCATGTCTCTCTGCAGCTTCCGCAGGAGATGCACTTTGAGAGATCGATGCTGTGCGGCTGCTTGACTGCGCCGGATATAGCGCCGGCAGGGCAGGCCCTTGAGCAGGCCGTGCAGCCTCTGCACTTGTCAGGATCGATCCTGAACGAGGTAAGATCCTTGCATACTCCGGCAGGACAGCGGTGCTCAAGGATGTGAGCCTCGTATTCGTCCCTGAAGTATTTGAGTGTTGTCAGTACAGGGTTAGGCGCTGACTTTCCGAGAGCACAGAGCGAGCAGTCTATCATGGTCTCGCCGAGTGCTTCGAGAAGATCCAGGTCTTCCATGGTGCCGCGTCCCTCGCATATGTCTGTGAGGATCTGCAGCATCTGCTTTAGGCCTTCGCGGCACGGCGTGCACTTTCCACAGGACTCTCCGCAGAGGAAGTTCACGTAGTATCTCGCAACGTCTACCATGCAGCTTCGGTCGTCCATTACGATCATGCCGCCCGAGCCCATCATCGCGCCGTATTCCTTAAGCGTGTCGAAGTCTACCGGAAGGTCGAGCATGCTTTCAGGTATGCATCCGCCGGAAGGTCCGCCTGTTTGGACGGCCTTGAACGGCCTGTCGCCCTTGATGCCGCCGCCGATGTCGAATATCAGCTCGCGGAGTGTGGCACCCATAGGCACCTCGACGAGTCCGGTCCTCTTGACCTTTCCTACGAGTGCGAATACCTTGGTACCCTTGCTTCCCTCGGTGCCGACAGAAGCGAACTCAGCTCCGCCGTGGCTGATTATGAACGGAACGTTGGCCAGGGTCTCAACGTTGTTGAGCACCGTAGGCTGGTTCCAGAGTCCTCTCTGCACGGAACGGATATACTTGGCTCTAGGCTCGCCGACCTTTCCCTCTATGGACTGCATGAGAGCTGTGGACTCTCCGCAGACGAAGGCGCCTCCGCCTCTTACCACTTCGAGGTGAAGCTTCCTGCCGGATCCGCAGATGTCATCTCCGATGAATCCGGCGGCTTCGGCAGCGTCGATCGCTGTCTTGACGTTCTTGACGGCGAGGTTGTACTCATCACGGATGTAGAGATAGCCTTGCTCGGAGCCTATTGCGAGAGCGCAGATGGCAAGTCCCTCGATGACGCTGTGAGGGTCTCCCTCGAGTATGGATCTGTCCATAAATGCTCCCGGGTCGCCCTCGTCGCCGTTGCATGCGACGTACTTAGGGAACTTGTCGTATCCGAGAGCGGTGCGCCACTTGCGTCCGGTAGGGAAGCCGCCGCCTCCGCGTCCTCTGAGCCCTGAGATGTCTATCTGGTCGATGATCTCCTCAGGAGTCATGCCGAGAGCTTTTTTGAGAGCCTCATATCCTCCCGATGCGATGTAGTCCTCGATAGAGGCAGGAGATATCTTACCGATGTTTCTGAGGGCGATCTTCATCTGAGGAGCGTAGAACGGGTTGTCATCCTGGCTCCTTACATATTCGCCCTTGTCGTTCTTGTAAAGCAGTCTGTCAACGGTCTCGCCGCCGAGTATGGTCTTTTCGAGTATCTCGGCAACGTCCGCCACTTTTACGTGGTAATACGAAATATTGTCCGGAACGATGGTTACGAGAGGGCCGTTCTCACAGAAGCCGTTGCAGCCTGTGCGCTTTATTTCACACTCGACTTTGGCGCCTATGCCTTTTTCTTTGACCAGACGCTCGAATTCCTCTGCGACTTTGGCGCTGCCGTTTGCCAGACAGCCCGTGCCGCAGCAAACACGTATAGTCTTCATCTGCTAGGCCTCCTTTCTGTATTCATCGATCACTTCCGGAAGCTTCTCCATGGTCATCTTGCCGTAGTAGGTCTCGTCAACTACCATGACAGGTGCGAGAGCGCATGATCCGAGGCAGTTCACCAGCTCGAGGCTGAAGAGACCGTCCTCTGTTGTCTCGCCGTCGGCTATGCCGAGTATCCTCGTGATGCCTTCTACAAGAGTCATGGAACCTCTGATATGGCAGGCCGTACCGTCGCAGAGCTTGATGATGTGCTTGCCCTTAGGCTTCAGAGACAGGGCCTTGTAGAACGTGGCCATGGAATAGAGAGAGGCGAGAGGGACGGACAGATAATCCGAGAGCGCCTCAAGACCTTCTCTTGGTATGTACTGGAATTCATGCTGCATGTCCTGCATTATCGCCAGGCTGTAGTGCTGGTCGGCAGGGTATGACTGCAGGATCTCCTGTATCTTTTCTGTGTATTCAGTCAATTTTCAGTACCAGCCTTTCTTGTGTCTTAGCCCCCTGCAACGACAGGGAATACAAGTACTGTGTCGGTGTCTTTAAGCGGAGTTTCTACGCCTTCGAGGAATTCGGTGCGCCTTCCGTTCACCATGACGAAGGAGCGATCTGAGATGCCGCTGCCGTCGGGAGTCAGGAGCTCGCTGCGGAACTTGTCTCCGAAGCGGTCTGCTATCTCGTGGCAGAGCTCTATAACCGTGCCGGGGCTGCCCGGCCATTCCATCTCCTTGCAGCCTGCAAAGCCGGGATCACGGAAGTAAGCAAAGAATTTCACTGTCATGTCATCATCTCCGTAAATACACCAGAACCGGAAGCAGCGAATGCTGCCTCCGGATCGGTATTATCACTTTATGTAAATTATGAGTGCTGTCTAAAGGCCAAGCTCGGCTTCTTTTTCCTTTGTAGGGATGCCGTCCTTGTCCCAGCCGCGTGCTTCGTAGTACTCTCCGAGCATGACTTCGAGCTGGCTGACCTTGCCCTTTGCAGGACCTGTCTTGAGCTCTTCTCTCAGGAGTCTAGGCGGGAGTGTATCCTTCTCAATGCCTGCTACGATGTTGAACTTCTTCTCGAGGTTCCAGATACGCTCGCCCTTGAGCAGGATGTCTTCGTCAGACTCATCGTCCCAGCCGCATGCGTCTCTGAGCATTCCCGCGATCTCAGGCAGTCCCTGTCCGAATGTTGTGAACAGGCAGATGCCGGAGGAGTCGCAGAGTGCTGTCAGATCCTGGAATACCTTCAGCATCGCAGGTTTTCCTTCAGTGACCAGCGGATCCATTGCTACTGGGATACCGAGTACCTCAGGCGAGATCATGTATCCTCTTACGTGGCAGCCGCCTCTGTTGGATGTAGCGTAGTTGAGGCCGATACCCTGGATAGCACGTCCGTCGTAAGCAGGCATCTCCTGCTTCTTTACGGACATTGAGAGTTCAGGGTGTCCGTACTTCTCAGCCATGCGGTATGAACCGAGTGCGAGAGTCTTTCCGAATCCCTCGCGGAGGCATGTCATCTCTGTAGCCTTTACCATGGCCTCAGCATCGCCGAATCTCAGAGGGAATCCGATCTCTTCTTCCTTGATGCATCCCATCTCGAAGAGCTCCATTGCGCATGCGATGGTAGCTCCCATCGTGATAGGGTCGAGTCCGTACTGGTTGCAGAGGAAGTTGGCCTTGCATACAGCGCCGAGGTCTTCAACGCCGCAGTCAGAACCGAACGACCAGCCTGCCTCGTACTCAGGACCCTCGCCTCTGGACTTGAATGCACCGCTCGCGATGTCTACGAGTCTGCCGCAGCCGATGGAGCAGCCGAAGCAGCCCTTGTTGCGGATCAGGTGCTTTGCAGCCAGAGTCTCGCCCGAGATGTCGTCAGCCTGAGGGAACAAAGCTCCGTCACGGCCGTTGTTAACAGGGAGTCCGCCGACGCCGTTTACGATGTTCACGAGGATCATCGTTCCGAGCTGTCCGAGTCCTGCGCCTGTAACAGGGTGAGCAGCAAGCTGTGCTCTTGCAGCTGCGCATGTCTCGAAGAATGCATCAGGCTTGGCTACCTTTACAGAGCCGGTGCCCTTAACTGCGACAGCCTTGAGCTTCTTGGAACCCATTACAGCGCCTGTGCCTCCGCGGCCTGCCGCACGGTTCTTGTCGTTCATGACTGTAGCATAGAGAGTCCCGTCTTCGCCGCCCTTTGAGATGGTAGCGATGCGGAAGTTCTCGCCGCACTCTTCATAGAGAGCATCTGTCGTTTCGAATACATCCTTGCCCCACATTGCCGAAGCATCGCGGATCTCGACTTTATCGTCGTTGATGTAGAGGTATACAGGCTTCTCGGACACACCTTCGAAGATGATCCCGTCATAACCCGCATACTTGAGTTCAGGACCGAAGTGTCCGCCCGAGTTCGAAGCCTCGATAGTCCCTGTGAGTGGGGACTTGCAGACTACATTGTAACGTCCGCCGGATGTAGCGAATGTACCTGTAAGAGGTCCTGTCATAAATATAAGATTGTTGCCCGGTCCGAGCGGATCGCACTTAGGATCGCACTCGTCGCAGAAGTATTTTGTTCCGAGGCCTCTGGCTCCGACATAGTCATGTGCGTTCTTTTCATTGAGAGGCTCTTTGACGATCTTGCCTGTGCCGAGGTTGACACGGAGGATCTTTCCTACATATCCGTTATTCATCATTACGCCTCCTCTCCGATAAGATCTCTGTACTGAGCACTTACAGCAGCTCTCTTGTCGAAGATAGTATCTGTCTCGACGAACTCAAGAGCGTGTCCAGGGCAGAATTTTACGCACTTCGGATCTCCGTCGCAGAGGTCGCACTTGAACACCTTGCTTACCAGCGGATGATAAGAGATGTTGCCGAGCGGACATGCATTTGCGCACATCTTGCATCCGATACACTTGCTGTAATTGATGACGACTGCATTGTTCTCGTCACGCGAGATAGCGTGGACAGGGCAGACCTTCATGCATGAAGGATCTTCGCACTGCAGACACATCATAGGGATAGCCACTGCTGCTTTCTCATATTCAAATACATGGACGTTGGCAAGCTTAGGATTGAACTCACCGTAATGTCCGAATGAACATGCCAGCTCGCAGGTACGGCAGCCGATACACTTTTCCGGCTTGATAACTATTTGTTTCATAATCTCGCGGGCACAATAAAGGCCCTTCACCTCCCTTACAAAACCAGCGCAATAACTATTATCTACATCTTAATTGTATTCATCTTTATTATTAAAAAGAATAAGCGCAGAATCATTGCATATTGCTTTTTGGAATAAGGGAAGAATAAAATACTGACATGACGATACAGAACCTCAGATACTTCGCAATAGTGGCCAAACTGGAGAATGTTTCGAGGGCTGCAGAGCTCATGCATACCTCTCAGTCTTCGATCTCCAAGGTGATACAGAGCCTTGAGGAAGAGCTCGGAGTCAAGCTCTTTGACAGGCATGGAAAGAAGCTTGTCCTGAACGATGCGGGCAGGAGGCTTCTGGACAGCTGCGACAGGATACTCCAGGAGACCGATACGGTGGTCAGGGATCTGAAGAACATGACTTACGGCGGCGGCAACGTCATAAGGATAAGCATCATGGGAGCGGATCCGCACATCTTTGCGTGCATGTCGATGTTCAGGGTATCGTATCCGGAAGCCGAATTCATCATAGATACGATCTCCGGTAAGGACGAGCTCCCGGACATAAACGAATACGACATGATCGTCTATCCCGACGAGCGCAGATTCAGCAAGTATAAGGGCCAGAACTTCTACAAGGAAAGGCATTTCATTGCCGTGAGGAACGACAACCCGCTGGCGGACAGGATATCCCTTCCGGTCAACATGATGAACGATATGCCATTCGTGTTCATAAAGCACGACAGAGAGATAGAGTATGCCTTCCACGTGTGCGCGGCTCAGTCAGTAAAGATGGCGTCGGTCAATTTCGTAGACTCAAGGGATTTCCACCGGCAGATGATAGCCAACGGCATAGCGGTGGGCTTCGTGCCTGAAGGCAATGCGGACATGTACAGGAATGACAGCCGCATCAAGCTGCTGCATCTGACAGACAACCGCTTCTCGCGGCAGATGAAGATCTGCTTCAAAAGAGATAAGCACCTGTCAGAACTGGCAGGCGCTTTCAAGTCACATTTTATAGCTTATTTCAATCTCCAAAATGAATAGTATCGAAGCTCATGTCGCTGAGTGAGCCGATCAGCAGAGTCCTTTCAGGAAGGGACTCTTTTTTTGCCAGGAACCTCACAGCCAGAGCCGTCTGCATGGCAGCGCAGGCTGCAGGAGTCATCGGAAGGGAAGGGCTGACGGATTTCTTCGGAGGACTCACATACAGCTCATGCAGTAGTCCCGAGCCCGGAGGCACGGTCATCACCTGCAGATCCCAGCCGCGTATCGCTCCGTGGATAATGGTAAGGCCGGCTTCAGCGGCCGCATCCTCGAGGATCAGCCTCGCATCGATATTATCCAGTGCGTCGATGACAAGATCGACGTCCTTCATGAGATCGGCGGCGTTATCCTCCGTCAGGTACTCGCAAACGGCTTCGACTTCTATTCCGGGATCGATCGAATGAATGCGTTCCTCCGCGGCCTCCGCCTTGAGCTTTCCCATGTTAAGGCTGTTGCTGAGAAGCTGCCGGTTGAGATTGGACTCTGTGAACACGTCCCCGTCTACTACTCTCAGAAATCCGATCCCGATGCGGGCGAGGTTCTCTATGTTATTGCCTCCGAGACCTCCGCAGCCCACCACGAGCACACGGGATGAGTATATGCGGTCCATGTCTTCGGCCGATACGGCCGGCACGTTTCGTGAATGTCTTTCCCTGATCTCTGTCATGACTTTTCCCCTTTCCTTTTGCCGAGCTCTGTTCCCAGCCTTTCTGCTTCAGCGCTCACACTGTCGGCTATCTCATGCACAATGTCCGCGTTGCCGCAAAGGTGCAGCCATCCCGGCAGACCTTCCTCCGTCATCAAAGGCTCAGCCAGAGACTGATCCGGGATCAGGCCGAGCGATGTGATAAGAGTATCGCATTCGATGATCTGAGTTGTCCCGTTTTCCGTATCGTGCAGGGTCACGGACTCAAGCTGCGGATAGCCGTGGACTGCCGTTATCGTCGAAGAGAGATGGACAGGGATGCCATATGCTTCGATGCAGTCCAGCTGATTTCTCTTCAGACCGCCCAGATGATCCTTTATCTCCGCGATGCCCAGGACGGTCTTGCCGAGCAGGGTGAACCTTCTGGCCATTATCATGCCTATGTCGCCGCTTCCGAGTATGAACACACGGCTGCCTATGTCCATGTGGCCGAGATTTATCATCTCCTGCGCTTCGCCTGCGGTGTAGATGCCGGCAGGCCTTGTGCCTTCGACAGGAAGAGACCAGAGAGGTCTTTCCCTGCAGCCGGCGGCGAGCACGCATTCTTCAAACCCTATCTCAATGAGGCCCTGAGGTCCGGATACGACAGCGCTTTTGTCAGGAGCGATCGAGAGCACGCTGGTCTCCGGCAGAAACTCCGCCCCGGAAGCTCTGAACGCTGCTTCTTCAAGAGCGCAGTATTCCGGGCCTGTCATCTCTCTCCCGTATCTGCCCGCGCCAAATCCGCTGTGTATGCACTGGGGCAGTATGCCGCCGAGGTACGGACGCTCATCGCATAGAAGTACGTTTGCTCCGCATCTCGCCGCAGCTGAAGCGGATGCCATGCCTGCGGCGCCGCCTCCGATCACCAGTATTCCGATTTGCTTTTTTACCAGCTCTGCCATATCAGCTAAATGTTAACACGATTGCCATGCCCGGGTAAATCGGATAATATTAATCTGAAGGAGAACGTGTGATGGTAAGGACCGATGTGATCGTGATAGGGGCGGGGCTGATGGGATGCTTCGCCGCAAGACAGCTCACGCGTTATGAGCTCGGCGTTACCGTGCTCGAAAAGGCGGACGATGTCTGCTGCGGGATATCAAAGGCCAATACGGGCATAATCTACCCGGGCTACGACAACAGGCCGGGCTCCAACAAAAGCAAGCTTTGCGTACAGGCAAACAAAACCTTTGACCGCCTGTGCGAAGAGCTTGAAGTGCCATTCGAAAGGCCGGGAAGTCTCATGATCTCCTACGGACCTAAAGCCGATGAAGTCATACGAAGAAAGTATGAGGACGGCATCGCAGGAGGGGTCAGCGGCATAAGGATACTGACAGGCGCAGAGGCCGAAGCCATGGAGCCGTCACTGCGGCGAGGGATAAGCATGGCCCTGTATTCCGAAACTACGGGCACGGTCGATCCCTGGGAGCTCTGCATAGCCGCATACGAGAATGCATGCTCGAACGGAGCGGACTTCGTCTTCGGCTGTGAAGTGACAGACATCGAAAGGACCGACAGAGGTTTCATGGTATATGCCGGCGATGAGACATATGAAGCCGCCACTGTGGTAAATGCCGCAGGACTCAGCTCTGCGGATATAAGGGAGATGGTGGAAGAACCGCTCATAAGGCTCAGGCCGACTGCCGCAGACTACATAGTACTTGACAGATGGGCGAAGGGAGGACCGAAGCACATAATCTTCCACGAGGGAGAGGATGGCAAAGGCATTACACTGGTCCCTACTGTCGACGGCAGCATACTCGTAGGTCCGACAAAGAGGGAAGCGGATCAGGACGAGATAAAGACAGAGGACATGAGGACGAGCGCGAACGGCTTCGATACCCTGCGCTTGCTCTGCAGGCTGACGGTGCCTGAGCTCGATCTCGATGCTCAGATAAGGACCTTCGGATCCCTGAGGCCCGATCCTTACAAAGTTCATTCGGATGAAAACATGAAGGACTTCTCGGTGACTGTGGACGATGGACTGTTCAGCCTGATAGGTATCAAGACTCCGGGCCTGACCTTTGCCAATGAACTCGGAAGGACGGTCGCGGACATGGTCAGCTCGTATCTTGGCTGTGACAGGTTCAGAGAGGACTACGACCCTCACAGGAAGGCGATCACGCGGGCGAGAGATCTGACGTTCGGGGAGAGAGCGGAGCTGGTCAACAGGGATCCGGACTACGGCATAGTTGTATGCAGATGCATGGATGTGACTAAGGCCGAGATAAGGCAGGCCGCGGAGCGCGGAGCACGGAGCTTTGAAGCGGTCAAGTACAGGACGGGCGCCGGCCTGGGACGCTGCCAGGGCAGCCGCTGCAGGAAGAAGATCATGGACATCATCGGCAGACCGGAAGATTGAAGGTAACGTGTAATTATGCGATAATATACAGGTTAAAAGAATTTTGGATTTTGGTAGGTTTTAAGAAATATGAGTTATCTGGACAACATCAGGAATTTCAGCATCATAGCGCACATAGACCACGGCAAGTCGACTCTGGCGGACCGCCTCATAGAGAAGACTGGCCTTGTCGAGGCTCGCGACATGAAGGAGCAGTATCTCGACAACATGGACATAGAGAGGGAGCGCGGCATCACGATCAAGCTCCAGACCACGAGGCTCCTGTACAAGGCTAAGGACGGACAGGAGTACATACTGAACCTCATAGACACACCGGGACATGTGGACTTCAACTACGAGGTCTCGCGCTCACTCGCGGCCTGCGACGGGGCGGTCCTTGTAGTAGACGCGACACAGGGGGTCGAGGCTCAGACTCTGGGCAATGTATACCTGGCTCTCGATGAGGACCTCGAGATACTGCCGGTGCTCAACAAGATGGACCTCGATTCGGCCAGGCCTGAGGAAGCTAGAGCTGAGATAGAGGACATCATCGGGCTCGATGCATCGGAGGCGCCGGAGATATCAGCCAAGACCGGTCAGGGCATTGACGAGATGCTCGAGAAGCTCGTAGAGGTGATACCTCCGCCGCAGGGCGACCCGGACGGCAAGCTCAAGGCATTGATCTTCGACTCGTATTACGACAGCTATAAGGGCGTAGTCATATATACCCGCATATTTGACGGCAGAGTAAAGCGTGGAGACATCATACGCATGATGAACACCGGCAAGAGCTACGAGGTGACCGAGGTAGGCTACTGCATACCGGGCACGGTCCCTTCCGACGAGCTCAAGGCCGGCGAGGTAGGTTACATCTGCGGCAGCATCAAGCAGGTCGCAGACGCGAGAGTGGGAGATACGATAACGCTTGCATCGGATCCTGCTGATCAGGCGCTCAAGGGATACAAGAAGGCCCAGTCTATGGTGTACTGCGGCATCTTCCCGGCGGAGGGAGAAAAGTACGAGAACGTCAAGGACGCACTAGAAAAGCTCCAGGTCAACGACGCTGCATTCAACTTTGAACCTGAGAATTCAGCGGCTTTGGGCTACGGCTTCAGATGCGGCTTCCTCGGACTCCTCCACATGGATGTGATCACCGAGAGGCTCGCAAGGGAGTTCGACCTCGACGTCATAACGACTCTGCCTTCGGTAGTGTACAAGGTAGTCATGAAGGACGGCAGGGTCCTCGAGATACAGAACCCGTCGAACCTGCCTGATCCTATAGAGATAGCGCATATAGAGGAACCTATCGTCAAGGCCGACATCATGACTCCTAACGATTATGTCGGCAGCATCATGACCCTCTGTCAGGCAAGGCGCGGCAATATGGTGCACATGGAGTATCTCACCAAGACGAGGGTACAGCTCCACTACGAGATCCCTTTGAACGAGGTAATTTACGACTTCTTCGACGCTCTCAAGTCGAGGACGAGAGGCTACGCCTCGCTCGATTATGAGTTCCTGAGATACCAGCAGGCGAAGCTCGTGAAGCTCGACATCCTCCTCAACCGCGAGAAGATAGACGCGCTCTCGACCATAGTGCCTGAAGAGGAGGCCATGGCCAAGGGCAGGGGCATATGCGAGAAGCTCAAGGATATAATCCCGAGGCATCAGTTCGAGGTGCCGATCCAGGCTGCGATAGGACAGAAGATAATCGCGAGGGAGACGGTCAGGGCCTACCGCAAGGACGTGCTTGCCAAGTGCTACGGAGGAGACGTTTCGAGAAAGAAGAAGCTGCTCGAAAAGCAGAAGGCGGGCAAGAAGAGGATGCGCCAGTTCGGTACGGTCACCGTGCCTCAGGAGGCCTTCACCGAGGTGCTCAAGCTCGACGACGTTAAATAGCTGTCATCCTGAGCGAAGCGAAGGATCTCACATAGAAGATATGCGAAAGAGTGGACTTTACATACACATACCCTTCTGCGTGAAGAAGTGCAATTACTGTTCGTTTCTGTCTTTTGATGCTGAGACCTCGCCGAGGAGGGAATATACCGAAGCTCTTGTGAATGAGATACGTCTCAGGGGAGAGCAGCTCGGACATCCGGAGATAGACAGCGTCTATGTCGGCGGAGGCACGCCATCGGTACTCGACATATCGCAGATGAGGGACATAATGCACGCCGTGAACAAATATTTCAGACTTAAGGAGGATGCGGAGGTCACCATAGAGGCGAATCCCGCGACCCTCGGCCGCAAGGACGGCGTCATGCTGGCGAAGCTCCAGGCTTACAGGTATATGGGCTTCAATCGCCTCTCTATGGGCGTACAGTCCATGGACAACGACAGGCTCCACTATCTCGGAAGGATACATACTGCCGAGAACGTGATGCGCGATGTGGAGCTTGCGAGGAAGAAGGGCTTTGACAATATCAACCTCGACCTGATCTTTTCGGTGCCCGGCAGCGGCACGCGCGATGCGCTTTGGGACCTTGAAAGGATAATTGAGCTCGGACCGGAGCACATCTCATGCTACAGCCTCCAGATAGAGGAGGGCACTCCCTTCGGAAGGATGGCGGACGCGGGCGAGCTGACGGAAGTTCCCGATGAAGAGGACAGAAGGACGTACCACGAGATCTGCCGCATACTCAGGGATGCCGGATTCGAGCATTACGAGATCAGCAACTTCTCAAGGAAGGATCCGGACAGACCTGATGATCCGAGTCCGTACAGGTCGAGGCACAACTCGCTTTACTGGAACATGGACGACTATGTAGGCGCAGGCCTCGGAGCAAGCGGCTTTGTGAACGGCAGAAGGTATAAGAACATTTCAGATATCCGCGCATATATTGAGACTTTCACGGAGTCCGGAGCGGATGAAGGGGCGGGCTTTGTGATCCCGTATGAAGAGGACCACCTGAATGACGGCTTCGATAACATCAGCGAAGCGGTATTCACCGGACTCAGAAGGCGCGAAGGCATCACATACGAGGATGCGATCGAGGCTTACAGGAGAGGCGGTGACGATGCAGATATGAGCGGCTTCTCTGCGAAGAAAGGATTCTGGAGGATATTCGCTGAGGCGAGGGATGAGGCCGAAGATTTCGCTGAGCGCGGTCTTCTCATCATCGATGACAATGGCCTGCGGCTCACTGAGCAGGGCATAGACATAAGCAATTCCATAATGTCACTATTCGTATGATCTGATCTGAGTTGATAAGGAAAGGGAAGAAGATGAAAAAGTACATCATGGCGCTCGATCAGGGCACTACAAGCTCAAGGACCATCATCTACGATAAGATGGGCAATGTGATCTCGGCAGCACAGAAGGAATTCACCCAGATATTCCCGCACGTGGGCTGGGTGGAGCACGATGCTCTTGAGATATGGAAGACCCAGCAGATGACTGCGCAGGAGGCGCTGATCAGCGCGGGCCTGACGCTCAGCAATATAGCGGCTATCGGCATCACCAACCAGAGGGAGACGACCATAGTATGGGACAAGAAGACAGGGGAGCCTGTCTATAATGCGATAGTGTGGCAGTGCCGCAGGACCGCAGACTACGCGGAGAAGCTGAAGCCGCACGAGGAGATGATCAGGGATAAGACCGGCCTGCTCGCAGACCCTTACTTCAGCGGGACCAAGCTCGCGTGGATACTTGACAATGTGGCAGGAGTCAGATCCAGAGCCGAGAAGGGCGAGCTGCTCTTCGGCACGATCGAGACCTGGCTGATATGGAAGATGACCGGAGGCAAGGTCCATGTGTCCGACTACTCGAATGCATGCAGAACCATGCTCTTTAACATCAATACCCTCGAGTGGGACAAAGAGCTGTGTGATCTGCTCAACATACCGATGTGTATGCTGCCTGAGCCTGTGGAGTGTTCGGGACATTACGGAGATACGGATGCAGAGCTCTTCGGAGGATCTGTACCTATCACGGGGTCTGCCGGAGACCAGCAGGCAGCTCTCTTCGGAGAGGCATGTTTCTACGAAGGCGATGTCAAGAGTACATATGGAACGGGAAATTTCCTGCTGCTCAACACCGGTGACAAGCCAGTCAGATCAAAGAACGGACTTCTGACCACCATAGCCTGGGGCCTTGACGGTAAGGTCACCTATGCGCTCGAAGGATCGGTGTTCGTATGCGGAGCTGCGATACAGTGGCTGAGAGACCAGCTGGAGTTCTTTAAGAATGCGGCTGACTCAGAGGAGATGGCAGACAAGGTGCCTGATGCGGGTGGAGTATATGTCGTACCGGCCTTTGTCGGACTCGGAGCTCCGTACTGGGATCCTGATGCGAGAGGCGCCATGTTCGGCATCACGAGGGGCACTACGCGCGAGCATATCGTGAGAGCGACGCTCCAGTCTCTGGTCTATCAGAACGAAGATCTGCTGGCGGCCATGGTGGCTGATACAGGCAGGCAGGTCACGACTCTCAAGGTGGACGGCGGTGCGGCCATGAACAATCTGCTGATGCAGTTCCAGGCTGACATTTCCGACGTGGAGATAGTCAGATACGCTTCGATCGAATCGACATCTCTTGGAGCGGCCTACCTTGCAGGCCTTGCGGTAGGCTATTACGAGAGCCTTTCAGATATCGAGACGAGCAAGGAGATCGCAAAGACCTTCAGGCCGTCGCTCGGTGAGAAGGAGAGGCAGGTCAAGCTCGAGGGCTGGCACAGAGCGGTCAGAGCGACTGTTGCCTTCCACGAGGCTGAGTAAATGTCAGTAAAAAAATTTAAAAAACATTGAAGTTTTTGTAGACATTGGCGCATGTTTCGGTTATAATACCACTTGCGCCAATTAAATATGCTGCCTTGGTCAAGTGGTCAAGACGCTAGCCTCTCACGCTGGAATCAGGGGTTCGACTCCCCTAGGCAGTACCACGAAACAGTCCGATGATGAATCGGGCTGTTATTTTTTATACTCTAAAGGTTAACAATGATTACAATCATTAATGATATACGTTAGAATATGCTGGCTATGAAGGATAAGATACTAAAGTTTTTTTCGGGTGACAAGCCGGCCGCTGAGAGGCTCGGGACAGAGCCGGTGAAGCAGCTGCTGCTCTCCATGGCCATACCATCGATAGTTGCGATGACGATGCAGGCATTGTGCTTGGCTTCGCCACAGTGATCATCATGATACTCTTCGGCATCTTCGGAGCCGGACCGTTCATCAGGATGTATACATCAGATCCGGAGATCATTGAGGCAGCGATGCAGAGGTGCTGACGATATCGGATGATGAGATAAAAGCATACGCAGCTTCTCTGCGCAGGGAATTCGCCAAAAGCCGGGACAAGGGCGGCAAACACTAACAAAAAAATAGCAGCCCATTCCGATGAACGGAAGGGGCTGCTTTTAAAGTCTCTTTTGTCAGAGGTGTCAGTATTTGCACTTTGCGATGTATGTCACATCATCAGGCAGCTTCAGGTCCCTGTCAGGCGCATCGAAGCTCCACTTCGGAGTGCTCGGTCTGACTGCCCACATCACGGCGTAGAAGTTGAACATCACTATGCCGTAGTTAAGATGCGTGTCGTACTCGTTGGTCATCTCGCTCGGAAGTCCGACCAGATAGACCGTTGAAGGATCGACGAGCATCCTGTATGGCTGGAGGTTCTGGAAGGACTGGGCGTGAGCGCAGGCTCTGAGACAGTCCTCGAGCTCGTGATAGAAGAGGTCGGTATCGACTTCAGTCTTATAGTCCGGACCCTTGCAGAGCTCATCGAGGCTGAGCTTAGGAGCCTTCTTCTCATCATTGTCGGCTGCGCGGTATCCGAAAGCAACTACGCAGGCGACTTCCTTGTCCGTATCCTCTCCGAGCGCGGCCTTGGTGGCTGCAGCGTCGTTGATGGTCATCCAGCATGCCGAAAGTCCCAGCTCCGTGATCTTGAGTGTGATGCCCTGCGCGATATAGCCGGCATTCTCAAGGAAGTGGTCAGCCTTGTCCGAGTAAAGCACCATGTATGCAGGCGCTTTGATGCAGATGCCGTTATAGCCGACGCTCTTGCTGAGCGCGTCATATACGTTGCCGAAGTAGAACTTGAGCTCGGTCCCGATACCGTCTACCAGGACGCTTTCCTCATCCTCGTAATACTCTCTGATGGCGACCAGCACGTCGTCATCGACCTTCCTGTCGGAATAGCCTCTGCAGGAGTTTCTTTTCTTGACTATGTTTTCGTAATATTCCATCTGTATACCTCTTATCCGTAGAAATGATATAGCGTCGTTACGTTTGAATTCTACCATCTATGGACCGCCAATTCAATCGACAGTGATATGGTGATCGTGAGGCTGTGAGCCTGTTTTGGATTATTTCCAAAGCAAAGCATTTTTCGATTGAAGCACCATGGTCTAGGGTGTATAAGTATTCGGTAGGCTTCGAAATCGGAGCATTGATAATTACTATGGAAGGGACTCGAAAAGTGAACGATAAAAAGGGTGTAAGTGCATTAGACTTCTTTGCGATAGGCTTCGGCGCGATAGTCGGAGTCGGCTGGGCTGTTTCGATCAACAGCTGGATGGCGGGAAGCGGAGGACCGCTGCCTGCGGCTGTCGGTTACTTGCTTGCGCTGGTGATAATGATACCGATCGCCCTGTGTTACTGCGAGCTCTGTGCTATGCTGCCTGTCTCAGGCGGGGGCATGGCCTATGCATTCAGGGCTTTCGGAGACAATGTGGCGTTCATATCGGGCTGGGCCGCATTCGGCGCCTTCGTCACTATCATCCCTTGGGAAGCCATATACGTAGTGGACATACTGAGCATACTCTTCCCGGTGCTGAAGGCCGGGGCTCCGCTCTATACACTGGCAGGCGCTGATGTGTATCTCGGTCATATAATAGTCGGACTTGCGATCTCACTGGTGCTCTTCATGATCAACAGGAAGGGCGTCACCTCATCGGCCACGATACAGAAGATACTCTGCTTCGTGCTCGTGGGAGCCGGCATACTGGCAATGATATTCGCATCCCTCAAATTCGATGTTGCGAACCTGCAGCCGTATTATGAGAACATCGGCAAGGGAGCGCACAAGAGCTTTATCGGCGGAGCCATGGTGATACTCGCTTCCGCGCCGTTCTTCCTTGCGGGCTTCGAGACCATACCGCAGGGGATAGAGAGCGCGGGCGGAGACGTCAAGTCGGTAGGCAAGACGGTAGTGCTCACTGTAGTGCTGTCGTGCCTGTTCTATGCGCTGCTGCTCTTCACGCTGGGCGGAGCGATGCCATGGAAGGAATTCATAGGGTTCGGGAGCCCGTCGGCGGCCCTGCTCTTCCGTGATGCATATGGAGGACCGATAGGCATGGGGCTATATCTCTTCATCCTGATCGGAGCCATATGCGGACTCATCACGACATGGAACGGATTCATGATGGCATCATCCCAGATACTCATGGCGATGGCCAGGGTCAGTATCGTGCCGGACGTGCTGGCAAAGCAGCATCCTGTATACAAGACACCGATCAACGCCCTCAAGGTATGCCTGGTCGCATCCATAGCCGGACCTTTCCTGGGCAGCGGACTCATCGGCTCGCTGACTACATTCTCGGCGGCGGGCTATGTGACGAGCTGGATGATCACAGCCTACAGCCTTATCAAGCTCAGACACACCGAGCCGAGCCTGAACCGTCCGTATGAGATACCGGGCGGTGAGAAGATGGCCTGGTTCGCGGGCATATGCATGACGGCTCTGCTGGCGCTTCTCCTGATACCGGGTCAGCCGGTCCACATGGGATTCTTTGCGACGGCGATGTTCGCGGGATGGATGTTCACCGGACTCGTGCTCTTCATACTCGACTACCGTCAGAGGAGGCAGTACTCCAAGCTCAAGAGGGCATCATTCCTCTTTGCGAGCATGATGGCGGCCCAGGGAGACGTGGTGCTGCCGGACTTTGCCGAATTCTTTGAAGACGATTACAGATATCTGTCGTTCGTGGTGCCAAAGGAAGCCGACTACTCGGGCAAGACTCTGATGGAGCTCGGCTGGGGCAAGAGCCAGAACATATTCATCATCAAGATAGAGCACGGCACGGAGATGATCTTCCTGCCTAATGCCAAGACCAAGGTATACAAGGGAGACCGTGTATTCGCGGTCGGAGTGGAAAAGTCCATACTCAGATTCCGCGACGGACAGTACATAGGCGATAAGTACACTCTCGGCAATCTCAAGGATTTCATGGGTCTGGGCACTACCGAGGCTCAGGTGCCGCTGGTATGCAGGACCGTCAAGGTAGTCAAGGACGCACCTTACTGCAACAAGCCGCTTAAGTACTCGGGCATAACCGATTACACGCAGTGCATGGTAATAGGACTACAGTCGCTCGGCAAGACATTCATGATGCCTGATGCCAACACTCTCATCGAGGAGGGCGACGATCTTTGGATAGTGGGGCTTGAGGAGAATATCGAGAAGTTCCTCAGCCTGACGGAAGACAAGGAAAAACAATGAAGATAAATAAACCTAAGACAAAAGGGGGCAAGTTCATAAGGGAGGCCCTGATAGTGCTGGTATCCGCGTTCTTCGGATCGTCGGTGCAGATATTCGTAATGATCCCGAACGGCATGACTTCGGGCGGCATGCCGGGTATCTGCAGGCTTATCACGCACTTCTTCCCGGGACTAAGCTACTCACTGATCTATTATTCGCTCTCGATGGTCGTAGTCATTACAGCCTTCATTGCGATGGGCAAGGACGAGGTGAAGCGTATCATCGCTCTCAGCATCACCTATCCGGTCATGCTCTTCATATTCGAGCACATCGACTACGAGTTCCTGAGATCACCGGATCCCTTCCTCGCCTCCATGCTGATAGGGGTCTTCTACGGCATCGCCACGGGAGTCGGATACATTGGCGGTTACTCATCGGGCGGCACCGACACTCTGGCCAGAGTGCTCAAGTTCAAGCTCTTCAACCACCTGCGCACGGGAGACATACAGATGGCGATGGACGTCACCATAATTGTGATCTCGGCCTTCGTCTTCGACACCAATATAGCGATGTACGCCATAGTGACCGCAGTTATCGCGGCATACGTGATATCCGCCATCACCATAGGCTATAGGGGAAGGAGCGTACAGTTCGACATAATACCGAGCAGTACGGAAAGGGAAGAGGCGATCACGGACTATGTGCTGAATGACATAAAGCATGCCGTGACTTCGCATGTGTCCAGGGGAGAGCATACCAAGGCCGAGCGCAGGACGCTGACCGTCATATGTTCGCCTCAGGAAAGCATAAAGATAAAGAAATTCGTAGCCGAGACAGACCCGGAAGCCTTCGCGACGGTGATGCCGATCACGAGCGTCTGGGGGAGACATTTCTCGGATATACGTGAAGTCGATAATATCTGATAAAGCATTCAAAAAGCGGTACGGGTGATCCGTACCGCTTGTGCTTTTATCAGGATCAGTACCAGCCCTTAGAGCGGAAGCTTGCCCAGGCTGAGGAAGGAGATCCGTATCTGCCCCTGATGTATTTGAGGCCCCATCTTATCTGAGGTTCAGGGTTGGTATAGTAGTCGCTGCCTTCAGAAGCCATCTTGCTCGCCGGCAGCGCCTGAGGTATGCCATGCGCACCGCTTCCTCTGTTATGTGAATTCGGGTTCCAGCCGGATTCTCTGTTCCACAGGTAGATTAGAGGCTCCAGCTCCGATTCGTCCCATCCGAAATCCGGGAAGAGCGAAAGCGCGTACTTCTGATACTCTCCCTTGATACCCGACGAAATAGGTATGCTGGACGGGAACTCGTCGGTAAGCTCCTTGCTCGCGATATAGTAGTCCTTATCGTCTATCGATACGCGGCTCCACTTGTTGTAGGTAAGGCCTGTGCGCTTGACCATCTTGTCCTTGTCAAGGGTGCCTGCTGTCTTGTAGGACTTGTCCGGGCCTTTTCTGTAGCTGACTTTTTCTTTGGTCCACACGTATTCGTAGACTTCATCTGTGATCCGTTCATTGAATTCCTTTGCTATCTGGTGAGCCTCCGTGCCGAGCAGGCCGCCTTCCTCTCCTCTGATGATGGTGTATGCCTGCTTATATGTAGACACGACAAAATTGTGATACCGCACCAGATTGATATCATAGAATGACAGTATCAGACATACCAGCTCCATGGCCAGTATCAGCTTCAACAGCGGATTTATTCTTTTCTCCGGTTTAAAGTGGATGTCTGCACCTCCCCTCAAAACGGTATAATTCAAGTTATTCTACAATAGAAGCACATTTCGGGAATCAAATCATAAGGATTTTTAATCTTTAGCGGGGCAGATGTCGTATAATGGTAGCTATCAAGGGAAGGGAGTTACGTTTTATGTTCAACGAGGAATTCACGGCTGCCGCCAATGCAGCGGCTGCAAAGTCCGGACTGTTAAAGAAGAACCCGGCAGGGTATTTCCTGCTTTCGATGCTCGCGGGCATGTACGTCGGCTTTGGTGTGCTGCTCGTATTCACGCTGGGAGGAGCTCTGGCCGGAGCGCCTTATACTAAGCTCGTGATGGGCGCAAGCTTCGCGGTGGCCCTGTCGCTGGTGATGATCGCCGGGGCTGAGCTCTTCACCGGCAACAACATGGTCATGTCGGCAGGCTATCTCAGGAAGACAGTATCCGCAGCGGATGTACTTAAGCTGTGGGCGGTCTGCTGGATCGGGAACCTCGCAGGAAGCGCGCTTCTCGCAGTGATATATAACGCAACGGGCCTGTACAGTGACGCTACTCTGGGAGCCATGACAGGCGCAGCGGCAGTCAAGATGAGCGCCGGCTTCGTGCCGCTCCTGACAAGGGGCATGCTCTGTAACACTCTGGTGTGCCTGGCCGTCTGGAGCGGCTTCAGGTGCAAAACGGAATCAGGCAAGCTGATCATGATATTCTGGTGCATACTCGCATTCTTTACGACCGGTTTCGAGCACAGCGTAGCCAACATGACTCTGCTGACACTGGCTCTGATCAACAACGGCGGCAATGAAGTCATCAGCATGGGCGGGTACTGCTTCAATCTCCTGACAGTCACGCTCGGCAATATGCTCGGTGCGATACTGCTTGTCACTCTGCCGTACTTCGCAGCAGCAAGAGATAAGTGACAGATGATTTTGAGTAACAGAAAAGCGCCCTCCCGCAGAGAAGGACGCTCTTCTGATAGAGTACTTATAGAGTTTTATCAGCCATTATCTGTTACGGCTGAACTTTTCATAATATCTGACTTTAGCTACCAATACACCTGCGAATGCAGCAACTACGATTACGTTGATCATGACGCACCTCCTTTTTCTTAAGAAAGGGGAAATCTGTTTCCTTTCACCTACATTGTACCTATATTTAATCTTAAGTAAAGTTAATGTTATTTAAACACAGATTAAGTTGCACTTAATTAAATACAGGACGCGGGCAGGCTTTAAGAAAGCATTGGATGAAAAAATCAAAGGACGGGAAGATGAAAAAATACACAGGACGTAGAATCGTTATAATATCGTTACTGATCGCTCTTGCACTTGGCATGAGTGCGTGCGGGAAAATGAAAGAAGAGGAAGACATGGATAGCGCTGTTTATACACTCGAATCATCTCATGAGGTGGACGGCAGGCAGGGCATCGCCTGGGAAGACGGTCTGTATTATGTGAGCGGGAGCACTACTCTCTCAGTATATGATGCGGACTGGAACAGGCTCAGGACTGCGACAGAGCCGTTCGGCAGTTTTGATGCCGAAGTCAATCACATCGGAGATATAGATGTATATAACGGCGAGATATATGCGGGGGTCGAGTACTTCATGGACGGCGCAGCATCCAACATCCAGATGGCTGTTTACGATGCGGAGACCCTGGAGCTCAGCAGGACTTTCATGTTTGATCCTGAAAGCGGGCAGACGGAGGTCTCGGGCATCGCGGTCGATCCGGATCACGGATGCATGTGGATGTGCTCGTGGGCCGAGGATGAGAGCGGCGGCTACCTTTACAGATATGATCTGGGTAGCGGTGAATATCTCGGCAAGGTGCATATGAACGAGCCGCCTCAGCTGATCCAGGGCGTGGCGTACCATGACGGCTGTCTGTATATCACGGCTGATGACGGATCTGCGGATGATGACGAGCCTGATCATGTATATAAATGCAATGTGGATACGGCGCAGGACGAGTTTACGGTGACTACGGAAAAGATACTTGACGATGTGACCCGCCAGGGCGAGATAGAGGGCATCTCATTCGACAAGGATAAGAAACAGATGCTGATCAGCTACAACAGGGGAGCCATCATAGTAAAGGGGATGCCAAAAGGCTTCTATGACGGCTACGACAAAGAAATTCATGAAGTGTTCGTATATGATATAGAGGACTGATTCTGGAATAAGTAAATGAAATATATCCTGTTGTGTATAGTTGCGATACTGCTGTGTGTCTTTGCGGGCATCGCCATAACCCGTCGCAAAAGCGTCGGCGTCGACCGCGGGCCGGGGCGTACAGTCATCATGACCATAGTATTCATTGTGCTGCTGACGGCTGAGGTGAGCCTGTGGTATCTTGCAGGATATTATCATGCCGGCAAGGAAGCACATTTTAAAATGATGAGCGGGAGGACTGTGTCAGTGCACAAAACGGATGGCGCATATCTGTTTGACGGACCGGGAGATGACTGCGCTCTCATTTTCTATCCGGGCGCTAAGGTCGAAGAAAAAGCATATGCCCCGCTTATGTATCGCATTGCTGACAGGGGCATCGACTGCTATCTGCTCAGGGTGCCTTTCCACATGGCCATGCTTTCCATAAACGCATCGAATGATATAATGGACGAATACGATTATGAGGAATGGTATGTCGGCGGGCATTCACTCGGAGGGACAGCCGCTTCAGCTTATTATTCCGACAATACGGATGACGTTGACGGTCTGATACTGCTCGCTTCATATCCGGTCGCAGAAATGCCGGCCGGATCAAGGCTCCTGAGCATCTATGGCTCCGAGGACGGATGCCTGGACCGTACCGAATACGATAAGTGCAGGGAATACTGGCCGGATGACAGCACCGAGATAGTGATCGAAGGAGGAAATCATGCAGACTTCGGGGATTACGGACCTCAGGAGGGAGACGGAGAGGCATCGATAAGTCCCGAAGAACAGCAGAAACAGACAGCCGCCGTTATCCGGCAGTTCTGCGGCGATAAGGAATAAGAAGAGGATAAAAAAGATATCGTTAACTGATGTAGGACTATAGGGCAGAGATGCCCCATATAGTCCTATTTTTGCGCTTATAATAACGGCAAATCTAGGACTGCTGAGCACTGGTAGCGCCATTAGTCCTATTTTTGCTCTTTCAAAATCGGCAAATCTAGGACTGCTGAGCGGTAATTGCTGCATCAGTCCTAGATTAAGTCGTTTTAGATTTGTAAATATAGGACTACGGCGCAGGAAGTGGCACTTTAGTCCTAGAAACTATTTTGGATCTAGGACTAAAGCGTGAAAAGAGGCGCATCAGTCCTAGATTAAGCTTTTTTTGATTTGTAAATACAGGACTACGGTGCAGGGAGTGGGGCTATAGTCCTAGGACCGGATATCTTATTTTATTGGAGTGGATATCTAAGATTTGATGGAATTCCAAAAAGGGCTTGACAGATGTCCATCTATGTATTATTGTACTAAGCAGTTAATACAGTAATACAAAATACCGATATCGATATACCTACAAAATCATGAAGGAAGGGAACTATGGAATGGAATTTCAGGGATGGCATCCCGATCTATACGCAGATAATAGACGAGATGACCATGGGCATCGCAAGTGGAGCGTATAAGCCCGGAGACAAGCTTCCTTCCGTGAGGGACATGGCCATGGAGGCGGGAGTGAATCCCAACACCATGCAGAGGGCACTTGCGGAACTCGAGAGGAGAGGCCTGGTGTATTCCGAACGCACAAGCGGGAGATTCGTGACTAAGGAGGAAAGCGTACTTATGGATCTGCATGAAGAGCTTGCGAAGAAGTACTTCGAGGAGTTCGAGGCTAAGCTGCGCAAGATAGGGATGGATGACGAAGAGATAAAGTCAGCTGTAATCAAATGGATGAAGGAAACCGACAGATAACAGGAGGCAGAAATGGCAAGAATAGAAATCAAAGATCTTACTAAGAGATTCGGTGCTCTGACTGCCCTCGACGAAGTCACTTTCTCGCTCGACAAGGGACAGATAGTAGGGCTGCTCGGGCCGAACGGATCGGGCAAGACGACGCTCATAAAGCTGATGAACGGGCTGCTGAGGCCGACAGGGGGAAGCGTGCTTATAGACGGTATGGCGCCGGGCGTTGAGACGAAAAAGACAGTCGCATATCTTCCTGACAGGAACGCGCTGCCGGACTATATGACGACGGATCAGCTCATAGGTATGTACGAGGACTTCTTTGAAGACTTCGACAGGGCAAGGGCTGAAGCGATGCTGGATGATCTCGGGATCGACCGCAAGCAGGCCATGAAGAAGATGTCAAAGGGCACCAAGGAAAAGCTGCAGCTCTGTCTGGTGATGGCAAGGCGCGCAGGCGTATATCTGCTCGATGAGCCTATCGGCGGAGTGGATCCTGCGACGCGCGACTACATACTCAAGACGATAATCTCCAACTACAACGAAGATGCCGTTGTGATCATTTCGACGCATCTGATCTCTGACATCGAATCCGTTCTGGATGATGTCATATTCCTTAAAGAAGGAAGAGTGGTGCTCCACAAGGCTGCGGATGAGATCCGCGAGGAGAATGGAGAGAGCGTAGATAAACTCTTCAGGGAGGTGTTCAAATGTTAGGTAAATTGCTCAAATACGAGCTCCCGGCAATGGGACGCAAGCTGGTGCCGCTGTACGCGGCATGGGCCGTGACGGCGATCATACTCGGGATAAGCACTCAGGCATCGGCTTCTAAATCCGATCTCATGGCGATACTCAGCATACTGCTCTACGTGGGAGTGACTGTGGCGATAATGGTGCTGTCGGTCGTAATGATAATCCAGAGATACAGCACGAGCCTGCTCGGCGATGAAGGCTATTTCAGCCACGTACTGCCTGTGAGCGTATCGGCTCACATAGGCAACAAGCTCATATCCGCCGTGATATGGGTGACCGTGACCATGCTGGTAGCTCTTCTGACCGGCCTGCTGGTGCTGCTGGGCATAGGCATTACGACAGGCTTTGAAGGATATGACATGGCGAATATCGAAGTGCCGAAGCGCTTCTGGCTGTATGCCTTCGAGTTCCTGCTGATAATGATAGCGGGGGTCGTGAAGACGGTGATGCAGATATATGCGGCCATAACGATCGGCCATCAGGCTCAGAACCACACGACGCTCGCTTCGATAGGAGCATACATAGTGGTGCTCATGTTCGAGGGCACCCTCGGCAGGATCACTGCGGGAATTGTCCCGGTGTTCACACAGGTAATGATGCAGGGTGAATACAACGCGGATCTTTACGGACCGGACGGGATACTGATGTTCAACAGGCTGTTCATCCCGGCAATGCTCATGACGCTGGCATTCTCGGCAGTATACTTCTTTGTCTGCAAGTACCTGATGGAGAAGAGACTCGATCTGGCATAGACAAGCTGATCACCAATCATCAATCACCAATCACTGATCACTGCGGTGCTGTTGCTGCTAAAGCGACGGTGCCGCTTTTGTTTGCATTAAAATTATTGTTGCAGGATCGTATTCCTTTGTATGTATAAAAATTCAAAAAATATGAATTTTATTCACAAAATGTATTGCATAAATATACATCGCATGTTATGGTTATGCATGTAAGTTAGAAATGCCGATAAGGCATACACTTCGGAAATAGACTGAGAAATCATCAAGGGAAAAGGAGAAGGAACAATGAAGAAGAAATATCTGGCACTTTTACTCGCACTGGCTATGGTATTCACATTCGCGCTCAGCGCCTGCGGCGGAGGCGGCGGTGACGAAACAAGCGATGGCGGAGATGACGGCGGCACTGCAGACGTAGCAGCAGCTTACAACAAGATCCTCGATGGACTTAATGCCGAAGCAGCCGACACTGACGAAGAGCTCGTAGTAGCGATGTCACCTGACTTCGCTCCGATGGAGTTCGTAGACCTCTCGAGGGAGGGTGATGAGAAGTACGTAGGATATGACGTGCTCCTCGCCAAGTATGTAGCAAACCACCTGGGCAAGAAGCTCGTGATCAAGCCGATGTCATTCGACGCAGTCATGACGGCAGTCCAGACAGGCAACGTGGACATGGGGATCTCCGGATTCAGCTGGACGGCTGAGCGTGCTGAGAACTTCTTCATCACCGACTGGTATGAAGCAGGTGAGAACGAGACAGAGCAGGTGGTCATCACTACAAAGGCCAACGAAGGCAAGCTGACTGAAGCCGGAAGCTTTGACGGTCTCAAGGTCGGAGCTCAGGGCGGATCGCTTCAGGAACTCCTCGTCAAGGAACAGCTCACTGGCGCAGAGTGCGTGCTCATGCAGGATCTGAATGACCTCTGCACGGCTCTGCTGACAGGCAAGATCGATGCTCTCGCAGTAGCACAGGGCAACGGAGAATCATTCATCTCCGCAAATCCTGACGATCTGGCTACATCCGGATTCCAGTTCGAGATCGACGAGAAGTACAAGAACAACGTCATCCTGATCAACAAGGATAACACTGAACTCGGCGAGAAGGTCAACGAGGTCATCGCTCAGCAGAAGGCGGACAACGTAGCCGATTCGTGGTATGAAGCATCCCAGCTCCTCGGCAACATCAAGACCATCGACGAACTCGGATATGACGAGGAAGGCAACAAGATCACTGAGTAGGGACGGCAGGACTGCTTAAAGATCATCCTTCGATACACGTTATTTCACAGGGGCTTTCCTGAGGAGAGCCCCTGATGTATGTAAACACGGAGGTCACTTATGACTATAGGAAGCATACTTCACGACATGTGGAGTATATTCAAGGAATACTACATCGGAGAAGGACTCCTCTGGACGGGCATTGGCTATACGCTGCTCCTGGCCGGGATCGCCGTGTTCTTCGGTACTCTGCTCGGCTCGCTGCTGGCCATAGGGAAGATGAGCCGCTTCAAGGGGCTGAGGTTCATCATCACTGCCTTTGTAGAGATAATGCGCGGCACGCCGGCGCTGCTCCAGCTGTACATCGCGTACTTCATAGTGCCGATGCTGCTCCCGTCTCTTAACCCTTCGCCTATCACCTGCGTTGCCATAGGCCTGTCTCTGAATTCGGCGGCCTATGTATCCGAGATCATCAGGTCCGGCATCAACGCTGTCGACAAGGGACAGACTGAGGCCGCGAGGGCTCTCGGACTGACAGCCAGGACCACGATGCTCAAGGTCGTGATGCCTCAGGCCATCAGGAACATCCTGCCGGCTCTCGGAAACGAGTTCATCACCATCATCAAGGAGACATCGCTGGCTTCGACGTTCTTCGTAGGCGAACTCATGACGACCTACGCAACTATCAAGGGTGTTACTTTCAACACAGTGCCGACGCTCATGGACATCGGTATCATCTACTTCGTGATGACATTCACGCTGTCCAAGCTGCTGGGACTCTTGGAAAGGAGGTTGAAGGCAGGCGCATAGGCTCTTGCTGAGAGACATCATGGAAAAGAAGATAATGCATGATCAGAACATGCTGGATATAAAGAACATTTACAAGAACTTCGGAAGCCTTAAGGTGCTGAAGGGAGTGTCCACAAAGGTCGACAAGGGAGAAGTCATCTCTATCATAGGTGCCTCCGGTTCCGGAAAGTCGACACTGCTCCGCTGCATGAACCTGCTCGAAGAGCCGACATTCGGCGAGGTGTGGATAGAGGGAAAGCTCATGACACCTGTGGACCCATATCTGCATTTTGATGTCATCCGTGCGTCGAATACGTATAAAAAACTTCTGACCGCAGGCATGGCGGATATGGATGCCATAACTAAGATCAAGAGTGAAGACATGCTTCAGGAGAAGCAT
>JAZUNV010000018.1:0-7657 GCA_045604305.1 Anaerovoracaceae bacterium | reverse complement strand
CTGCATAGCTCCTACATGGAGATCGACCGGAGATGTTTCCATCCATGATGATATACTCGGCGATATCGCAAGACTCATCGGATACGAATACTTCAAGAAGCAGCCGCTTACCGTTAAATTCGAGTCCTCGGTGAATCAGGTAAGGACGGATCTGGCGAGGAAGTTAAGAGAGTATCTGGCATTCAGATGCGGCATGAACGAGGTGTTCACTTATCCGTGGATAGATGAGAAGTTCATCCATGCGGCGGGCATCGATACAGAGAATTCGGTCAGGCTGGCTACTCCACCTGCACCGGAACTCGGCATTCTCAGAAGCTCGCTCATCCCTGGCATGCTCGAAGCCATCGACAAGAACCACAGATACTTCGACGAGTTCTCGATGTTCGAGGCCGCTCAGGTATTCGAGAAGGGCGAGTACTGCCCGTCGTCGCCTGAGGAAGTGCTGCCTGTACACAGGAACCTGCTGACAGGCGTGTTCGCAGGTAAGGACGCAAAGACTTTGTTCTTCAAGGTCAAGGGCGTGGTGGAATCCATGAGCGGATACTGCCACTGCGAGCCGTTCAGCTTCACTCAGGACGAGAAGCCGTCATGGGCTGATGAGAAAGTATGGCTCAATGTGATGAGCGGAGAACAGCTCGTCGGATCGATCGGACTGATCGCCGTATCGGCACTCGCTGACTCCGGCATCAAGCTGATCAGTGCCGCTGCCTTCGAGCTCGACACCGACCTGATCACTCCGTATCCGTCGAGGACCAATGAGTTCAGGCACCTGCCTCAGTATCCTCTGGTCGATCAGGACCTCTCGATACTCGTGGACGAGTCTGTACAGTGGGCACAGATCGAGGAGGCCATCGGCAGGATGGTCAAGGAGCTGAAGTTCGTCGAGGAGTACCGCGGCAAGCAGATCCCTGCAGGCAAGAAGTCGATCATGCTTAGCTACAGAATAGGCAACGATGATTCGACAATGACCTCGAAGCAGATCGAAAAGAAGATGAACGCAATCGTCGGCGTTCTCAGCAAGAAAGTCGGAGCCGAGCTGCGCTGACCAGAAGCGTACCGTATTAATAAAGCTTGAATAAATACACTCCCGGGTAACGGGAGTGTATTATATTAGAACATAAGTTCGAAAGAACTTGTAAAAACAATTGTTTGATGAAATAATCAATACAACAGGTTGATAAGGAAGCCAGGACGGCGAAATCCGAACCCCGGAACTCGTACCTTGTGAGTCACAGGAGCGGGGGAAGAGGAGGATGTTTTATGAGGGATTACGAAATCATTATGATCGTTCTTACGGTCATTTTGATAGTAGTAACTGCAATAAAATAACCGTCTTTGACTAACACCCTCAGACGGTTAAGTAAGTAATTGTACTTATTTAATTAGCAGGGGTCGCCGTCATAGGCTTCCTCCTTGTTCATAATATAGCAAATCACACTAATTCAGTCAAGAATATTTGTTCAATATCGGCCGGGAGCGGGGCTTCGAAGCTGATGCGCTCCTTCGTTACCGGATGATCAAATTCGATGTAATATGCGTGGAGCGCCTGACGGTCGATAAGCCCGGTGCCGCCTCCGTATAGGCTGTCTCCCGCGATCGGATGACCGATGTGAGACAGGTGGACCCTGATCTGGTGGGTGCGTCCCGTGTGGAGCGTGACTTCTACGAGAGTGTGCGGTCCGAACTTCTCAGACTCGTATCTCTCAAGCACTCTCACTTCGGATACAGCATCCTTGCCGCCTTCATCCATGACTGTCCGCTGTATCGACATCTGGTCAGGGCGTCCTATGGGAAGATTAATAGTGAAGTGATCCTCTGCGACAGTGCCTTCGACGAGAGCCTTGTACTTCTTGACCACGGTATTGCGGCGCATCTGGTTCGACAGATCGTTCTGGGCATTTGCATTCTTGCAGACTATGATGATGCCGGTGGTATCCATGTCGATGCGGTTGGCGAAGCGCACCTTGAACGACTGATCCGTATCGGCCATGTACTTCATGACACCGTTGGCGATGGTGTGGACCGGATGGCCCTTGGTCGGATGCACTATTATGCCCGGCTGCTTGTTGATGAGTATGAGGTCGTCATCCTCGTATATGATATCCAGAGGGATGTCCTCAGGAGGGAAGTCGCTCTTCTCCTCAGGAAGCCGCACACCAATAATATCACCGACCTCAGGCCTTATATAACCCGGTGCCGGTGTGCCGTTAAGGTCTACGAGCTGCTGATACTTCATCTTGGTCCTGAATCTGGATGAGAACCTGTAATTGAGACGAAGTATGGTGTTGATCGTAAGACCGGATTCTTCCTCTGTGACTATGTGTTCGTATTTTGCCATTGATGTATCTTCGATGTATCTGCGTGAAGCTCCATCAGAGAAGTTTGCTGGAAAGCTTGCTCCAGTGGTCGTAATCTGAAGTGCGGATCAGGTGGACTTCCTTGTCGGACTGTGTTATCTCTATGCGCTGAACGCCTCCGAACTCGTGAGTGCGTCCGTCGAAAGACAGCATGACCGAGCCGCATGAGCATCTGCCTGTGCCTGCTATGGTGATGGTCTCGTTAGCCGGGAGCAGTATGCTCGATTTGAAGCACCTGTATGCGTTGGTATTCATAGGCGCGATCGGTGTGAGCTGGAGCACGTCGAGTGCAGGCGATACAAGAGAACCGCCGAGTGAGTAGTTATATGCTGTAGAACCCACAGGTGTGGAGATGATGATGCCGTCACCGGAGAAGTCCTGGATCTTGGTATTGTCGATCGAAACTGCGTAGTGGGAAGAGTGCGAGAATGGTCCGCGAACTACGATCTCGTTGAGACCCGTACGCATGAATTCTCCGCGCCTTGTGATTATCCTTGCCTGGACAGGCTTGATGTCCTGCAGCTTGTAATCACCTCTGGATATGTAGTCGATAGTCGAGCGCATATTGCGCGGCATCGCTTCCTGGAAGAAGCCCAGATGCCCTGTATTGATACCTATGATAGGAGCTGAAGGGAAGCCGCACTTATGTACGAAACTCAGGAAGGTGCCGTCACCGCCTATGCAGGCGAGCAGGTCGGCTTCCTCTGAATACTCTTCGAGCTCTTCATAACCGAATTCATCGACTATCTTCTTTAACTGGGCCAGCGCTTCGCGGGAATCTTCCTTATAATTGCAGAATATGAATATCTTCATTTTGGCATCTCCGTGTGCTATAATATTCTGTCAGTTAGTATAACACAGAAAGATTGTGATTTGAATTCGTTTTACACATGGACAAGGTCAGATTTTACCGCATACTGGATATAGACACGCCTGATGAATTCAGGTATTACGAGAATCTCTCGTCACTGCTCGAGGAGGATGAGTTCATAGATGAGAATCTCATCCGCGATCTGATGCGCAGCATAGACAAGGAGACTCTGGCTGAGCACATGGATTCGTACTTCGAGGCTTTCCTGAATCACATACCTGACAGCGAGAATGAGCTGTATATCACTGTCGAATCCATTAAAAGAGCCTTCGACGGCATGATATTCGAAGGGATGTCGGACAGCGACATAAACAGACTGGCATCCGAGATAAGCAAGTTCCGCAAGTGGTATGTGCATGACCTCAGCGTGTTTGACAAGCTGAGCGGAGAAGAGAAAAGCGTCAGGGATGCCAGGTACGACATCGCGGCCGCGAAGCTGCTCGGGGAAGACGCGGATCACGATTTCAGGCTGTCGCTCGATTACGACCTGGACGGATTCGATGTGAGAGTTGCGGATATGATAGGAGCCGGGATCGGCGCTGAAACCGAGATTGGAACGGATACAGAAACCGAAACCGGGACTGAAACAGAGACGGAGTAAGAAGGACCGCTCATTCGTTCATGACATATCCGGCGGCTAATACTGAATACAGATAATACAGACGTTGATAGCCAGACAGGACATAGAAAAAAGAGAATATGATATACTTTCTCCTCTCGCTGCGAAAGCTGCGGATTCAAAGGGGAGAGTTTATGATGAGCCGCAGTGCGAGTTCCGCACGGTATATCAGAGGGACAGGGACAGGATAGTCCATTCCAAGGCGTTCAGGAGACTGATACACAAGACGCAGGTCTTCCTGGCACCGGAGACGGATCACTACCGCACGAGACTGACTCACACGCTTGAAGTCGCGCAGATCTCCCGCACGGTCGCGAGGATACTCGCATATAACGAAGACCTCACTGAGGCTATCGCCCTCGGCCACGACCTCGGACATACGCCTTTCGGACACGTTGGAGAGGCGGTCCTCAACAGGATACATCCGGACGGCTTCGCACATAACGTGCAGAGCCTCAGGACGGTAGATACTCTCGAGGAGACTTCGAGAAGGCGCGGCCTCAATCTGACTTATGAAGTCAGGGACGGCATCCTCAATCACAGGGGCTCCGGCATACCGATGACTCTCGAGGGCCAGATCGTAAAGATCTGCGACCGCATAGCATACGTCAATCACGACATCGATGATGCGATCAGAAGCGGCATCCTCACTCTTGAGGACCTGCCTAAGGCGGATCTCGATGTGCTGGGATATACCCACAGCGACAGGATCAATAACCTGATAGTGGATCTTTGCTCCAACAGTGAGGGCAAGGATCTGATTGAGCTGTCGCCTGATTTCAGTGAGGCGCTGCTCGATCTCAGGTCATTCCTCTTCAGGACCGTATATCAGTCGTCTGATGTACGCACCAAATCGGATCTTGACAAGGTCGAACAGGTCATAACATCGCTGTATATTTACTTCCTGGAGCATCCCGACGAGATCCGCGGGATATACAAGGATGTGGAGAAAGAGGAAGGCACACACGTCGCGGTCAAGGACTGGATATCAGGCATGACCGACAGATATGCTCTCAATCTCTACAATGAACTCTTCGTACCTCAGGGCTGGAGGCAGCTGTGATCAATGGCTTATGACAACTTTACAGATGAATTAAAGGCTCAGATCAACATAGTCGATGTCATAGGCCGCGAGGTCGCTCTTAAGAGGTCGGGCTCGAATTACATGGGGCTTTGTCCCTTCCACAACGAGAAGACCCCGTCGTTCAGCGTCAATGAAGGCAAGCAGTTCTATCACTGCTTCGGATGCGGCAAGTCGGGTGACGTGATCAACTTCGTGTCGGATTACTACAAACTGCCGTTCATGGAGGCGGTCGAGAAGCTCGCATCTGAGCACGGGATCAAGCTTCCCGAGAGGAGGAGCCGCGGACCTAAGATCGACTACGACAAGTATCACGCGATCAATGCCAAGGCGGCGAGATTCTTCTACAACTCGCTCGGGACGAGGAACAATAAGGGGCTCGCTTATCTTAAGAGCCGCGGGCTTACCAAGGAGACGATCACTGCATTCGGCCTCGGATATGCGCCGCCTTCGGGACGGGCTCTCGTCGAGCATCTGAGGAGCGAGGGCGTGAGCGATGAGGACATGCTCAAGCTCGGTCTTGCGAATCAGGGCCGTGACGGTCTCTACGACAAGTTCAGAGACAGGGTCATGTTCCCGATCATCAGCACACAGGACAAGGTCATAGGCTTCGGCGGGCGCGCGATCGGTGATTACAAGCCGAAATATCTGAATTCGCCGGAGAGCGAGATATTCCTCAAGAAGAACAACCTCTTCGGACTTAATCTGACGAAAAAGGAGATAGACCGGGAGCAGAAGGCGATCATCGTAGAGGGCTACATGGACATGATATCCCTCTGGCAGAACGGAGTGAAGAACGTGGCCGCGTCTCTGGGCACGGCGCTCACACTGAATCAGGCCAGGCTGCTCTGCAGGTATTCAAAGAACATAGTGCTCTCATACGACTCCGACCAGGCCGGCATCAACGCGGCCTTAAGAGGTATCGATGTGATCACAGAGGCAGGAGGCAAGCCGAGAGTCCTGACAGTCACGGACGGCAAGGATCCGGACGACTTCATCAAGGCTCACGGCAGAGAGGAATTCCTCAAACTCGTCGACGGTGCGGTCCCTGCGACAGACTTCAAGCTCAGACTTGCCAGGAGCGGCTTCGACTTCAGCAACGACAGGGACGTCCTCGACTATATCGACAGGGTGGTGCCTGTCCTGAGGAGCCTCGGACCAGTGGAGCGCGACCTCTATACGAGGAAGCTCTCTGAGGAGTTCGGCATATCCGCTCAGGCCATCAATATGGCGGTTGAGACCGGAGGCGGCAGCGGCCCTCAGAGGAACAGGGCTGCAGGAGAAGCCAGGAATGAACGTGCTGTGAGAGACAGCGCGAAGAAGTCCGCATACAGCGGATATCAGGAAAAGATAGAAATGGCATTCGCCGTACTGGCGATGCACAATCCAAGATATATCAAGCGCTTTGCCGATGACGGCATCGAGTTCAGGGGAACGCTTGCGAATAAGATATTGCTCGTTGAAGATTCGCTGCTCGCACAGGATGCGTCCGCGATCCACGGGATTGACAAGGAGAGGATATTCGAAGCGCTCGACCCTGACGAAGAAGCCGCATTTGCGCGACATCTTGATTCTATACAGACGGGACCCGACGATGAGGCCTTCTACCGCGAGACGAAGGCAGGGTACCTGGCGGGAAAGTATCGGGACGAAAAAGCCGAGATCACAAACAACATAGCGGTAGCCGAGAAGATGGGCAGGACCGAAGAGATCGAAAAGCTTGTGGCAAGGCTCATGGAGCTCGATAAACTCATCAATCTGACTATGGAGGAACAAAATGCCTGACAACGTAAAAGAATCGATCAAGGGAAAAGACATTTTCCTGGATGATGACGACAAGGAAAAGGAAGGACAGCCGGATCTTTCGAAGACTGAGGAGCTCGCTCTTTCGATAGTGGAGACGGCCAAGCTGACCGCGAACGAGATCACTTATTCCGAGATCAATGCAATGCTCTCCGATGTGAATCCTGACAAGGATACCCTCGAGGAGATCTACGATATCGTAGAGAGCAAGAACATCAGTATCATCGAGAGCAGGGAGCCGACTTCACTGGATCTGGATGATGATGTGGACGATGACGAGATCCTCGAGATGGAACTCGAAGAGGACGATATCAGCGAGGAAGAGGACGAGAAGAAGAGCGGAGTGGTCATCAAGTCATCCGGTGAGATCGAGGTGACTGACGCCGCCAAGAACATCCCGACGGATGACCCTGTAAGGATGTACTTCAAGGAGATCGGCAAGGTACCTCTGCTGACTGCTGAGGAGGAGCGCGATCTCGCGATCCGTATCGAGCAGGGCGATGAGGAGGCCAAGAAGAAGCTCTGCGAATCCAACCTCAGACTCGTGGTATCGATCGCAAGGAGATATCTCAACAGAGGACTTTCCTTCCTCGACCTCATCCAGGAGGGCAATCTCGGACTCATCAAGGCTGTAGAGAAGTTCGACTACACCAAGGGATATAAGTTCTCGACATATGCCACATGGTGGATCAGACAGGCGATCACGAGGTCCATTGCCGATCAGGCCAGGACCATCCGTATCCCTGTGCACATGGTAGAGACCATCAACAAGCTCATCAGGATATCCAGACAGCTCCTGCAGGAGTACGGGCGTGAGCCGACCAGCGAGGAGATCGCCAAGGAGATGGGCATCTCGGTAGAGAAGGTCAGGGAGATCAAGAAGATCAGCCAGGATCCTGTATCTCTCGAGACTCCTATCGGTGAGG
>JAZUNV010000017.1:0-5278 GCA_045604305.1 Anaerovoracaceae bacterium | reverse complement strand
TAATGCTCTGTGCGGACTCGGACAGACAGCTCCTAACCCGATTCTGTCAACACTCGAGCACTTCAGAGATGAGTACGAAGCTCATATCGTAGAGAAGAGATGTCCTGCAGGCGTCTGCAAGGCTCTCCTCAACTACGTGATCGATCCTGAGAAGTGCAAGGGCTGCACCAAGTGTGCACGCAACTGCCCGGCTTCGGCTATCTCAGGCGAGGTCAAGCAGCCACACGTTATCGACCCGGCTAAGTGCAGCAAGTGCGGTGCCTGCATGGAGAACTGCGCATTCGGTGCAATCAGCAGAAAGTAACAGGAGGTGAGAACTATGGCAGATATTAAAGTAACAGTTGACAATATTACAGTTACTGTTCCAGAAGGTTCCACCTTGCTGGATGCAGCCCACAAGGCCGGCATCGACGTACCTACACTGTGCTATCTGAGAGACATCAATGAGATCGGTGCCTGCAGAATGTGCGTATGTGAAGTCGAGGGTGCCAGAGCGCTCGTAGCTGCCTGTGTATATCCTTGCACTGACGGAATGGTCGCTCGTACCAATACAGAGAAGATCAAAGATTACAGACGCAAGACTCTCCAGCTCATCCTGTCAGACCACGATCAGGACTGCCTCGGATGCGTACGCAGCACCAACTGCGAGCTCCAGGCTATGTGCGAGAGATACGGCGTTGACAACACTGAGTTCTACGCAGGCAAGAGGAACGAGTTCGCTATCGACGACTCTTCCGCTTCGATCGTAAGAGACAACAACAAGTGCATCCTCTGCAGAAGATGTACTGCGGCATGCGAGAAGTATCAGAGCATCGGCGTCATCGGCGCCAACGAGAGAGGCTTCGATACTTACATCGGCTCCGCATTCAACCTGCCTCTTGCTGAGACAAGCTGCGTGAACTGCGGACAGTGCATCGTTGCATGCCCGGTAGGCGCTCTGCATGAGAAGGATTCGACCGCTGCAGTCAAGGCTGCTCTGGCAGATCCAAGCAAGCACGTCGTAATCCAGGCAGCTCCTTCCGTAAGAGTCGGACTCGGCGAGTGCTTCGGCATGCCGATCGGCGCAGAGGTAGAGGGCAAGCTCGCTGCAGGCATGAGAAGACTCGGCTTCGACGCAGTATTCGACACCAACTTCTCGGCCGACCTCACTATCGTAGAGGAAGCCAACGAGCTGATCGAGAGAGTTACGAACAACGGAGTTCTCCCGATGATCACATCCTGCTCACCTGGGTGGGTCAAGTTCATCGAGCACTACTATCCTGAGCTCCTGCCGCACGTATCCAGCTGCAAATCGCCGCAGCAGATGTTCGGCGCAGTAGTCAAGAGCTACTATGCTGAGAAGAAGGGCATCGATCCTAAGGACATCGTATCGGTATCTGTAATGCCTTGCACGGCTAAGAAGTTCGAGGTCGGCAGACCTGATCAGGATGCCAACGGAATGCCTGATGTCGACTATGCACTCACCACCAGAGAGCTCGGCAAGATGATCAGCGAGGCCGGTATCGACTTCCTGAACCTGCCTGACGAGGGTTATGACGATCCTCTGGGCGAGAGCACGGGCGCTGCAGTCATCTTCGGCGCTACAGGCTGAGTTATGGAGGCAGCTCTCCGTACAGCCGTTGAGTGGATCACCGGACAGCAGCTCGGCAAGGATCTCCTCGAGTTCGAGGATGTCCGCGGAGTCGAGGGCGTCAAGGAAGCCTGCTACAAAGTCGGCGACCTCGAAGTCAAAGTCGCTGTTGCATCGGGACTCGCGAATGCGCGCAAGGTACTCGAGATGGTCAAGTCCGGCGAGAAGGACTACACCTTCATCGAGATCATGGCTTGCCCGGGCGGCTGCGTAAACGGCGGCGGACAGCCTATCGTACCTTCGAGCATCAAGAACTTCATCGATGTTCGTGAAGTCAGAGCGAAGGGCCTCTATGACCTCGACGCTGACAGACCTCTGAGAAGATCTCACGAGAACCCGAGCATCATCAAGCTCTATGATGAGTATCTCGAGTCGTACGGCAGCCACAAGGCACACCACCTGCTCCATACTTCGTATGTTGAGAGGAAAGTGAACGCCGACCACGAATAAAACTTGTCTTTTTTGCCCACAGCTTTGTCAGCTGCGTGGTTCTGCGCTGCTCACTTACTAATGGGTAAGCTCCGCTGCTCGACCACTTGCTTTCGCGCTGTGAACAAAAAATCCTGCGTTTTATACAGGAAACAGTTGAAGCCTGCTCGCATGAGCGGGCTTCACTTTTTATGACCCGGAGCGTGGACAGGGGGACAGACCCCTGTCCACTCAGAGAGCCGCCTCACATGCTCCCTACGACGAATGTGTGGAATGTGTCTTCTGGCCCTAGACATTCAGGAGAACTGCATCACAAGGGTCTCGGACGAGATTGTGAAATCAGGTGCCCAGTCCGAGATATTTTTGAAAGTCGCATTTCAATAGCCTCGGACAAGACTGCATAATCAGGTATCCGGTCCGAGATATCATCGAAAACCATAGTGTAAGGGTCTCGGACAAAATATCTAAAACATGTCCTTTGTCCTAGACATCTATCAGATAAATCGATTAGCTACCTAGGACGCATGTATGTAAATGGATACTTGGTCCGAGGTATTAAAGGCGGCGGTAAGCCCGGCAGCGAGAAATTCCGCAAGAGAGCTCAGAAGCACACCGTGACGGCGTACCGACAACGAAAGGAGCTCCGGGAACTGGAGCCTCCCGAAGCCTGCCGAGGGAGCGGAATTCCCGGAGTCCCATGGAGGGACGACGGAACGGCTTGTGCTTCGAGCTTTCGAGGACTCTCGCTGCCGGGCTTACCGCCGCTGTCAGTAGCGAGTTGGAATCCTGCACAAGTTGTGGTATGATTATTTGTCAAATTATGTGTTGTTGTTCCGGCTATATATGTAAAGAAAGCTTTACATAGTGTCAGGAGCAGACATACAAGCAGGTTGTGTAAAGAGAACTTTACATAGATCGAAAAGCTATAACTCAGGAGGAAATAATGATACACGACAATGCATGGACACTTTACAGTGAAGATGATCTGAAAGCGCTCGAGAAGCTGAGCGCTGGTTATACAGACTTCCTTAATAACGGCAAGACAGAGCGCGAGTGCACCGAATTGCTTGTTGAGATGGCCAGGAAGAATGGTTACATGGATCTAGACGAGGTCATCAGAAAAGGCGGGAAGCTTGGCAAAGGCGACAAGATCTATGCCGTTAACATGGGCAAGGCAGTGATGATGCTCAACATAGGAGAGGATATTATCGGCGACGGCATGAGCGTGCTCGGAGCTCATATAGATTCACCGAGACTGGACATCAAGCAGGATCCGCTTTACGAGTCTGAGGAGATCGGCTACCTCGATACTCAGTACTATGGCGGCATCAAGAAATACCAGTACGTCACAATGCCGCTGGCTCTGCACGGAGTGGTCGTCAAGCCGGACGGGACCAGGATCAGGATCAACATCGGCGAAAAGGACGATGATCCGGTATTCTTCATCAGCGATCTGCTGATACATCTGGCTCAGGATCAGTTGAAAAAGGAAGGCGCGAACGTTGTAGAGGGCGAGGCTCTTGACATAATAGTGGGCTCGAAGCCACTCGCGGGCGAGGAGAAGGACGCCGTGAAGGCGGCTGTACTGAAGCTCCTCAAGGACGAGTACGATATCGACGAGGACGACTTCATCTCCGCAGAGATAGAGGCAGTCCCGGCTGGCAAGGCCAGGGACGCCGGCTTCGACCGCTCAATGATACTCGCGTACGGACATGACGACAGATGCTGCGCTTATCCGTCGGCTCTGGCGATGATGGAAGTGAAGGATCCTAAGACGACAGCCTGCGGGCTCTTCGTAGACAAGGAAGAGATCGGAAGCGTCGGTGCTACCGGCATGGAGTCTCACTTCTTCGAGGACATGATGAGAGAGGTCCTCGACAGGATGGGCATCTACAGCGAACTCAATCTGACAAGATGCTTCAGAAACAGCAGAATGCTCAGCTCCGATGTCAATTCCGCACTCGACCCGCTCTACGCGGACAGGTTCGGGAAGCAGAACTCATCCAGGTTCGGACACGGACTCGTGTTCTGCAAATACACCGGGGGACGCGGCAAGTCGGGTTCGAATGATGCCAATGCGGAATACATGGCGCTTCTCAGGAACATCATGGACAAGCACGGTGTCGTATACCAGACCGCCGAGCTCGGCAAGGTGGACAAGGGAGGCGGCGGGACGATCGCTTACATACTCTCGCTCTACGGGATGCAGGTGATAGACAGCGGTCTTGCGGTGCTGTCGATGCATGCGCCGTGGGAGGCGATCAGCAAATCGGATCTGTACGAAGCGTACAAAGGATATAAGGCGTTTCTGATAGAAGGTTGATGCGGTCTTGATATCTCTGACAGATGAGCAGAGGACGACAAGCGGCTTCGATAAATGCACGAGCGTGTCTGGCAGAGATCATTAAGAGCGCTTACACAGCAGGAGTTATAGTTTGATAAAAGAAGCATTAGTTACATTTTTCATGGCGATGGTGCCGGTCGTGGAGCTGAGAGGAGCGATCCCTTACGGGGTCATCGCCGGGCTCAGCGTACCGGCGGCATTCATCATAGCAGTCATAGGCAATCTGGTCCCGATCCCGTTCCTCGTCGTGTTCACACGCAAGGTCTTCGAGTGGCTCAGGACCAAGAGCGAGGGCCTGGACAGGTTCGTCAGCAGGCTCGAAGCCAAGGCTGAGAAGAACAGGGAAGTCGTAGAGAGATACGAATTCTGGGGACTGGTCATACTGGTCGCGATACCACTGCCGGGCACAGGCGCCTGGACGGGAGCACTTGTGGCGGCGATGATGGATATGAGACTGAAGAGAGCGATGCCGGCTATCATACTCGGCGTATTGATCGCAGGAGTGATAGTGACTACGGTCACGTACGGCGCCGGAGCGCTTTTCGGTTAAAAGAAGCCGGCGAACATGTCGTGAGCGATTGAGCGGTGCAGCGGATCACAGATACATTCCGAGTGCGGATAGAGTATCTGCCCTGAAGCCTGAACGATCGTCACGGATGCTTATCAGCGATATACAGCGAGGGAGCATGTGAGACGGCTTTAGAATCGGGATTGAATGACATTGCCGGCATCCGATCGAACAAAAACCGGCGAGCATGTCGTGAGCGATTGAGCGGTGCAGCGGATCACAGATACATTCCGAGTGCGGATAGAGTATCTGCCCTGAAGCCTGAACGATCGTCACGGATGCTTATCAGCGATATACAGCGAGGGAG
>JAZUNV010000016.1:0-9726 GCA_045604305.1 Anaerovoracaceae bacterium | reverse complement strand
GAGGAAGCCGCGGTCACGGCGGAGGTGCTTGGCAATGAAGGGGTAAGGCTGTATGATGTAGGTGTCGCGGGCATACACAGGCTGCTCGCCCACCGAGAGTACATCACCGGGGCATCGGTACTGATAGCAGTAGCGGGGATGGAGGGCGCGCTCGCGAGCGTAATAGGCGGCCTCGCGGATTGTCCGGTCATAGCTGTGCCTACCAGCGTCGGCTACGGAGCTTCATTCGGAGGATTGTCCGCGCTGCTGTCAATGCTCAATTCCTGCGCGAGCGGAGTGGCCTGCGTAAATATAGATAACGGATTTGGCGCCGGATATATGGCCAGCCGGATAAATCACATGGGACTGAAGGGGAAGAGATGAAGATAATGTACATAGACTGCGGCATGGGGGCCGCAGGCGACATGCTGACGGCGGCGCTTCTCGAGCTGCTGCCCGAAGCTGACAGGGAGGACTTCGTAAGGAAGTTCAATGAGCTCGGCATACCCGGTGTCAGGATGGAAGCTGAGCCGTCAGAGAAATGCGGAGTCAGAGGCACTCATGTCAGGATCACTGTGGACGGGGTCGAGGAAAACGAAGAGATGCACGACCATCATCATGAGAGCGGTTCACATCATTCCCACCGCGGGATGGCGGGCGTGGAGCACATAGTAAGGGACCATATAGGATGCCCGGACAGGATCAGGGATGACGTGATGAAGGTCTACGGTATCATCGCCGATGCTGAGAGCAAAGCCCACGGCATGCCGGTCAGCGACATACACTTCCACGAGGTTGGCACCATGGACGCCATAGCGGATGTGACGGCTGTCTGCCTGCTGATGGACATGATAAAACCGGACCGCATCATCGCTTCACCGGTCAATACGGGCAGCGGGACCGTAAAGTGTGCTCACGGGATCATCCCGGTGCCGGCTCCGGCCACGAGATACATACTGGAGGGCATAGCTTCGTATCAGGGAGAAATAAAGAGCGAGCTGTGCACACCGACCGGTGCTGCGCTGCTCAGATACTTCGCGGACGGATTCGGAGAGATGCCGGAAATGGAGGCGGAAGCGTGCGGTCATGGCATGGGCAATAAGGACTTCGATGTCGCCAACTGCGTGGAGATCACGCTGGGGAGAGCATGAGAGTAATAATTGACCGAAATGCAGTTGTTGAAGTAAAATATCAGTGTACACGATGTTTGATGAAGACCGCGATGCGATCGGAAAGAAAGAGGTGGACAAATGGGGTTTTTTGATAAGTTCAAAAAGGACGCAAAGGAAGACGTAAAGGCTGCAGAGGCCAAGCTTGCAGAGGAAAAGAAAGCGGCAGCACTGGCAGCTGAGAAGGCGGCCAAGGAAGCAAAGGATAAGGCAAGACAGGTCGCTGAGGAAGTCAAGACTGCAGCTGCTGAGAAGGCAGCCGAGGCAGAAGCCAAGGTCGAAGCTATGAAGAGTGCGAACGCCAAGTACAAACTCAAAGTCGACGGCGACTGGGGCCCTAAGAGCATCACTGCTACACAGCACCTCCTCGGAGTCACTGAGGACGGTATCTGCGGAACTGAGACCATCAAGGCCATCCAGGCCAAGGTCGGTGCCACTGTCGACGGCATATGGGGCACTGAGACTTCGAAATGCATGCAGAAGTTCCTCGGCGTTGAGGAAGACGGTGTTGCAGGTCCTGCTACATTCTCTGCATGGCAGACATGGGTCAACAAGGAGCTCGGCTTCTAGTCTGATGACTGCGTGAGACATATGAGGTGCATCCTTGGCGGTGCACCTTTTTTTGTGTTCAAATCGGGACAAAAATGGGGTAATATATGTACTGATATGCAAAGAGAAGGAAGGTGAGAGGTATAGCAAGGGTAATAGTCGGATTATCAGGAGGAGTGGACAGTGCCGCAGCGGCATACCTGCTCCGTGAGCAGGGCCATCAGGTGATTGGAGTGACCCTCAGGACCTGGCAGGCTGACAGCGGCGCCTACAGCCGCTGCTGCGATATTTCTGATGCCAGGAAGACCGCCATGCAGCTCGGCATCCCTTACTACAATATCAACAGCCTTCCTGATTTCAGCAGATACGTGACTGAGCCGTTCATGGAAGCGTATATAAGAGGACTGACGCCAAATCCGTGCATAGACTGCAACAGACACGTCAAGTGGGAGCGCATGCTCTCTTTTGCCGATGAGATCGGCGCATCTTGCATAGCCACCGGGCATTACGCACGCATCGAGAGATGCGAAAACGGCAGATATGCGCTCAGGCAGGCTGCTTCTGCGGTCAAGGATCAGACATACATGCTCTACCGCCTCACTCAGGACCAGCTCGCCCGCACCATGATGCCTCTCGCCGAGTATACAAAGGACGAGGTCAGGCGCATCGCTGAGGATGCGGGTCTGGCGGTTGCCTCCAAGCATGATTCCCAGGAGATTTGCTTCGTGCTTGACGGAGGATACGCGGATTACATCGACTCGCATACCGAAGGCAGGCTGCCGCCTCCGGGAGACTTCGTGGATACCGAAGGCAGGGTGCTCGGACGGCACAAGGGCATAGTCAATTACACTGTGGGCCAGCGCAAGGGGCTCGGCCTCGCTCTCGGATACCCCGCATACGTTACGGAGATAGATGCTGAGCGCAACCTCGTGATCATAGGCGATGAGTCGGCTGTGCTCAGGGATGAGATAGTCTGCAGGGATGTGAACTTCATGTCTGTGGAGGATATTCGGGCAGGCGAGAGCATCGGAGCCCGCGTCAAGATAAGATATCATCACGCTGCGGTGCCCGCCGTGATCGAAAGGCTCGATGAGAGCGGGCTGCTTGTCAGATTCAGGGAGCCTGTAAAGGCGCCTGCACCGGGGCAGTCAGCTGTGTTCTACGATGATGAGGACAGAGTCATCGGCGGCGGCATCATAGTAAAGGAATGAACTGTTCAGTCAGGGACAGGCAGGAAAAAGCTCATAGGAGGAGGGGCTCAGTAAGATGGAAGACAGGATAAAAGACTTGGACATGGACATATATGAAATGATAGAACTTGAGGACTGTCCGTTCTGCGGAGGAGCGGGACTGCTCGATGACGGCAGCGGCTGGTGCTGGACGGTGACATGCATGGACTGCGGCTCTCAGACGGGTGAATTCGAATTCGACGGGCCGGAGGACAGGAAAGAAGCAGCCATGAAAGCGGCTCACGTATGGAATATCGGCAAGGTGATAAGGTCAGATCTCGGAGAATAGGACAAAACACTTCATCAAAAGTTCAAAAACATTTTGTTTCTTAATTGATGCAATAATGGTATACTATCACGTAAGTTACTTTGAAAAGAAAAAATAATTCTTATAAAGAACCGGAAGGAGATTATTAATGAGAGTAGCAATCAACGGATTCGGACGTATCGGCAGACTTTCTTTCAGAAAGCTCTACAAGGAAGACGACGTGGAGATCGTAGCGATCAACGACCTTACAAGCCCGCACATGCTGGCTTATCTGCTCAGAAATGACAGTGTTCAGAAGAAATTCGACGCAGAGGTCGAAGAGGCTGAGAACGGCATCCTCGTAGACGGCAAGCTCTTCCCTGTATATGCTGAAGCAGACGCAAGCAAGCTGCCTTGGGGTGAGCTCGACATCGACGTAGTGCTCGAGTGCACCGGCTTCTACACATCGAAGGCTAAATCACAGGCTCACATCGATGCCGGCGCCAAGAAGGTACTGATCTCGGCTCCTGCAGGCAACGATCTGCCGACCATCGTATACGGAACAAACCACGAGACGCTGACAAAGGAAGACACCATCGTATCCGGAGCTTCCTGCACGACTAACTGCCTCGCTCCTATGGCTAAGGCACTCGCTGACTACAGAGAGCTCAGGACAGGGTTCATGACTACGATCCACGCTTACACAGGTGACCAGATGATCCTCGACGGACCTCACAAAAAGGGTGACCTCAGAAGAGCAAGAGCCGGCGCCATCAACATCGTTCCTAACAGCACAGGCGCTGCAAAGGCTATCGGACTCGTTATCCCTGAGCTCGCAGGCAAGCTGATCGGTTCCGCTCAGAGAGTACCTGTTCCATCAGGCTCCATCACTATCCTCGACGCAACACTCAAGGATATGACTGACAGCGTTTCCGTAGAGGGCATCAACGAGGCCATGAAGAACGCAGTAAGCGAGTCCTATGGCTACACTGAGGAGGAGATCGTATCCAGCGACGTTATCGGCATGAGCTACGGTTCACTCTTCGACGCAACACAGACTCTCGCGCAGCAGTGCGGAACTCACATCTTCGAGGTCAGAGTCGTTGCATGGTACGATAACGAGATGAGCTATGTAAGCCAGCTCTGCAGGACACTCAAGCACATGGCTACACTGATCTAGTTCAGCTATAAGGTCCTGTAACACTTTCGAGCGGCAAGGAGAAATGACGCTTTGCCGGTATCGACAGCAGTAAGAATAATGTGGTGCGGTATTAACGTATTGCATCACATTTTTATTTCTGAGTGAAACGTATGCAGTGAAGTAATAGAAATACGTGGCATTCTATTGAAACTAAAGCTGCTAAAGGGTAGAATCGCTTTGAAATCCAAATTGCAAATCAGTTATCTTGATATGAACAATGCATTCCGACATACAATCAAATACGCTGCTGTGATGCTTATGACACTGGCTCTATGCCTTGTCTCAGCAGGCTGCGGAGCATCCGCTGAATGGAAATATGACCCCATAACAGATCTTAACGATCTTGAGGGCCGCAGGGTAGGAGTCAATCTGTCCTGGGAGTCCGATTACTATCTGTCAGGAAGGTCAGACATGAAGCTGTGCAGATATGATACGACATCAGACCTGATCATGGCGCTCAAGTATGACAAGATAGACGCGATCGCTCTGGATGCGGATACGATCAAACTGTTCATGAGCCAGAGTGAAGGCTTAGAGGTCGTTGAGCCCGCCTTTGCGGTGCTCGGCTGTTCAATGTATTTCGGAGCTGATGATGCAGCTCTGGAGGAGGAGTTCAACGATTATCTCGCAGAGTTCAAGAAGACAGACAAGTATAAAGACCTGATGAAGCGTATTGATGAATATGACGGAACTGATTACATCGGTGAGGATATCCCGCTGACAGGCAGCGGTAAAGTCATTAAGGTCGTTGCCGATCCAAACAATTTCCCGCGGGCCTTCCTGGACCCGGGACAGGATATCCTCATTGGCTATGATACAGAGATTCTCAAGCATTTCGCCAACGACCGGGGATATCAGCTGGAGTTCTCGTATTCCAATATGGATGACGGAGTGATCGGACTCAGAAAGGGAATGTACGATGTGATGACAGGATACACAAGCGATGTGTATGCCGATGAAGTCGAGCGACTCGGACTTCATGTATGTGACACGATGTATCATTACTATTTATACTATATTCAGAAGAACCGCAGGGATATAACATCTGATACAAGCTACCTGGACTAACGGCAGACAGAAAGAAGGTGCTTATGCTAAATACGCTCAGGGAAAAGATCTTCGAAACATTCATAGTTGATAACCGATACCTGTTCTTTGTCGACGGGCTCAAGGTAACGCTGCTGCTTACGCTGACGAGCTTTATCCTCGGAACTGCCGTAGGCGTGCTTCTGTGTGCGGCAGCAAGATCAAGACACGAGTGGCTGAGAAAATTCGCACATTTTCTTGTGTCGCTGTTTACCGAGATACCTACGATGATGCTTCTGATGATATTTGTTTATATCATTTTCGGGCGAAGCGTCCTTCCGGTGCTGTGGATAGTCGCGATTGGTCTCACCCTTAAGGCAGGGGCGTATCTTTCAGTCATTTTCAGCACATCTCTCGAAACAGTTGCAGGGGGCGAAGTCGAAGCGGCGCGGACTCTTGGCATGTCGCGCTGGCAGGCTTTCAGATACGTTGCTTTGCCTCAGACCGTGTCAGCCGCACTTCCGCTCTACAGAAATCAGTTCATACTGTCGATGCAGGAGACTTCTGTTGTCGGTTACCTCGCTGTCGTTGATCTGACAAGAGCGGCTTCGATCGTTCAGAGCAGGACCCTGGATGCCTTTTTCGGACTGATCACCGTGACGCTGATCTATTTCCTGATAGGCGCTGTCGCAAAACTGCTGTTCCGGATGATCTCCGCTCGCATGGGAGGTGAAGCAGCATGATCTCTGTACGCAATATTACCAAGGATTTCGGGACCGGACCCATTCTCGAAAATGTCAGTATCGACATCAATAAAGGAGAGTCTGTAGTGATCATCGGCGGTTCAGGCTGCGGTAAGAGCACTCTCCTCAGATGCATGAACAGGCTGATAACGCCCGAAAAGGGCGAGATATATATAGATGGCGTCAATATACTCGACAAAGGCACCGACATAGATGCCGTACGCCGCAAAATGGGCATGGTATATCAGCACTTCAACCTCTTCTCGCATCTGAATGTCCTGGAAAACATCATACTTGCCCCGATGATCGTGGACGGGAAAAGCCGTGAGGAGTCTGAGGCGGAAGCCAGAGAACTCCTCAAAAAGGTCGGTATGGGAGGGCGTGAAAAGACCAGGATATCCGCACTCTCGGGAGGACAGAAGCAGCGTATCGCCATAGCCCGCACGCTTGCCATGCACCCTGAAGTGATACTGTTCGATGAACCTACCAGCGCTCTCGATCCTACCATGGTAGACGAAGTCGAGAGCGTCATAAGAGACCTTGTCATGGATGGCATGACCAGCGTCATCGTCACTCATGAGATGCGCTTTGCAAAAAAGATAGCTTCCAGAGTCGTTTTCCTGGCTGAAAGAGGCATCTACGAAGAGGGCGCGCCTGAAGAGGGGTTTGACAGGCCAAAGAAGATACTGACTCAGCGGTTCCTCTATCGCTCGCGCATGTTCGAGACCGTACTTGAAGCGGACAGTCTGGACATGTACTCGCTGGCCAGCAATCTGCAGGACTTCCTGCGGCGCTACGAAACCACTGAGCAGCAGAAGCGCCTTGTCAAGGTGATGTGCGACGAGCTCTTATATCCGCTGTTCAATGCGGCGGACAAGCCGGCAGATAGGATAAATCTGAGGCTGCTGTGCAGTGAGTCAGGGACCAACCACACCATGCATCTGAATGTGGCGGGTATTGAGAGCGATCCGCTGGCAGAGCCTTATCTCGATGAACTCAATCTCAAGATACTTGAAAACTACGCAGGCTTTGTCTTCAGCAAGAAAGGCGCAAAAGACTGGGAGATCATCATACAGATGTAGAACTATGGTCTGCCTGACTGATGACGGAGGTATAAGATGTACTACACAGAGAAAGATGCAAGAAAACTGGTTATCGACGCAGGGCTCAGACTGCTTGAGAACAAGCTCGTCGCACGCACCTGGGGCAATATAAGCGCCAGGATCAGCGATACTCAGTTTGTGATAACGCCGAGCGGCAGGGACTACGAGAGGCTCACAGAGGACGACCTGGTCGTAGTCGGCACCGACTGCTCATATGAGGGCGATATTAAGCCGAGCAGCGAGAAGGGCATACACGCAGACGCGTACGCGTCAAGACCGGATGTGAACTTTATAGTCCATACACATCAGCATTTCGCATCCGCTGTAGCCGCAGACTGCAGGGATACGGATTTTGCTCCCTGCGCAGCTTACGGACTTCCGGGCACTTCCGGATTAAGGAAGAACATGGCAGCCTGCCTGGAGGAACACCCGGATGTCAGAACATTTCTGATGGCAAGGCACGGGGCTCTCATGCTCGCTTCTTCGTCTGAAGAGGCCTTCGATCTGGCGCTCGAGCTTGAGACCGGATGCAAGACGCTTGTGAAGTCCCGGGTGCCGAGCCATGACGCAAACACTGAAGCTGCGTTCGATGTATCGAAAATACAGATCGACGGCCTGCCTTATGTCAGGACAGTGAGTGATCCTTTTGTCATGGAGTGCTGCAGGGCCGGAGTCAGGGTCGGAGCATATCTCGATGACTTCGCACAGATAGCAGGGCCGGACATGCAGGTAGTAGACTGTGATGAGTGGACGGCTCAGCGCGTGCTTCTCGGACAGTCCTCCGGCAATAAGACAAAGCTCATGACCGGAAGGATCCCCATGACAGGAGCTTTAGACCTCATGGGAGGCCAGCATCCGGCTTTGACCGCATTGACGGGGCGCAATGCCGTGCTCGTCAGGGGCGTAGGTGCCGTGTGCATCGGCAGGACAGAGCGGGATGCCGAGGCAGCAGCCATGATCACTGCCAAGAATTGCGCCGCCGCCTGCTATGTGAGACACGCAAAGCCTCTGGGAGCTTTGGATGCCAGACTGCAGAGATACAAATATCTGGCCGCTTATTCAAAAATGATGGATGACTGACACAAGCTCATATAGGGGCTGCGGTATAGTTTTTTTCAATAGTTGTATCCGTGATTATTTGACGGCTATGAAGTAATATAGTGTCCGGAGGGAATTCATCATGGAAAAGATCTATCTGGACAACGGAGCTACTTCATTTCCGAAGCCGCGGGAAGTAGCTGATGCCGTATACGAATACATGACAAGCATCGGCACCAACATCAACCGCGGAGGATATCAGGCGGCGTACGATCTCGAGGGCACGGTTTTCGAGACCAGGGAGATGCTGGCTGAGATGTTCGGCGGCACCGACTGCAAGAACGTCGTATTCACAAAGAATATCACGGAGGCGCTCAATATAGTGCTCAAAGGCTTCCTGAAACCGGGAGACCACATACTATGCTCATCGATGGAGCACAACGCAGTCATGCGTCCGCTCGTACAGCTTGAGAAGAAAGGCATGGGATTCGACAGGATACCGGGCACTGAGACGGGAGAGCTCGAACTCGATAAGCTCGAGGGCATGATCAAAGACAACACCGTCGCTATAGTGATGACCCACGCAAGCAATCTCGTCGGTACGGTCAATCCGCTCAGAGAGGTCGGCGAGATATGCCGCAGGCACGGCCTGAAGTTCATCGTCGATTCGGCTCAGTCAGCCGGAGTGATACCTATCGACATGAAGGAGATGCACATCGATGCTCTCTGCTTCACAGGTCACAAATCCCTGCTGGGTCCTCAGGGCATTGGCGGATTCATCCTGGACGAAGACATGATAGGCAGGATAGAGCCGATACTCTCAGGCGGCACGGGCTCCATCAGCCATACCGAAGAGATCCCTGATTTCATGCCTGACAGATTCGAGCCGGGCACCATGAACCTGCCGGGCATCGTCGGGCTTCACGCAGGGCTCAAATGGATCAAAGACAAGGGGCTAGATGCCATCGCGGCTCACGAGCTGGGACTGACGAAGAGATTCCTTGACGGCATCGCTCCTCTCGAGGAGGCGGGAAAGCTAAAGATCATCGGTCTCAAAGGCATCGAAGGCCGCACGGGAGTGGTATCCATACAGACACTGACCGTGGACTGCGCGGATGCCGCATTCAGACTCGACTTCGAGTACGGCATCATGACGAGGGTCGGACTGCACTGCGCCCCGAATGCGCACAAGACGCTCGGGACTTTCCCGACAGGCACCATCAGGTTCAGCTTCGGGAACTTCAACACCGAAGCCGAAGTCGATGCCGCAGTAAAGGCTCTGAACGAAATTTGCGAATAAATGAATTGCGTGGACAGGAGATATAACTCCATACACGTCCTCCTGTAACAAATTAAAATACACGATCATAAAGTGCCCCTTTCGGTTGAATAAATCAGGGGCATTTCGTATAATTAATGTGCGGTATTGCCGCAGTGAAGAC
>JAZUNV010000015.1:0-6246 GCA_045604305.1 Anaerovoracaceae bacterium | reverse complement strand
TAGAGGCCAAAGGCGAGGAAGGACGTAAAGCCATACAGAAGGGCATGATCAGATACGGCAGGGAGCGCGGAGCCAGGATGGCCGCGCGAGCCCGTGCCAAGGGCGACCCGGTAGAGCTCTGGACCAATCAGGCCTACGGCGAGTGGAAGCCTGACTACGACGGCCAGATGGAGTTCGGCATGGTCAGGAACCAGCCGAGCTATCAGACATATATCTCAAAGTGCGCGTGGTGCGAGGCGTGGAAGAAGAATGACATCCTCGAGTACGGCCGCGAGTACTGCGTCAATGTCGATGCGGCGGTATATGAAGGCTTCGGCTGCGGAGCTGTATGCACTCCGGTATCAAAGGCTATGAGCTGGGGCGGGACGCGCTGCGAATTCGACTGGGGCAAGGCTCTAAGCGAAGATGATATGAAGAAGGTCGCAGAGAAGAAGAAGGAACTCGGAACGAGCGCGATGAGAGACTTCAACTTCCACACGGCGCATATCTACTTCTCGGTGTCCGATGAGCTGCGCAAGGCGTTTCCGGATGAGGCCGGAGCCATGATAGACAGTGCTGTAGCAGACTACATAGAACTCTTCGGACAGGAGTCATACGACTGTCTGCTGGAATTCTCACCGGACGAGTTCTGACAAGAGGAGAAATTGGGACACAGGAATCTGATTCTGAACATTGAATACGCAACCGGATTCGGGGCATACTGGATGATCTATGCGGTCATCGGCAGTTTTGCCTCGATTTTCATGCTTGCAAAGGGCTACAACAACTCGCAGATAGGAATAACCCTGGCGGGAGGCAATGTGCTCGCGCTGTTGGCTCAGCCGTGGATCGCAGACCACAGCGACAGGGCGGACGATGCAGCGGTCATAAGGATACCGATACTGATGACGGCCGCCATAATGATATTGACCGGCGGACTCTTCGTGCTTCGCGGCGGCTCGTACGTGATGATCGCGGTGTACATCTGCATACTGGCGCTCCATGCGCTGATACAGCCTTTGATGAATTCGATACCTTTCCGCTACAGGAAGAGCGGGGTGGAACTCAACTTTGGCATCGGCAGAGCGGGCGGTTCGGCCGGCTTCGCTCTCATACTGGCATTTCTCGGAACTCTCGTTGAGAAACGGGGCGTGATGAGCATACCGGTATGTTGCGAGATCGCCTGCGCGCTATACATAGGATTGATGCTGCTGCTCAGGTACAGCTTCGAAGTGGCTCCCGGTAACATGGGGGAGACAGGGGACGGTTCTCTGTCTCCTACCATTGCAGGGGAGACAGAGAACCGTCCCCTGTCTCAGCAGTCGCCTTCTGATGATCGGGAGATCGGGATCGGGGAGTTCATCAGCAGAAACGGGATGTTCTTCGTGCTCTGCATAGGCCTGGTAGGGCTGTTTTTCAGCAACTCGGTGCTTTCAAACTACATGGCGCAGATCGCGACGGATGTAGGCGCTACAACAAAGCAGGTCGGCAGGATACTTTCGCTGATGGGCATACTCGAGATACCGACGATGCTCTTCTATGGCAAAATCCGCAGGCACTTCAACAGCCGCACTCTCATAAAAGTTGCGGCGTTCGGCTTCAGTGCCAAGATCGTGATCTGCTGGCTGGCGAAGTCCGTGACCGTGCTCTACCTGGCGCAGTTCATGCAGCTGATCGCCTTCGCGCTGATGATGCCTGCGATGGTCTACTTCATCGACGAGATCATGAGCCGTGGTGAAGCGGTCAAGGGTCAGTCGCTCTTCACGATGATGTTCCCGCTGTCGACGATAGTAGCGAGCCTTGCAGGCGGATGGCTTCTCGACGTGTCGGGAGCCAGGGCACTTACGTTCGTGGCTTCTGTCGTAACGATCGCCGGTATGATCGTGGTCTTCCTGACTGTGGACAGGGTAGGCGCGAAATGATAGAATGAAAAGGTCGCAGGACTGCAGGGGTCTGTGCGGCGGAACTAAATAACAGGAGACAAAGATGGACACAAGAGTCGCCGTGATAAGCATTATCGTCACGGAGGCCTCCAGGGTGGACGAGCTGAATGACCTTCTCCACGAGTACTCGAAGTACATCCTCGGCAGGATGGGAGTTCCTTACAGGGAGAAGAACCTCAACATCATCAGCATAGCCATCGATGCACCTATGGACGCGATCAACTCGCTCAGCGGTGCGCTCGGACGCCTCGACGGTATCAATGCGAAGGTGATCTACGCCAAAGTCTGATATCATCCCCTGAAGCTGAAGTCCCGACATACCGGCTGAGAAGCCGAACCGGGTCTGAGGCCGAAGCAAGATGCGAGTCATTGATTTACGAGCCTTGCTTTACGTGGGAGCAGGGCTTTTTACATGTCATCATGAGCAGAGCAGTTAGCGAAGGAGCACGCCGACGGAGCTCAATGCTTTCATCATTACGGCAACGCCGTTATGATCATGAAAGCATTTAGGATCTCAATAAGAGCTGGGAATGAAGATCAGACGTGACGGCAGGTTGCCGCTTGGATGGATATTAATACTGATAGTGCTGCCTTTCATAGCAGCAGTGATCGCTCTGGGGATCGGACGCATGCCGATCAGCCCGGGCGAGGTCTTTGACGTGCTGACGACACGGCTGAGCGGAGGGCATACAGCCAATCAGCTCGTGGAGAAGACGGTGATGCAGCTGAGGCTGCCGAGGATACTCCTCGCCGTACTCGTCGGAGCGGGTCTGTCCGTATCCGGCTGTGCTTTCCAGAGCCTCTTCGCCAACCCGCTCGCCACTCCCGACACTCTCGGAGTCGCCAGCGGAGCGAGTTTCGGCGCCGCGCTCGGCATACTTATGGGCTTCGGTCTCATCGGGATACAGATCGTCGCTCTGGTGATGGGCGGGGTCGCAGTCACGCTGACATGGCTCACCGGTTCGGGCAAGGACAGGGGCGGACTGAGCTACATAGTGCTGTCCGGCATCATGATGGGCTCGCTGTTCTCGGCCCTCGTATCGCTGGTCAAGTACGTGGCTGATGAGGAATCACAGCTGCCGGCGATCACATACTGGCTGATGGGTGGGCTCGACAAGGCCAACTACAGGACACTTGCTCTGGGAGCGCCCGTGATCATCGCAGGCATAGTGATTTTCATGCTGATCAGGTGGAGAATGAACCTCCTCCCGCTGTCCGATGACGAGGCCAGGGCTTCGGGCATCAACGTGAAGCTTCTGAGGGGAGTGACCGTGGTAGCTGCGACAGCGATCACGGCGTCATGCGTTTCGATGTGCGGCCAGGTCGGTTGGGTCGGACTTCTGATCCCTCACATGTGCCGCATGATATTCGGCAACAATCACCTTTCGATAGTACCCGCATCCGTGAGCTTTGGTGCAGTATTCATGATAATCGTGGACACCCTGGCGCGCAGCATCTCTGCGTCCGAGATCCCGGTGTCCATACTGACGGCCATCATTGGCGCGCCGGTCTTCATATATCTGATGAGAAGAAGCGGAGGCTGGCGGATATGAGCGTACTAAGGATAGAGAACGGAAGCTATTCATATAAAGGCGGGCCGCAGATATTAAGAGATATAAACGTGGAAGTCGGGGCGGGCGAGATACTCGCGGTGCTCGGACCGAACGGTGCCGGCAAGACCACCCTGCTCAGGTGCATGATGGACATGCTCCACTGGGATACGGGCAGGAGCCTGCTTGACGGAGAGGATATCCGGACGATGCCGGCATCTCATCTCTGGCGCAGGATGGCGTACGTGCCTCAGGCCAGGTCAGCGGCGACTTCATATACGGCATTCCAGACCGTGCTGCTCGGGAGGAGCAGCCACATAGGCGCGTTCTCGGCTCCGTCTGATGAGGACTGTGAAATAGCCGAGCGCGTGATGAAGGAACTCGGCATATGGGAGCTGGCGGAAAAGCCGTGCCACGCTATAAGCGGCGGCGAGCTCCAGATGGTGCTCATCGCGAGGGCCATGGCGGCGGAACCTGAGATACTCGTGCTTGATGAGCCTGAATCGAATCTCGACTTCCGCAACCAGCTCATAGTCCTGGACACGATGTCGGGTCTGGCAGAACGCGGGATGGCGTGCATATTCAATACGCACTACCCGGCCCACGCGCTCCAGAGGGCTGACAGGTCGCTGCTTCTTACTAAGGGCGGCGTCAACATCTACGGACCTTCGAGATACGTGGTGAGCGAGGACGATATAAGGAGCATATTCGGCGTGAACGCGATCATCGGTGACTTCGGCTCAGACGACAGCGTGATACAGAGCGTCATCCCGGTCTCGATCGACGAATAGAGCGGGACGAGAAGAGCGGCTGTGAAGCGGGCGAGATGAGCTGAAATGAAGTCGGCGATATGAGCGGTTGTGAAGCGGGTCAGATGAGCGACTGTGAAGCGGATATGGTGTAGAGATAAGTGATTCTCTCCCACTATTACACAAATCGGCTACTAGATATAAAACTATGAGCTAACGAATAACCACTTTTGTGTATATTTGAGCTGATCACGTGTCACCATACACCATTCTTTCTGATTATTGTGTATGAGCTTCATGCAGAGGGCTGATGATGCACAAAAAGCGCTAGAACAGCTATCATACAGATAACAGGATCGGCAAAATGGTGTATCGGATGAAGAATCTGTTCGAGTATTACACTAAACGGTGTTAGAGTCCAACGGTTAGAGTCCAGTTAGCCACTCGATGATTCAATCGGGCTATGACAGCAGGTTGTGAATCGGCTATTCAAATATGAAAAACAGAGATCAGCGGGCTCTTACATCAGATGGAGAATCGACTTTCTAAATGACTTTCTATATAGCTCTCTAAAATGGCTTTTAAAAAATGAAAAACAGAGAATTAATAGACAAACTGAATAAGGAACACGCGCTCACAGAAGCGGAGTGGATACAGATCTTCGACACCTGGGATGCATATGATCTCCAGTACGCTGCGAGGCTCGCCAACTGCATCGCACATGAGCGCTTCGGCCGTAAGATTTACTTCCGCGGGATCGTTGAATTCACAAATATCTGCCGAAACGACTGCTATTACTGCGGGATACGCTGCAGCAACTCCAAAGTAGGCAGGTACAGGCTCAGCGAGGAGGACATACTGAAGTGCTGCGAGGACGGTTATGCCCACGGCTTCAGGACCTTCGTGCTGCAGGGCGGCGAGGATCCGTACTTCGATCAGGACAGGATGTGTCACATAGTCCGAAGCATCTCGGAGCGCTATCCGGACTGCGCGGTCACTGTGTCTATAGGCGAGATTGACAGGGAATTCTATCAGGCATTGTACGACGCTGGAGCGAGGCGCTATCTCCTGAGACACGAGACGGCCGACCCTGAGCACTACGCCATGCTCCACCCGGAGGGAATGAGCCTAGCCAACAGGATGCGCTGCCTGAGGGACCTCAGGGAGATCGGCTTCCAGACCGGCTGCGGTATCATGATCGGAACGCCTCATCAGACTTCCCGTCATCTGGCGGAGGACATGATGTTCATGGCGAATTTCAGTCCTGAGATGGTAGGCATAGGACCTTTCATCCCGCACTGCGACACTCCATTCCGAGACGAGCCGGCGGGAAGCGTGGATCTCACATTGCTGGTGCTGGCCCTGTGCAGGATAATGCTGCCGGATGCGCTTATCCCTTCGACGACGGCGCTCGGGACAGTCGAGGCTGAGGGGCGGCAGAAGGGTGTGCTTGCGGGCTGCAATGTAGTGATGCCAAATCTCTCGCCGCTCGAGATGAGGAAGAAGTACATGCTCTACGACGGCAAGGTCGGTACCGATATGAGTGCTGAGGTCGGCATCAGGGCCCTGAGAGAGCAGATGGAAGAGATAGGATACGAGGTCGTGGTCTCGCGCGGGGACTATAGAGATAATAGATGACGGATGATCGGATGACGGATGCTATCCATCTCAATGAAGAGGGGAATCGCTCCTGACGGGAGGACTTTTTTGTAAAAATGTACATAAACTGCGCTTTTTACAAAAATATGTACAAAATGAAAATCAGATACTGCTGAAACATGAGGAATCAGTTTACCATAAACTGACAAACTGAGTTATTCTCGACTTAAAACACAGATGATGAGTGGCAAAGAGGTATATTTTGTACATATTCGCTCAAAAAACGAATTATATGTACAATTTGGATAAAAACTCCCTGCCGGGAGGTGTATAACAGACGCCGGATGTTCCCCGCCTCAACGGAGTAGGCGGCGGGTTCCATTTTCGACCGTCGGTGGTGGGTATCAATCCCCGACCGACGCTCTC
>JAZUNV010000014.1:0-61200 GCA_045604305.1 Anaerovoracaceae bacterium | reverse complement strand
TGCATGGCTCTCTGCGTACTGCTCGGACTCGACACAGGCTGCGCATTCCCGGCTATGATGGGATCCTGCGCATTCCTGATGGCATTCGGTAATGGTCCTAAGTTCATCGCTGAGGGACGTTATGACCCTGTAGCTTGCTGGACTCAGGCTATCGGCGGAGCTGTTGGTGTATGCCTCGCTTACTTCATCGTTAAGAGCATGGACCTCAAGACTCTTACATTCGTAGTTGTATGCGTATGCTACATCACTTCGTTCCTCTTCCTGCACGATGCTATCAAGAAGGGCGAGGCTCTGTAAGAAGCTCCGGACTTCACGAAAGTGCAAGACAAAGAAACAAACAAAGAAATACCGGCGGGACTACCTCGCCGGTATTTTTTCTAAAGATTTAGGCTTGAACCAACAACTATACATTAAAAGCAATCAAAGGGAGCAATATGGATATTCTAAAATGCAAGGCATTTATCTCAGCGGTCGATGAGGGGAGCCTTACGGGAGCCGGCAAAGTTCTCGGCTACACCCCGTCCGGCATCAGTCAGCTGATATCTGCGATGGAGTCGGAATTCGGTTTCGCTCTGCTGATACGCAAGAACAACGGAGTCGTGCCGACCCGCGAGGGAGAGTCTCTCTACCCCCTTATCCAGGAATACATCGACAAGGAATCTGCGATATACGCGGCCGCTACTGAGATGAGCGGCATGTACAAGGGCAATGTAATGATCGCCACCTATGCGAGCATAGCAGCCCACACGCTGCCGTCCATCATCAAGGACTTCACGGATCTCCACCCTTCGATCAATATCCAGATCGAGGAGACCACCAAGAACCGCATAGACAAGATGGTCTCTTCCGGCAAGGCCGACCTCTCCTTCTCTACACGGCTGTCCAACAGCTCATACACCTGGATACCATTTGCGGAGGACCGCATGGTGGCTGTACTGCCAAAGGATCACCCGGATGCGGGCGGAGATTCATATCCTATTAAGAACTGCCGCCGGGAAAACATCATAATGCCGAGCGAAGGCGATGACGCCGACGTACGTGAGCTTCTCAAGAAGCACGGCATCGTGCCTAACATCCGCCTGACCACTCTGGAGAACTTCACGGCCATCAACATGGTGGAGAAGGGTCTGGGGATAGGCATTATGAATGAGGGCATCACGCGGTACTGGCAAACCGGCACGGTGATACTGCCTCTCGATCCGCCGAGCAGCATAGAGCTGGGCATCTCGGTCCCGTCGCTGGACAGCGCCGCGCCGGCCGTAAAGGAATTCGTAACCTTCGCCGCAGAAAAACTCGGCGTGAAGTGTACCGAAAAAGAATAGAACGAGCAGGAGGAAAAAGACCTCCTGCTCGTTCGCTTCCTGTTACATGCTTAGGATGTCGACGCCCTTGTACACATCGTAGTCAAAGCCCCTCTCCTCATTGAGGGCCTCCTCCAGATCTATATCCACGACGCGGCCGCCTCTCTCTCCCAGGGCCCTGTTGCGTTTGCCCTGATCGATCAGCTCTACGGCCCTCACGCCGCACGCTGTGGCGAGCATCCTGTCGCGGAATGTCGGCGAGCCTCCGCGCTGGAGATATGAGAGCACTACCAGCTTCACATCCCTGCCGGTCTTCTCCTTGAGCCTCGTGGCGATATCCTCTGTTTTGACAGGCACGCCCTCGGCCTTGATGATGATGTCGTGGAGCTTGCCGGACCTGATACCTGAGATCACCTTATCGCATACGGCGTCGAGATCTGTGTCCAGCTCAGGTACGAGTACTGACTCAGCTCCTCCCGTTACCCCTGCATAGAGAGCGATATCTCCGCAGTGGCGTCCCATTACCTCGATTATGGTGGACCTTTCATGCGCCGAGCTCGTATCCCTGATCCTTGTGATGGCATTGAGTACTGTGTTGAGAGCAGTATCGAAGCCGATCGTGTTATCGGTATACGGCAGATCATTATCGATCGTGCCCGGGATACCAATCACATTGACCCCGAACCTGTCCGATAAAGCCTTTGCTCCGGTAAGCGATCCGTTACCGCCGATGACGATAAGATCCTCGATCTTGTATTCCTGCAGAGTATCATAGGCTTTCTTCATGCCCTCCTCTGTCATGAATTCCTTGCTCCTGGCTGTCTTGAGTATCGTGCCCCCGCGCTGCAGTATGTCGCCCACGGATCTCCTGTACATCCTCTCAAGGTCGCCTTCGATAAGCCCCTCGTAGCCTCTCTTGATACCATATACCTCCATGTCATGATATATTCCGTATCTCACTACAGCTCTGATCGCTGCGTTCATGCCCGGCGCATCTCCGCCGCTTGTCAACACTGCTATTTTCTTCATCGTTTCTGCTCCTCCTGACTCCTTTTATAAATGTTGTTCCCCGTATAGTACATTTGCTTATGATCCATCAGGATTACCTCGCGTCCTTCCCGTATCCGTTGAACCTGAAGCCCACCATCGTGATGTCGTCGAACTGCTCGGCTTCTCCTACAAATCCGTCCAGATCCCTTTTTACTGACTTGAGTTTTACCTTCTCAGACTCATTGCTGTTTCTGTTGAGCACTTTGAGCATGCGGTCCAGATCGTACTGCTCCTCCTCCGTATTTATCGCCTCAGGAACACCGTCCGTATATACATACAGGCAGTCGCCCGGCTCCAGATGGAGATCGTACTCGGTAAAGGTCATGACCTCTATGACTCCGAGCGGAGCTGTGTGTCTGTCTTTGAGTATCTCGTACTTCCCTCCGCCCTGCTTTACCACAGGGTACTCATGACCCGCATTGACACACTTCACAACTCCCGTCCTCAGATCGATCGTACAGATCCATACCGTCACGAACATATTGGCATCATTTCCGTCGCAGAGTTCCTCGTTGACCCTCGCCAGCACTTCAGACAGAGAAGCCCCCGTCTCAGCGATGCCTCTTATGGCCGTCTTGCTGCGCATCATGAATAGTGCCGCCGGTATGCCCTTGCCGGATACATCCGCGATGACGAGAGCAAGCTTGTCGTTGTCGACAAAGAAGAAGTCGTAGAAGTCCCCTCCTACCTCTCTCGCAGGATCCATGGTCGCATATAACTCGAATGCCGGATTGTTCAGATCAAAGTTCTTAGGCAACGCGGCGTCCTGTATCGTGCGGGCCAGGATCAGCTCCTGCTCCATTTTCTTCCTGGCGTCCTCTATATACCCCTTCAGCACATCGACTGTCTCGTTGATGTCGTCCGAGAGCGATGCGAATTCAGCGCATGAGTACACATTGACCCTCTCGTTCAGATCGCCGTTGGTGATCTTATCAAGGGAATTGTTGACGAGTTCGAGCTTGTCGGTGATGATCTTCTTGATCAGCAGCGAAATGAGCATGAATATCGCCGTAAACACCAGTATGTCTCCGAAAAGGGTCTCATAGCCCTGGATGTTACGGTATCTGAAGACCTCCTCTGCAGGGATCATTATGAGCACCTTGGTCAGATCCTCATATTCGTCTATCCTTGCCAGGAAATTGACGCCGTTGATATTCGGCGTGAAGAACACTCCTCCTCGCTCCGTACCGATGATAGTCCGGATCTCGTCTCCGAATTCATCACTGAAATCCTCATTGGATGTAAGCGTGCCGTCATTCTTATATATGAAGAAGAATCCCCTTTCTCCTACATGCCTTCTGAGGGATGAGACATCTCCCCCATTGGCATTGATCATGTCGTACATCTCCCGTATGTCACCCGAGGATAGTTCTATCTCGTCCCTGCTCTCCTGAAGCGCAGTCTGAGTCTGCATCGAGTAGTTGAACGCATAGCTCAGTATGAATACCGCCATGGTCACGACGAACAGCATGATCTGGAATCTGTGGGCAACAGGCACTTCGGAGGCCGGTCTGTTTCTGAATGGATTGCGAAGCTCACCCTTCTCGTAGCTGATCGCAACAGACGAGAGGGCCACTCCGCAGGCATTGAAGAATATCATAGGAAGAGCGCATATCCGTACGGTCAGGAACGCCATATCCATTTCGTTCCCGTGAGTGATAAAGACCATGTACATGTGGAAGACCTCTATCACGGCGCCCAGGAAGAACGCATAAGGCACGGTCGGCCTCCTGCCCTCGAACAATGCTGAATTGGCAAATGCCGCCAGCACTCCCGCGAGTATGGTCGACAGACTGCAGGCTAAGGTCGTAAAAGAGCCTACTCCGAAATACGTGCCCGCTATATATCTTTCGATGCCGCCGATAAGTCCGGCTATGATGCCCGACATCGGATTGAAAAAGAGTCCGGCGCACATCGGTCCCAGATCTCTGACGTTTATCACACTGGTCTTAAAATCCACGCCAAAATGGGTAGAAAGGATAGCCATGATCCCGTAGATCACACCTATGGCGACCCTTTCCATCGCCGACAGCTCTTTATCATGGACAGCCGCCCACGTAAAGAACGTGACACCGATATAGATACCGGTCAGAACCGTCATCTTGGCGAAAGTCACCATGTATTCCATTACAAGGTCATGGTTCATCTAAGATCTCCCAGCTTTATGATATGTCTGCACATACACTGTTAGTATACCATCTTTACACTGTTTTTGAGAGTCCGGATATGCATTTACACAAACGGATCAGCGAGCCTGTCTCTGATCGAGGATAAACGCCTCGACCTGTTCCCGGCTCCTGAGCGCAGTGCCGGCCCCGACTGCTGTAGTGCATATCGCCCCGCATGCGTTGGCAAAGCTAAGAGCCTCCCTGTCGCTTAGCCCGCGTATGATCCCGGACACGAATCCCGCCAGGAAGTTGTCTCCTGCGCCGGTCGCATCGACGGCCTCTATGTCATGGGCCGGGAGGTATATCGACTCGTCCCGGTTCTTGTAGAAACAGCCCCGCGGCCCGAGCTTGATGATCACATTGCGCACTCCCCTCTCGAGGAAGACATCTGCCATCCTGTCAGGCTCATGCCCGCCCGTACAGTATACCGCCTCGTCCTCATTGGGAGTGATATAGTCTATCATCGGCAGAGAGTCTGCGATGTCATCGAGACTCAGCCTGGTGAAATTAGGCAGCTTGGTGTCGGCGAACACCAGAGCCCCATCAGACTTCGCCGCGCTGACCACGGAACATATCACTTCCGGATCGTCGAAAGGAGCCCTGAAGAGCGAGCCCAGTACGACCGCCTTCGCGCCTGCGAACTTCTCCGGATGAGCCTCCGGATGGAAATTGTATCTGTGAGCGAGATTGGTGATGGACCTGCGGCTCCCGTCCCCGGCCACAAACATGGTCGTGACAGGCGTCGGATGCTCATCGGATCTTACGATGCAGCTTGTATCGACACCGTTCTTCATGAGCTCGGATACGATCACATCTCCCGCCATATCATTGCCAAGCGAACAGAGTATGGCGGCCGCAGCGCCCAGTCTGGCCGATGCGATCGAACCGTTGACCGCCTCTCCTCCGACGCTCAGCGCGCCGCTCTCAGCCCTGTATCCGGTCACCGAAACAGGCTCAGGGTCGAAGCCCCTGATGATCGAATCCATTATCGCCGTTCCGATGAATACTATATCCGCCTTCAACGCTCTCCCCTGTCATCAGCCGTGCTTCACTCAGCGCAGTATGGCTGCATGTACATGTTCCTGAGTATCTCCATGCAGCGGGCCTTGTCTTCCGCTTCAAGTCCGTCAAAAATGAGCACGATGTCCCTGACGCTGTCTGCCGGCGCAGCCGCCTCTGCAGGCAGGTACTTCTCCGCGATCTCGGCGGCCGTCCTGCACGCGCCGATGCATGGCCTGCTCTTATAATATTCCTCAGTCCTCACGGACGGTTCTCCGAGGTCTTCGCCCTTCTGAAGTCCGAGCAGCTCCCGGCATATAAGGGAGCCCTCCCGCGCCTCGAATTCAGCGCACATCTTCTGTATCAGGGCGTAAAGCTCCTTCTTGCTCTCGTAGTCAGAGGGGTCCGAATAGCCCTCCAGATATCCGGCCAGCAAGGTCATTCCGGATACCGCTCCACAGACTTCTCTCATCTTACCGAAGCCCGCGCCGAAGGGGCTTGCGATCTTAGCAGCCTCCTCTGTTGTCATGCCGGCCAGATCTGCGAATGCCGCAAACACCGACTGGCTGCAGTTATATCCCTGCCTGAATAATTCTTCCGCTCTGTCTGCTCTGCTCATAAGCCTTTATCTCCCATCCGTCTGATCAGCGCCTGATCGATACTTTATCTTCTTCCGCCGTCTTCACCGTCCTGTACAGGTAGCGGATGACGTCCACGGGGTACTCACCCGCAGCCGTCTCGCCCGTCACCATCACCGACGCGGCTCCGTCCATTACAGCATTGTATATGTCACTTACCTCTGCCCTCGTTGGGACCTGTCTGTGCATCATGGAATCCAGCATCTGAGTCACCACCATGAAGTCCCGTCCCGCCCGGCGGCATGCCGCAGAGATGCGTTTCTGGGCCGAAGGCAGCTCCCACAGGTCCATCGCATTGCCGAGGTCCCCGCGGGCTATCACTATCTCGTCGCAGTGCGGGATCAGCTCCTCAAGCCTTTCTATCCCCGCTCTGTTCTCTATCTTGGCAAGCAGCCTTATATCTTCGCATCCCGCCTCATCCAGAGCCTCTCTCACCTCGATGAGATCCTCGCTGCTGCGCACGAAGGGCTGCATCACAGCCGTCACTCCGAACTCCGCGGCCCGTTTTATCTGTTCTCTGTCCCTGTCCGTCATCGCCGCTAATCTGATGCTGCATCCCGGGAGCGCCACGCTCTTCCTGCTCTCAAGCAGGCCGCCGCGCACGACTCTCAGACGCGGTCCGTCAAGGCCCGACTTGTCCTCACTCACCAGCAGTATCTTCCCGTCATCGAGCAGCAGCTCCTGCCTGCCGGCGATCTCCCCGAGCGCTTTAAGCACAGCAAGCGGCAGCGGTATTTCATTTATTCCGATCAGCTCACCCTCCGCAAGACTCAGCGGCTCTTCGAGCTTTCCGACCCTCAGTTCAGGCCCCTGCATGTCGATGAGCAGCTCAGGCTCTGCGCCGCACTCCCGTGCCGCATCCCGGCAGTCGCTTATCAGTGCCGACGCTTCCTCGAGCGAAGTGTGGGAAAGGTTCAGCCTGACGCCGTCCATTCCCTCGCGGAACATCTCCGTAAGTATCTCTTTATCTCTGCACGCGGGACCAATCGTCCCGTATATCCTGACCATTCGCGAAGCCTCCCGCCTCTGATCCATATCAGTCGATATACCTGCCCATCACATCGAAGTACAGGTCCTCTGAGTCATTATTGGTACCGTATGCCTTGACGATGGCTATGATGAGGTCGACCAGGTACCAGCAGCCCAGGCCACCGAAGCTGAGGAGCTTGAACACACCCATCGCGATCTGTCCGCGCACGAACCTGTCTATTCCGTAGATGCCGCACACGAAATTGAACACCCATACGAAAAGATGCTTGTTGATCGCCCTCGCCGCTCCCGGCGCATACGGTCCGTAATATGGCTCTTCCTCCGCCTCTTCCGTAATGATCTCATTCTCTTCGGCGGGCTCGGTCTCGACTTCCCACTCCATGTTGTAGTCGAGATCCACTTCGTAACTGACCTCATCATCCGCCACAGCCGTTTCTTTCGGCTTCGAAGCTGCTTTCTTCTTCTCAGTCTTTGGCTTCGCTGCGGCCTCCTTTGCTTGTACGGCCTTCTCTACTGCAGCTTCCTCAGGCGCTTCCGCCATCGCCGCAGCTCCTTCAAATTCGTCCATCTTATCTCCTGTTTCTGTTACCTTATCACCTGTTCCTGCTATCTTGTCTCCATTATTTCCTTCAGCTCGTCTATGCTGAAATCATATGCTGAATTGCAGAAGTAGCACTTGACCTCTATCGCCTCTCCGTCGTTTATGATCTCCTCGAGGTCCGCGGTGCTGATCGCTGCGAGCGCTCCAGCCACCCTGTCCTTCGAGCAGCCGCAGTAGTATCTGACCGGCTGTCTCTCCATTATCCTGAGATCAAGATCACCGAGAAAGTATGCGAGCATGTCCTCCGGACTCATGCCTTCATCCATCATTGTCGTGACAGGCTCAGCCTCCGCGACCTTCGACTCGATCGCTGATATGGTCTCCTCATCCGCGTCAGGCATTATCTGTATGATGAATCCGCCCGCATGCCTCACCGAACTGTCGACGTTGACCATGACCCCCAGTCCGACTGCGGAAGGCGTCTGCTCCGATACGGTATAGTAATACGCCAGATCGTCCCCGATCTCTCCAGTCTGTATCTCGACCTGTCCGTTATACGGCTCCTTGAGTCCGAGGTCCATGCTGACCGTCAGCGTGCCCCTTCCGACCGCGCCGCCGACATCGAGCTTGCCCGCCCGCTTGCGTGGGATGTCCACCGATGGATTCACCGGGAAGCCCTTCACATTACCGTGGCTGTCGACTGTGACCGTCATCTGTCCTATCGGGCCGTCGCCCTTCATCTGTATGGTCAGCTTGTCCTTGTCGCCCTTCATCATCGAGCCCATCATGGCTCCGGCGCTCAGCAGCCTGCCCAGCGCGGCCGTGACTACAGGGAACGTATGATGTATCTCACGCGCTTCAGCCGTCAAGTCCGTCGATCTGATAGCGAAGGCCCTCACAGTCTCACCTGCCGCCGTAGCTCTTACTATATAGTCTTTCATTTCCATTTTTCCTTCCGTCTTCTTTCCTTATGTATACTTTGCTTCTATCACTTTTCCTTATTGAGCTTGTAGCCTACTACCGCGCCTACGATACCGCCCAGTATGTGTCCGGTGTTGGATATATTATCCTGTACGAACAGTCCCTCGTATATCTGTTGTCCTATGAATATGACCGCGACCAGTATGACAGTCAGCGGTATCTCGCCTTCCTTAAAGCCGGTAAACGACGTCATCATGATAAACGCAAAGACAACGCCGCTCGCACCGCAGAGCGCGACGTTCGGGAATACGAGCCATGTGAACAGCCCTGTCACCAGACCCGTGATCAGTATCACCTCTATGATGGCCCTGGATCCGTACTTCTCCTCCAGCATCGGCCCGAGCAGCAGTATATACATCATGTTGCTGATATAGTGCGACCATCCGCCGTGGCCGAGCACATGAGTGAAGAACCTCAGGTATGTCATGGGCGAAGCCAGTGACGAGTGGTAGGTCATGAACAGCATCTTATTGCTCGCACCCGCCGTAAGGTAGTTCAGCACCATTACGCCGAAGCTGATCATCACGAAGCTCAGTACTACCGGTGAATTGTATGTGATACGTCTCTTGCTCATCATCTCTTTCTTTCCTGGCTTTCAGGATCCAGTGTGTCTTGTATCTCTGCGCGCCTCCCCTCTGGGGTCAGCAGGCCGCTCTATCCCGCATCCGTCGCTCTCCCCTCACTTGCCGGCAGAGCTGTGATACCGATCAGATTATACCACACTTAGCTGAACCGGAAGAAAGTCTGTATTGCTGCGATCCCAAACAGAAAAACACCCCCGCTGAGGTGTTTACCAATGCACCGATGCATCAGATCCGGGATAAAAGCGGCAGCCCGTCTTTTTAGATAAATCCAGTCAGCTGCGCAGTCTCAACTGTCATTAGTCGTGGGCCTCAACTATCATTAACCGTGGAGCCTCAGGCCGATCATGACAGCGGCCGCCAGCCATACGCAGCCCAGGGTCGCACAGATCCGGTCAGCCAACCTGTCCGCGTAGAACCACCCTAAGCACACACCCTTCTTCGCCGGATAGAACAGTCTCACCGGCCGTTTGTTTACCAGATCCAGGACGAGATGTGAAGCGAAGGCGGCCGCAAACGGGACTGCCGCCGACGGGAATGTCAGCCATATACACAGCGTCTCAAGCGCGAACGCAGACAGCGAATGCGAGAAGCCGCGATGCTTCGATACGCTTGCGAAGGTGCAGATGACCATCATGCCCACGATCCCCGCGAACCACAGGTATGATCCGCTCTGAGCCAGCGATCTCCACATGCCTGCATCGAGCAGATAGTCCTCCGCCAGAGCCGCTGCAGCCACGAGCGCCATCACTATCCTCCAGCGCGAGGAATCACTCCTCTCGGTCTTATTCTCGCAGTCCAGATCGCATATAAGGCAGCCCAGTGATGCGCCTGTTATCACGGGAAGAGCTTCCGGGATCGAGCCCGGGCTCATCGCGGTGAATGCTGCGGCCATCCCCACACTAATATGCGCCTTCGCCATCATTTATCATTACCCGCACTGCTCCTTCATTTGATGAATATTGTGATGTATAGCGGCTTCCTGTTCAGCCGGCCTGTTCGTATCAGGTATAACTTTTTTCTACTCAGCCGATCTGCTCCAGATCAGATATATCGTTTCTTCGTCGCGGCTCTCCACAACGAATCCGAGATTCCTGTAGATCTGGACCGCATATCGCTCAAGCGGGACAGTATAGCGGATGGTCGTACAACCCGAGCTCTGCAGATCTTCCATCAACAGGTTCAGCAGCTCCGTCCCTATCCCATACTCCGCATATTGGCTTTTGAGGTTCATCTTCATGACTGCCTCTTTGCCGTCGCAACTCAGTTCTGCGTACGACAAGCCGGCAAGCTCGTCTCCGATCCTCGCAACGAAGCGATGACCTCCCAGAGCCTCGACTCTGTAAGACTCACCATACGGCCATCCCAGCCGCCTTGTATCCAAATAATCCCTGAGTGCATCCCTGTCCATAACTGCCTCAAGTATATATCATATCCGCCTTAGCAAAAAGATGTATGTTTTCATACCGGAAAGCCGCGCACGAGAGGCTATATCTCCGCGTCAAGATCCACCTCTTTATAATTGCCGGAGGAGGCTACATCCTCGGTATGACTTCATTTTCGATAATGCTCTTTATCATCGGGACATTGATGACTCCGTCGATATCATAAGTGATGATCAGATTCTTCCAGGGAACTATGCCAACGTCGTTAAATGCCTTCATTTTCCGATGATGACCGTCTGCATATTTCGGTACGTCCATCATTCCCGCATGCTCCCAATAAAACAATTCCATATTGCTGTCTCTGAATGTAAAGTCCGCAGAGTAGTCCTTATCGTTGATATGTATGACCTGCTCGTATCTGAACTGGACACCATAGTTTATGAGCTGTTCAACAATGTGCTGTTCCGATTTCGATCTGACCCTGAATCCTGCCGATGTCATGAATCGCCTGCCTTCAGGATTAAATGTGCTTTTTTCATATCGCTCGTTTGCCCAATCTATGTGTCTTCTGATCCTGTCCTCATCACGGTCAGACAGCATGCCCGATCTGCCGGTTCCATTCGCGAAAAAGAAATCCTCAGGCAAACCTCTATATGCCCTTTCCATTTGAGACTTTATCGTATCAAAATCAAGATCTATTAGGCTTTGACATGTTGACCCAAGCACATCAATATTGTTTCCAAGGGCTTCAATAGCGACCCTGAGATACTCTTTTCTGGCCAAAGCATTGATCTCGTCCGGTCTTTTGTTGATGCTCCGCCTGGTATATTTCCCCTCATCATGATAAGCGCAGTAGTAATTGTCCTTGCCGTTGTTCCTGCAGCATATCAGGTGATCCCCTTTACTACCCTCACAACTGATATTGTATTCTTTTGTGTAATCATCAAGCAGTTTCTTTTGCTCATACACAATTCTCTCGATTTGTTCTCTGTAAATATCCATATTCATCTCCGTTTTGTGTAACTAAGGTTAAATTTGAGCTATGCATACACCAAAATCCACAATAGTTGTGTATGGCCTCTCTAGTATCCTGTCTGTGATACACAAAATGCCCTTTCACAGCGCTACTCATAAGACCTTTCCCAGCCATTTTGTGTATCGTCAGCAGATAATCACACTACGATACACAAATCTGTTGGCGTCCGCCCTCAAAGCACTGTCGGGCGCACAGCAGCCCTCAAAAACACACTTCACGCAAGCCGCTGTTCTCATATGATCGGGCCGGGAAGAGCGTCGTTCGCCAGCGACTAACTCGACAACGACTAACTCGACCACGTTTTGTGGAGCCGTCTGGTTACGTGAACCAGCGGTTTTTTAAGGTTGTTGTTACCCGGACAGTCCGCCGATCGAACGTTATGGTAACTCTGACCATCTCCGGTTCCTCCCCTCGAACAGAATAGTCATTGGTCCCATTCTATCTAAAGAAACCAGGCTGTCAATCCGTTCAAATCACGACAAAAACGCCAAACTTAAAAATAGGGGATCAAATGTCGTATCCGGGTCATTTTATGTCGGATTTCATGAAAATATTGAAATTGTTTTTTTGAGAAACAATTAGAAAAGGCCCCGACCATTCATTATGATCGAAGACCTCTTTTGATCGAGACCGTGTCTCAAGTCTGAATGACCCGGCAGGGTCGTTTTGCGCGCCATGTGTCAGTTGCGGGAGCGGATGATCGCTTTAGTGATCTCGTGGTAGACCACGAAGAGCACGCCGGCTACCGGCCAGACTATCCATGTGATCTCCCAGCGCATCGTGATGAAGCTCCAGGCGAGATATACGGCTACGGCTATCATCCAGTAGATGCCGTCGTATCTGCCGGCCCTCTTCTCGAGCCTGGTATAGTCTCCCTCCTCGAGCAGCTTGTCGTAGCCGCCCTTCCTGATGCATGTCAGGACGATCAGCTTGACGCCTATGGCCACTGTGATGAGCAGGGCATCGACTCCGACGATCGGGAGCACGTCAGTATTGTTGGCATAGTGTGTCAGCTGCAGCATCAGAAGCGGTATCACGGATATCACGCAGAGCATGACGCCTATGATCAGGAGGCGGCTGTAAGTCTCGGAGTACTGACTGCGGCGCTCTCTAGCCATGCCGCTCACTCCGTACTCGGTATCGATGTTGATCTCAGAGAGATAGTCATACTCCTTGCCGCGAAGCCCTGTCATTAGGAAGATCCCTACTGCGCAGGCTACCATGACGAGCAGTATGATGGTGCCGCAGATCCCGGCCGTCTCCTCACTCATCGATATCTTCTCTGCCTCGGCCAGTCCTCCCAGGAGTATCAGGATGACCGGCGAGAGTATGCAGATCATGACTCCCGTGGATATCGATGAAGCTGCCTTCCTGTTGTACTCGAGGAAGGCGTTGGCTTCCTCCATCGAGACCGTCCTGACGGTCTCCTCGAGTCCGTTGTCGACCGGCGTCACTTCCGGTTCGGCCGGCATCTCGATATCATCTCTCAGCAGGTAGTCGGTGGTAACACCGAAGACCTCTGCCATCTGCACTATCTTCTTCATGTCAGGCACCGCCTGGGCGCCCTCCCACTTGGATACCGACTGCCTGGACACGCCCAGCCTGTCCGCGAGCTCCTCCTGCGACCAGCCGTTCTTCTTTCTGTTTTCTATTATCTTGTCTGCCAATATCATCGTACTGCCTCCTTACGTTGGTGTGCGCTTTCGCCTCCCGGGTCCCGCGCTGTTCGCTTCTGTTTTCTGACCCAAATCTACTCTTTGAGTCGGTTGCGCACTACCAACCGGGCTTTTCAATCTGTCAACCGGCGGTTGCAAATGCCGATCTTTCAGGCTTTTCGGCTTCTTTTTACTTTGAAGCCCTTCAGATAAGTCTTCTGTTCGGGCGTTATGCGATAGCTCTCGACTGCCTTCTGTATCGTCTTGTTGTGAGTCCACTCATCGAGCCTTTTCTCCTCGATGAACGGCAGCACCTCTTCATAGTTCTTGGCAAGCGCCGTCGCGAAGTACCATGCACGCATCATGTTGACGTAGTACTCCTCCGAGACTATTCCCGCCACCATCTCAGCGTACTTGGGGTCGAAATCATCCCCGAGGAAGTGCTCCATCAGCATGCCGACCGCGAACCTCACGATATAGGTCTCACCGGAATCGATCCACTTCTCTATGCGTCGAAGCAGGTCCTCTCTGTTCTTCCTGAACACCTTTGGCGACAGCTGATCGCAGGTAGCCCAGTTGTTTATATAAGGAAGGAATCTGCACACTGCTTCGATGCATCTGTCATAGTCCTTCATCGCCGACAGTATGAAAGCGTGAAGCTGGTCCTCATCGAAATACTCATGTGGCAGCTCTTCGAGGAATTCGGATACATCGTCCCTCTTCGCAAGCTGCTTTGCGAATGACCTGAGCGCAGGCGTCCTGACGCCTATGATTTTATCCGCTTCGATGCCGGGGATCAGCTTGGCCTGGAAGTCCCTGTACTTCTCATCCTGAGCGGCAAACAATTCGTTTCTTATCTCTTCGTTTATCATGGTATATCCTTCAAACTCCACAATAGATCAGTTGACTCTGTCATATAGAGAATACGTATGAAGGGAGCAGGCTGAGCTGCTCCCGGTAGTTCTGATTCTGTTTTTGATAACCGGCTCACCTCTGCTCGGCACAGTACTCGGTCACGTCGAGCACGGTCTCTCCGTCGATCTGCACCGCGCACGGTTTGTCGAATCTGACGTGGACCTTATTTCCCTCTATCACCTTTACCATATCGGTGAGGGCTACATGCCTGCCGTCGAAGATCATCGGGAATCTCATGAGCGATTTCAACTTGGAAGGGCTCATATAAACTATCACTGTCAGCTTGCCCGAGAAGCGGTCCTGGCCCGGAGCCAGCATCATACCGCCGCCGCAGTATCTGCCCTTCATGGAAGGAGCGAGCCAGACGTTATCGTACTCGTACTCCTTGCCGTCCACCTCGATCCATGCGTGTCTCGGCTTGAATGCATACAGCAGGCCCTTGATCGCGATCGCCGTATAGTTGATCTTTTTATTCGGCTTCTTTGCCTTTATCCTGTCTGCCTCTTCGCAGCAATACCCGTCGATCCCGAAGCTCATGTTGTTGATGAACTTATATTCCTTGCCCTTGACCTTCGCGACCGGGAGGTTCTTTATATAAGGGTTGAGAAGTATCTCTTTACCCGGAGCTTCTTCTATGTCGTTGAAGAAATCATCGCCTGTGCCGTTGGCATATATGTAGACATTGTTTTTTAAATTGTCACAGTCTACGTGGTTTATCAGATAGTTGATCGTGCCGTCGCCTCCGATGAGAACGACCTCGTCATCCTCCTTCAGTTCCGAGAAGAATTTCGGATAGTCGACCTTCGTTGCATCCAGAAGGTTGACGCCCGGGAACTTTGCCCCTATTCCGTTATTGGACAATACATTATCGAGATAGTATTTCATCGGAGTTTCTCCTCCCTTCTCTGTTGCAGGATCGGTCACATTTCCGTTGATCCGTCACTACTATATCAGTCCCAGTACTATTAAAAACTCTCCCAGCGAGTATGTCAGCATGACAAGGAAATGCGTCTTGAGACGGCTTTCCTTGTTGAAACGCACGAAGAACAGCGCTGTGTCCGAAATATAGAAGAGCAGTGCACCGATGGCCGTGATGATCGCAGCCGAGCCCGGAGAGCTCATTGATCTGAACCAGGCGAAGCAGTTCATGGCTCCGTTGATCAGCAGGTACAGAAGCATTGGCCAGAACAGAGCCTTAGGCAGGTGTGGCCTCAGCTTCCTGAATGTGATCACGGTAGCCACCGCGAATATCAGTGGAAGTCCTATCAGTGCATATCTGTTCACCGCTGACAGATCCGTCATGCGCGCGTAGGTGACGCCGAAGAAGAAGTGGCTGATCATGAAGGATATGCCTCCCGCCGTGAACCACTTGTTGCCGTTTGGTATCAACAGTACGTCGCCTATCCACGAGAAGATCAGCGCCAGCACTACAGTCAGCAGTATCGGATCCGCACTGAAGCAATAGAATGCCAACAGCGACAGCAGGATGAACGGCTTCGACTTTGCGCGCAGCGCTTTATCCTGCTTCAGCGACGCATACAGGTGTATGGTCACCACTATGACGAACAGTACAAGCGATATCTTGTCCATCTGTCCTCCCTCGTTCAGGCGCGTGTCTGCGCCTCATACACAAGCTCTCCCAGAGTAGCCATCAGCTGATCGGACTCCACAGGCTTGGTCAGGTGAGCGTTCATGCCGGCCTGCATGGAGCGCTGCACGTCCTCGTCAAAGGCATTCGCTGTCAGTGCGATCACAGGCACCGTCTTCGCGTCCGGTCTGTCCAGAGCACGTATGGCCGCCGATGCCTGCAGTCCGTCCATCTCAGGCATGCGCACATCCATCAGCACTGCCGCGTATGCTCCGACCTCGCTGTCCTCGAACATCTCGACAGCGACTTTGCCGTTGACGGCGTGGTCGGCCTCGATGCCTTCCATCTCGAGGAGATCCGTTATGATCTCGGCATTGATCTCCATATCCTCAGCCACCAGGATGCGGCATCCCGTCAGATCCGCCCGTTTCTTCTCCCTGAGCAGAGGCATGTCCTTTTGGAGAGCTATGCGCTCGAATTCCTCTATCACATTCGCTGCGAACAGCGGTTTAGGCAGGAAGCTGTCCACTCCCACGCGGTTCGCTTCATCAGCGATATCGTCCCAGTTATATGCCGTAAGCACTACGACAGTCGATTCGTTGTCGTACAGCCTGCGTATCTCTGCCGATGCCTCGAGACCGTTCATGCCCGGCATGCTCCAGTCCATGAGCACGAGATTGTAAGGATTATGCTTGGCATGCTGTATCTGCATCATGCGCAGGGCTTCCTCCCCGCTCGTGCATGCATCAGCCCGTATGCCGACCTCACCCAGCACCATCCTGGCGTGCTCCGCCGCTATGACGTCGTCGTCCACCACCAGCACGTACATCGCATGAGGATCGATCTCGACGGCTGCGGCCAGATCCTTCTGGTCGCAGTGCCTGAGCGTGACCACCACTGTGAATTCAGTGCCGACCCCCTTCTCGGATTCGACGCTGATCGAGCCGTTCATCATCTCGACTATCCTCTTGGTGATCGCCATGCCGAGTCCCGTGCTGCCGTACTTATTGCTGAAGCCTTCCTCCTCCTGCGCGAAGGCATCGAATATCTTAGGTATGAAATCCTTGTCCATACCTATGCCTGTATCCTTGATGCAGAATCTTATGGTCGACTGATCCTCGTACTTCATCGTCCGCTCCAGAGTCAGCGTGACGCTTCCCGGCGCCTCCGTGAATTTGACGGCGTTCGACAGTATGTTGATCAGCACCTCCCTTAGCTTGGTGTCGTCTCCTATATAGGACTCATCCATCCGGCTCAGTATGCGGCACTCGTAATCAAGCCCCTTCTCCGCGCACTGAGAAGTGATCATCGTGTTGATCTGCTCGAGCATCGCGCTGAGAGAGAACACTTCCTTGTGCAGGACGAGACGTCCGGACTCGATGCGGCTCATATCGAGTATGTCGTTGATCAGGCCGAGGAGGTGTTTGGCGCTTGAGTCTATCTTCTCCAGATAATTGCGCGTTTCTGCGTTTAGTGAAGCATCCCGCAGGGCCAGCTCGTCCAGTCCGATGATCGCGTTCATCGGTGTGCGGATCTCATGGCTCATGCTCGAGAGGAACGAAGTCTTGGCCTTGTTGGCTTCCTCAGCCGAGGTCAGAGCCTCCGCCAAGGCTTCACTCTTGGCCATGGCATCACGCATCTCGGCATCGACATTGGTGATGCCGACTATAGCGAAGTGATCATCGTCCTCCATCAGCGAGACCTTCATGCTGACATACACCGGTCCGCTCTGAGAGCTCTGGCGGTAGTTCATTATGAATGTATCCTTGCGCTCCAGAGCCTGCATCAGCGTCCTGCGATCCATCGCCGCAAGGAAGCCATCGCGGTCTTCAGGCCAGACGCCCTGAGCGAGCTCGGCCTTGCAGTCGCTGAAGAAGTGCCATCCGCGGCGCATCTCGGCAAGAGCGCTGCTCTCGTCGCCCCTGCGGTATTCGATGAATTCCTCAGAGTCCAGATTGACATAGAACATATCCGTATAGTCGCGCGCCAGAGTCTGGGCGATATGTGTATACATTATGGCTGAGCTGCGGGCATTGTCATAATCCTCTCTGGTCATGGCGCTGTTGTGACGGATACGCACCATGTCAGTGACATCGCTGCATATGCCGAGCACGCACAGCCTGCCGGAAGCGTCAGTGTATTTAAGCTTGGTGGTCTGGAGCTGACGAGGGTTCCCGACCGCATCAGGCACATCCTCGTAGAATATGTAAGGCTCGTCCATCGAGAGAGCCATCAGATCGTCATCCACAAAGTGCTGAGCCGTCTCCGGATCGAATATCTGGGCATCCGTCAGACCGGCCACTCCCTCAGGACTGTCTTTATGGGCATAGTCCGCGAAGGCCTGATTGCAGGCCAGATAGATGCCGGTCGCAGCGTCCTTGGTAAAGGTCATCCCCGGTATGTGGTCGAGCAGCGAGGTGAAGGTGTCGTTCATCTCGGCTGCCTTCTGAGCCAGTACTGCCTCCTGCTCGGCTCTGGTCAGTCGCTCATCGAGCTCACGGGCGTCCCGGTAATTGTTCATCATCATAAATATGAAGAGCACGAAGAGACCCAGAGTCACGATGGTATAGAGAGTATTCGTGCTGCTGATCTCCCTTGCCTGCTCCTGTAGGAATTCCACTCTGTCCTCCCTGACCGATTCGATGGAATCATCGGCGGAATGGCTCTCGTGGTATTCGTATATATTCTGCACCGCCTTGTTGGCAGCGTTCTCGGTCGCTCTCGACACCCACATCATGGATGCGAACATCACCAGCATGAGCAGTACGACCCATACGAATACGCGCTGCTGTCCGTATTCCTTCTTAGTATCCCTGCGTATAAGGATACGGTAATATACGAGCCCCAGCACCGACCATACGATAAACAGAGCGTAGGACTCTGTCTCCATCGCATGGAACGGGAGCAGGCCCGGTATCAGGATCAAAATGAGGAAGCAGACCATCAGTATCATGCCTGCCATGCCCGTCGCCTTCTCCGCCTGTCTGTCCTCCTGCTTTGCATGGAGGTATACGGAATGTGAGATCATTCCGTAGATCACGGTAGCTCCGAGAGTCGTGACATCCACTATCCATCCGATCGCCGTCCTGCCGAGGAACGGGATAAAGACAGAGACCGCCATGATGAGATATATCGCAGTACTCGGTATTCCGCGCTTACTGAGTATACTGAGAGCGTGAGGCGCCTCGCCATCTCTGCCCGCCGCGTAGAGCAGGCGGCTCAAAGCCAGCATGTTGGCGATCAGGCTCGTCAGTATCACTCCGAAGAGGGCCAGCATCAGTACTGTCACTCCCGGCCTGCCCATATAATGAGAAGCCGCGTAGAATGCAGGCACCGCCTTGATGCCCTCCAGATTGCCCATGTCGCGCAGATAGTCAAGCCAGCTCGCGTATTCAGGCGGATATGCCGATACCGAGAGAAGGGATACGAATATATAGAGCAGTGTGGTCACCACCACTGAGGAAATGAGGATCCTGCGGATCTTCTTTATCGGGAATTCATATTCCTCGGAGAAGTGTGCGGCGTTCTCAAAGCCGATGAAGGCCCATGGAGATATGACGGCTATGCGTACTATCTGAGCGAATGCCGGCGACCCCTCCGCATACATAGGATCGTAGCCGGAGGCGCTGTCGTGACGCAGCATCGCGATCACGGCGCATACAGTAAAGCCTATCGTAAACATGGCCGCAGCCGCTATCATTATCTTCTCAGGAAGACGCGGGCTGAACGCACACAGAAGGCCTATGATCAGCACCGCGCATATCGAGAGCAGCGCTTCGCCGAACCAGACCTCATAACCGAATATGCTGTAATGGAAGCCCAGCTGATAGCTGTCGCCGAGGAAGAACCTGACGAACAGCGGGACTGAAGTGATGTTGGCCCAGAGAACGGCCAGATATGTGATCAGTACGAACCAAAAGGCGAGGAATCCCATGTCCCTGCCCCCGACCTTCTTTTCGAATGTATAGATGCCGCCCGCGTCAGGCGAGGCCTGTATCATGTACTGAAGGTTCCAGGTTATGACCATGATGACCGCCATGCCTGCCAGCAGTCCCAGGATAGTGCCAAGGACTCCCGCCTTCGACAGATAGGCATTGCAGGTCACTATAAATGAGCCCCACCCTATACTGGCGCCGATCGAGAATGCCCATATGCCAATAGGGCCGAAGCCCTGTCTATTTTGCTTCATCCGCGTGTACTTCCTTCAGTTCAGTTTTATTGTCGTACATTTTGTGGTCGGCGCGCTCGAATACAGGAGCTACACTGTCGTCACCGTCGCGCTTCGACATGCCGCAGGCTATCACTATGCCTCCGTTCTTAACAGCCTCAGCGTTGTGATCCTCCATGCGTCCGATCAGCTCGTCGATGCATCCGTAGTCATTGCCCTGGGCGATCACAGCGAATTCGTCACCGCCTATACGAAATACAGGACTGTGTTTGAATGTATCGCATATGATCTTGCAGGCATCGCGCAGATACTGATCGCCGGCATTGTGGCCTTCATTGTCGTTGACGATCTTGAGATCGTTGACGTCCAGTATCGCAATGGCGAACTCAGGATCATGCCCATCCTCTATCTGGACATTGAGCCTCTCCTCAGCCATCAGGTATGCGTGCCTGTTCTTGACTCCCGTCAGGGGGTCGACATTGGCCTCTATACGGGCCCTGGACAGCTTCTTTACGTATTCCTCTTCCTGACGTATCTGCGAATCGATATTGATGAGACCGGCGACAAGACGCGCGCCTTCCTTCTCCTCTACCATGGCTGCCTTGAACTGCACATAGACAGGACGGCCTTCCATCATGATGCGGTAAGTCAGAGTGAAGATGCCGTATTGCTCTATCTCCTCCATCACATTCTCCATTGTCAGGGCTGCAAGGACGCGGCCGAGATCATCCGGATGGCTGAATTCCCGTACGTCATCACGCAGCGCCTCGAAGAAGTCACTGCCTTCTCCGGCCTGTCCGAAGGCGGCATATCCCGCGGTAGAGCTGATCTCTCTGAAACGCCCTGTCTCAGGCACCACGATGTATACACAGAGGAATTCGCCTGTGAGCGCACTGAGTCTGCCATAGGCTACCTGTTCCTCCTTCATACGGTCGGCAGCGCGCTGCTGTTTCATCTCATCATCGACATTGGTCATGCCCACGATTATGTATCTGTCATCCTCTCCCATGCGCGAGACCTTCATCGTTATATATATCGGGCCGCTCTCAGAGAGGTAGCGGTAAGTCATCACAAGAGTCTTATTGCGGTCCAGGGTCGCAAGTAGTGTCCTGCGGTCCATGGCCTCCACAAAATTGTCTCTGTCTTCCGCGTCGACTGACTTGTCCGCCGCTGCCCTGACCCACTCGAAGAAGTGCCAGCCGCGGCTGACCTCCCTGAGCAGTCCGCTCTCCTCATCCGGCCGGTATTCGATATATTCCTCAGAGTCGAGATTGACGTAGTAGAGATCGAAATAGCTTCGCGCCAGAGCCTGTGCTATATGTGTATATATGATGCCCGTGCTGCGGGCCTTCTCGTAAGCTTCTTTGGTAGTGGCATTCTCACGCTGGATGCGCACCATGTCTGTCACATCCTGATATATGCCGAGTATGCACTGACGGCCGCGCGCATCGGTGTATTTACGTTTCGTGGTCTGGAACTGCCTGTGGCTGCCGTCTGCACCGGTCACATCCTCATAGAATATGTACGGCTCGTCCATTGCGAGTGCTACCTGATCCTCCCTTGCGTAACGTTCAGCTGACTCAGCTCCGAAAAGATCAGCGTCAGTGAGACCCACGACCTCCTCCGGAGCGGATCTGTTGGCAAATTTCGCGAATGCCATGTTGCAGGTCAGGTAGGTGCCTGTTTCGGCGTCCTTGGTGAAGGTCATGCCCGGCATATTGTCGAAAAGCGAGGCTATGGTCTTCTGCGAATCCTCTATCCTGGACGCTTCCTCTCTTCCTGCCCTGAATTCTTCCTTCTCAATGTTTACTACAAGTGTGTGGAGCAGGCTCGTTCCCAGCAAATACGCGATAGCATAGAGAGGCAGGTACGGGAACCAGAGCTGTGCGAAGAGGCAGACAGCCATGATCAGTCCGAAGGCTCCAAGCGCACGGTACCTCCGTCTCCTCAGTTCAGGATTCTCCTGTCTCAGGAACGCCGAAAATGTATATGCCGAGATGATGAGCAGCAGAAGTATCTGGAGCGTAAGACTCACGTACCGGGCAGGCAGAGCACGGTAAACGCAGGCACTGTCGACCGTAAAGATGACAGGCCTGAAGATGTTGATGAAATTCAGCAACACTATGAGTCCGGCAAGGAAGCGGCCGGCGTTCACGAGGAAGCGCCCGAAGGCATTTCTTTCATCAAGATAAGCTACAGCGAACTGCGACCAGAACAATATGCCCGCCGCCATTGCACAGAAGTACACTGTCGTGTCCGCAAACAGCAGCGGCCCGAGCTTGCTGGCCTCGATCAGGCCCCAGAAGATATCCGTAATATAATACGCAACAACAGCAAACAGGAACTTCCTGTAGATCATCCACGCGGAATTCTCAAGCACGTCTCCGCGGTTCAGGAAGATATCCTGGTTCTCTATAAGTAATATCAGAAGCGCGAGCGTTCCGATCGCAGAATAATACATGTTTAATGTCCCTCCCTGTTCAGGCTCATGTAAAGGTTGTTGAGACCAAGCGAGTTTATGTAGTTTATCTCACTGACCATCCCGGTCACTATGCGTATGCCGATGTGATCGGCCGGATCATCGCTTCTGTGAAGCTCGAGGTACCTCGTAGGGTCGAAGCCTATGCAGTTGTCCCTGATACGGATGATGCACTTGCTCTCATCCACCACGAGTCTCACATCCGCCTGATGCTCATGATCGTCTTTGGTGAAGCCATGCTCTATTATGTTGGCGACTATCTCCTCCACGCAAAGACTGACCAGTCCCGACAGCCTCCGCCCCATCCCCTTGGAGCTGCAGAATCCATCGATAGCCTCTGAAGCGGAGATCGCAGTCTCAATGTCTGTGACCTTCTCTTCAAAGACATCCTCCGGAGCCGCTCCGAAATCGTCATCCAGCATGCAGAACGCCTCCGCTGAGAAGCTTATCCTGCCGCATCTGATCCAGACCACTATGCATATCATCAGGATCGTAGCGAACTGACCGGCTATGATGCCGATCCAAAGTCCCGTCAGCCCCATCAGGCTTGCAAACAGCCATGTGATCGGGAGCAGAAGCACGGCATTATCGCATATGGAGATCACATTGGTGAACTTCATGCGTCCCGTGCCCTGGTAGTAATTTTTGAGATTAGTGGAGATCACGACCGCTATCAGAGAGATCATATACAGTCTGAGGGCCGGGACCGCCATTTCCGTCACATACGGATCATGCCCCAGGAAGAGTCTGATCAGCCATGGCGCAGTCACCTCGACCACAAGCGTCGCGCCGCTTATCAAAGCGGCGGAGTACCGTATCGATACATGCATCAGCTCGTAGAGCGAGCTGCGGTCCTCCTCGCTGTGTAAGATGGACGCCAGCATGAGAGTTACCGATCCCGCGCCGAGGCCTATGCTGAATACGATGTTTCCTATCGTGGATACTATCGTGAACACCGCCACCGCAACGGTTCCGGACACGGCCAGCAGTAAGCGGTTGATGACATATACACGGAGCATGAAGCATGCCTGGTTGACCATTATCGGGCTGCCTTCACGCACTATGTCTATTGCGGTATTGACACTTATGCCGTTCCTGTCGAACTGGAACAGGCAGTCTCTGCGCAGTAAGTACGTAAGCCCGACCAGCAGTGCAGCCAGATAACTCAGGCTGGATGCCAGTCCTATGCCGAACATCCCGGCATGGAATACGTAGACGCTCAGCAAGTCAAATACGATATCCGTCACAGTCATCACGGTCACGGCCGTAACAGTCAGCTTGCGCTTGCCCATCAGCTGGAGGTAAGGCGTCATTATCTGGCTCAGGAAGAAGAACGGAGCCCCGATCATGTATCCTTTAAGGTAATCACCCGTCATGACAAAGAGCCGGTTGTCAGGTGAAGGGCTTCCCGCTCCCAGCATAGTGCACAGCGGATCCGTCGCTCCGAACACGACAAGGATCCACGCGGCTGCCAGGCAAAGCGACAGCATGATCGAAGTGGTGTAGATCGTATTGCAGGCCTTCACATCCCCCTTTCCCACGGCATCACCGGTCACTACCTGCACTCCGCAGGATTCCATAATGCCCAGAGCAGAGAAGAGGATGATCACCGGATTGGCCAGACCGTACGCGCCGACGGCATCGACACCTAGCATCCTGCCGATGACTATGCTGTCTATCAGCAGGCACACGGTGACCGTCACAGCCGACACGATCTGCGCTCCGGTCATCTGTTTGTAAACTCTCCTAATCATTGATACTGTCCTTCTTGCTTCTACGCTCCTGATTACATCATCTATCTGTCGACAGGTCTCAATACCATGCAGGTCCTCGAAGGCAGATGCAGCCTCACGAAGTTGCCCTCCGCTCCCGGCAGGAAGGCGCTCTTCTGGTCATGACTTATGCGGCCAAAACCGCCGTAGCGCTCGTCATCGCTTGTGAACATGACCACGTGGTCAGTCCCGTGGCTTACCGGGATCGCATAGTCCGTATAGTCGTGGTTCGGCGAGAAGTTGAAGACGAAGAGCAGTCCGCCTCTTTCAAAGGCGAGCACCTTATCGTCCTCGTGTATCCATTTAAGATCCGGGTATTCCTGATCGAAGACCTTGTAGAATACCGTCGTATGTATCATGTCGTGATCGAAGTCATTGAGCTGATGATACTTTAGATCCGGATTGGACAGCAGGCTCCACTGCCTGCGGCAGTACTGGAAGCTGTTGCCGTTGCCCGGCCTCGGGAAGTCTATCCACTCAGGGTGTCCGAATTCGTTGCCCATGAATGCGAGGTATCCGCTGCCGCCCGCAGCTATGGTCACCAGACGTATCATCTTGTGGAGCGCCATCGCCCTGTCGATCTCAAATGAATGATGGTACTTGCCCATCTGATCGTACATCGCGGCTCCCGCCAGGCGGAACATTATGGTCTGGTCTCCCACCAGCGCCTGATCGTGGCTCTCCGCGTAAGCGATGGTATGCGCGTTGCGCGATGTCAGCTCGTGATAGATCATGCCGAGGTTCCAGTCCTCATCGCGCCAGTCCTTTATGAGCTTGATCCAGAGATCAGGCAGGCCCATGCCCAGACGGTAGTCAAATCCGATGCCGCCATCCTCAATAGGCTCGCACATGCCCGGCATGCCGCTCATATCCTCAGCGATAGTCATGCAGTGCGGATTGACCTCCCTTACGAGCTCGTTGGCGAGCTGTAGGTAGGTCACGGATTCCACATCAGTATTCATGCTGAAGTACATGTCCAGATTCGAGAATGCCGTGCCGAGTCCGTGATCGTGATACAGCATGGAGGTCACGCCGTCGAATCTGAATCCGTCGAAGTGATACTCCTCCAGCCAGAACTTGAGGTTGCTCAGCAGGAAGTGCAGCACCTCAGGCTTGTCGTAGTTGAATAATTTAGTGCCCCATGCAGGGTGATTGCCCTGATCACCGTGGTGGAAGAACTGATAGTCAGTTCCGTCAAAGAGATTTATGCCCTCAAGGGTGTTGGCCACCGCATGAGAATGAACGACGTCGAGCAGGACGCGTATGCCCATGCTGTGCGCCTTGTTTACGAGATATTTGAGATCGTCAGGATATCCCTGGCGGCTCGATGCAGCGAAGAAGCTGCTGACCTGATAGCCGAAGGATCCGTAGAAAGGATGCTCCATGACGGCCATCAGCTGTATCGTGTTGTATCCGCCTGCATGGACGTGAGGCAGTACGTTGTCCGCGAACTCTCTGTAAGTCGCGATGCGGTGGTCCTCGCTGGACATGCCCACGTGTGCCTCGTATATCACAGGCGCTTCATATGAGGCGAAGCCCTCATCCGTCCACGGATACGCCTCAGTCTCGTCCCAGACCTCGCAGCACCAGCTCTGCGTCTCCCAGTCCTGTATCACGCGGCGCGCGTACAGAGGGATGTGCTGAGTCAGATTGCCCCCGTTGTTGACTATGGTCATGACGCGGCTTCCCTTGGTGATAGTGTCACCCGGAAGGAAGATCTCCCAGTTGCCGTTGTCAAGACGGTTCAGCGGTGTAGCGGTCCACTGCCAGCCGTTGAAGTCACCTGTAAGGAATACCTGATCGGCTGACGGAGCCCACTCGCGGTACACCCAACCATCAGGCTGCTGATGGAATCCATACCATTTGTGCGCATTCGCGAAATCGTTGAGGCAGGAATAGCCCTGCAGAAGCTGCGCCTTCTTGCCATAATAGCGGTCCATGCGCATGTTGATATCCCCTTCGTATGGACGAAACTCAGGGAATTTTTCCAGTATATGGTACATAATACCCCCTTTGGTGTGCCGTGATGTAAACTTCCTATTTGGGTTAATTATACTATGATATTGCAGTACAGCAAAGTATCTTTGTTGCTCTTTCTTGCAGGTTATCGGGCCTTACAAAAGCCCCGGTCCCATAACCGGGGCTCGGATCGAAATGTCAGTCCATGTCTTCCATTGCGATCATTTCGGAGCTTCTATTTTAGAAATGTTCATCATCACCGGAACTGAAATACCCCTTACTTCCCGAGCCTGAACTTCCGGATGACTTTCCCGATGATTTTGATGATCCGCTTGACTTGCTGTACGACCGGTATACCACGGGCTCAGAAACTATAATATTCCTCGTAACAGTGCAGCCTCCTGCGGCTATAGTGATCGTAGTCTCGCCTGCAGCAACAGCGCTTATATCTCCCGAGTCGGATACCGTCGCTATTCCTTCATCGGCAATGGTATAGGTTATCGGTTCAGATGAGAACTGCTCAGGCTCAAGACGAGGTTCCAGTTTGACGCTTCCGCCTGTTGTAAGCTCGACCGTCTCATCTATTCCTTCTATCGATGTCACTTTGGAAACGACATTGATCATCACGTCTTCCGAGTACTCTTTAGCAGACATCGTCAGGGGAGCGCTCCCTACAGATACCGCGTGTATCCTTCCGCTCTCATCTACAGTGAATACATTCTCATCGCCCGAGCGGAAAGAGATCGCCTCATCTTTAAACCAATCCGGTTCGACAGTATACGAAGGCGTCATTTCATCGCCTATGTACAGCTCCGCTCCGCCGTCGATCTCAGAAGCGTTGATGTCTGTGATCTCCTTGGGAATCAGCGCATAGATCACGCCGGCGATAAGAGTGCATGCAGCAAGGACAGCAGCAGCTATCCCTGCTTTACGCTTCCTTTCCTGTTTTGTTTGCTGATTCTCAGCACTATTGTTTTTTATCTTTGATCGACCTGACTCTGGCGGCAGTTTGCCGGCCTGAATGGCCTCAATATCTCTCAGCATCTCTCCTGCATCACTATACCTGTCATCTCTGTCGTATGCACACGCTCTAAGCACTAAGCGCTTCAGCCCGTCTGAACCGTGTCTGGGAGCCGGCATTGCATGCCCGTTGATCCGTTTAACGAATGCATCCTCTCCATCACCCGGCCTGATCTCCCCGGGATAAGCAGGCATGAACGGCATTCGTCCGTCATTGAGATATCTGTACATCACGAGTCCGAGAGAGTATATATCGACCCTCTGATCGTAATCCTTGCCCCAGTATACTTCCGGCGCCATATATGCGTAGGTGCCCTTCCTTGAGAGAGCCTGCGTAGTCTGCTCTACGATGCGCGCTATGCCAAAGTCGCCGAGCTTATAGTTTCCGCTCGGTGAAATGAATATGTTGTCAGGCTTGATGTCCCTGTGGACTATTCCGTACCTGCTGCAGAGCACAAGTCCGCGGCATATATCCGAGCCCATGGATAATACATCCGCCTCAGTCAGAGGATCATCCAGGGAGTGCTTCACGAGAGGGACTAATTCTTCAAGCCTGATAAGGATGTCCCATCCGAAACCGGTCTCATGCCTGAAGATCTCATGGTCCTCATAACTCACGATGTGACTGTTTCCCTTGAGACGGGCAAGCAGCTCAAATTCATGCGTTGTGTTTTCAAGCACATTCTCGAAATACTTCTCCGCTTCTTCGCGGGTCACGCCACCCGTCATGAGCGACTCAAGCTCGAGCTCGCCGCCGGCGGGTATAGTGATCGCTTTCAGCGCAGAATAAAACTCATTACCGAGAGAATCGGTTCGTCTTATCCGGTACAGAGAACCTTCTGCGCCGGAACCTATCTCCTCGGTAATGTGCCATGCTCCGAATATTGGCTCATATCGCTTATAATCTTCTTTCATGCATATGGAAAGACCGCGTCTTCAAGTCTGTAGCGTTCCTTCAGATCCGTCCTGAGCTGGAGCATTTCTTCTACCGCCTGGAACTCCTCGTTCTGGGTGAGCTCCGCTGAATCATCATGTTTAATATGTCTGTTTTTGTATGCTCTCTGCAAAGGATGACCTTGCTCCCATTCTGACAAAGCCGAGATCAGTCTGGCCTCATTGACGTCCGTCATGCCAAGCGGCGCATATCCCATCATTTCCAGATAGCAGTTTATATCTTCCGTTGTCATCCCAAGCGCAAGACACAGGCATATGTATTTCTTCCTGCCGCGTGGGACATGCTTGATGTTGATAGTTCTCTTACCGGTGTTGCGATTGATTACGTTTATAGTATTACTGTCCCCGCTAAGAAAATTGATCATGCTGTCATCAAGATAACCTCTGAGAGAGTTGAGGCTTCTGATGGACTCATTTGCCGGATTCCTCCGGCATGTACGGAGTATATTACTGACATACACATCCAGATACTCGCGTGGCTTCACATATGCAGTCTTGAACGCATCCATGTTTTCTGCCACGAATTCTTTTATGCCATCATACTCTGAGTTATAATCCGCCTGTGCAAGACGCACCTCTACATCGGCAGTATCAGCATATCCCATGAGTATTTCATCCCACTTTTCACAGAAAACGGCATAAGCGATCGACTGGAATTCATCATATCTCAGGAAGTAGTTCGTTCGATCTGATCCGTCCCTGAGATTGGCATTGATTAGATACATCCAGACGAGATCTTCACTTATATCCTTTGCGTAAAGCTTTCGCTTACCTGCGTACTTTGTCAGCCATTTATTGATAACTTCGACCGGCTGTCTGAACGCCATGCCAATACCTATGTATGTCCTTCGTTTGCGCGGAAGCTTGTAATAAAAGCTCGGACCATTTTCGTTGTAGGTCATGCCGGTGTATTCACACACATCTTTAAACGATAAGCCACTCTCCGCTGCCAGCTGATCGAGTGTATTCCGCCAGCTTCTCATTTTGTAAGAACTCCTGATATCCTGCGCTGTCATCTGCCAACCACCTTGATTATATAACAAAAATGCCTGAGATACCCTTGTTATCCGACATTAGTATAGCAGTTCATATAATAACGAGTTTCAACAAAAACGTTCCTGATGCCTGTCAGATCCACGCCACAAACCGGAGTGAAGGATCATTCGGCGAATACAATAATTTATCTGATAAAAAAAGCATCGCAGTGCAGACAAGAGAGCGGTTTTGTTGATAAAATATACTCCAATATTGATACTATACAGGAAAGCTGTTCTCGGAGGGCAGATGACAAGGAAAGGCCTCTTAAACATATTATCCATATCGCTGTTTATTATCACAATGGCGGCAACTGTTTCATTCGCTGCGGATACCGCCGTGGATGACGTGTCTCACGATGTCTGGTGGCAGTACGCAAAGAACGATGATGGCACGTATACGCTATATCTGGGGTCGAAAAATGCAGCGGTTGCAGCTAAGGCGGGAAAAGCAGCAAACAATTTCTCTGAAGAGAATCAAAAGAGCGCGGGACTATGGGATGAGCCTCCATGGGCCCTTACCGAAAGATCCACATTCACAGTGTCACAGGTCGAGATCATAGATAAGATATATCCGCTGACGACCTGCGGATGGTTTACAAGCAATCATATAAATGTATCCGATGACGTAGGATCAAGGTTCTGCTGTACAAGCATCGACCTGATTAATCTTGACACATCATACTGCACTAACATGAGGCGCATGTTCATGTGCACGTACCCGTTGGAAACGCTGGATGTAAGCCACTTTGACACTTCCAGCTGCATCTACATGGATGATATGTTTTATCTGTTGGAAAACGTAGAGACCCTTGATGTAAGCAATTTCGATACATCCAACGTGACCGGCATGAGTTGTATGTTTGCTTGCTGTGTCAATCTGAAAGAACTGGATGTCAGCAACTTCAATACAGAAAATGTGACTGTTACCCAGAGCATGTTCTGGGGCTTATGCAAAGTCGAAGAGCTTGATCTGACAAACTGGGATGTTAGCAATGTCACACAAATGGCCGGAATGTTTGAAGGCTGCCACAGCCTGAGAACGATCAAGGTAAGGTGCGGAATTGACTGGACCACAAAGAACAGATTCGGTACGGATATGTTCAAGGGATGCAGATCATTAAGGGGCGGAAACGGGACAAGAGTCAGCAGCAGCTATTTAGAAATGGCACGTGTCGACGGATTGAACGGAAGGCGCGGATACTTCACCATAGGGAATCACGAATATACAATAATCAAAGGAGCAAGCTGCACTGAGAAGGGCATCCGATCCTTCTCGTGCGCTCTGTGTACTGATAACGAAACGATCACCGAGGAGTACATTCTCTCACACGATATGACCGAGCATCCCGCTGTGCCCGCAACGTGTACGACAGACGGAAATTCAGCGTACTGGTATTGCAGTGAGTGCAGGAAGTACTACAGCGATAGATATGGAGATAACGAAATAGATGAAAGCAGCTGGGTAAAAAGCCACACGGGCCACCAGTGGGATCAAGGCGTTATCACCACACCTCCAAGCACTACAGCTAAGGGCGTGAAGATATATACATGCACTTCATGCTGGATGACGAGAACTGAAGACATACCGCCGACACCGGACTATAGCGATCAGTCGAGGCAGACAGCAATCGTTCAGGTTCCTACTCTCAGCGCCCCGAAGCTGAAGTGTTCTGCAAAAAAGAAAAAGATCAAGCTGTCATGGAACATGGTATCCGGAGCGAGCGGTTATCAGCTTTATATCAAATACCCCGGATCCAAAAAATATGTCCTCGCCCTCAATAAAGATGCGAGCGTTAAATCCGTTACACACAAGGGTCTCACCAGGAAGAAAAAATACTCATATAAGCTGAGAGCGTTCGTCGTTACCAACGGTCAATATTACTACGGACCATTCTCCAAAGCAAAGACCGCAAAAGTCAAATAATAGTGGTAGCTGCTATTTTGCAGCTACCACTAATTGAGTTAATATAGGCAGGATCCTCCTTTACCGCTTTTGCTTTACTTAAGTATTCATCATTTAACTCTTATGGTTACAGTTACCGGTTTACTTACAGCTTTGTAGCCATCATCACCTGAGGCCGTCACTTCAACGCCAACTACGTACTTTCCTTTCTTGAGGCCCTTCTTTACAGTTAATACTCCGTCAGATGATATTAAGACCTTTTTATTCCCGCTCAGCTTTCTGTAAGTCACTCCACCCTTAGCATTGCTTACAGAAAAGGCCTTTGCTGCAGAAATCGTCTGTTTCTTTTTCTTTACCTTCTTAGCCTTAACAGACACTGTATTTCCTATAGCAGCCAAAGTATTGTCTGCCTTAGCAATTGCAAAGGAACCGTAGCACTTCCCCCTGTAATTACCCTTGCCTGTAATAGTAACTTTTGCCGTTCCTACAGCTACATTATTATCAACGGCTACAGTATAGTCTGCCCCATATGTAAGAGCCCTGCCTCCAATCGACACACCGATGTATGGAGTGATTGGGGAACCTGTATATGCTACAGCTGACGGAGCGGAAACAGAGGCGTTTTTTATATCCGCCGGATTGATATTGAATGACGCTCTGCAGACCCCATTATAGTTACCCTCACCGGTCACTATTATAGTCGCAGTTCCTACGGATATATTGTTCACATAATAGACCGTGTAGTCAGTTCCGGAAACAAGCTTTTTACCATCAAGCGCTACTTCAACTTCCGGTTCGATTGCGGAAGCCGTGTATTCAACATCAGTAAGCCCGCTAATCGTAGCCTTGCCGAGATTCGTTCCTTCTATAATATTATGGAGTCTCTCGTTCTCTTCTCTTGCTGCTGAAAGCTGTTTATTCAAGTCGGCTATATCAAGCACTGCACTATCAAGCTCTGACTTTGTGTTGTTGTAGTTTTCAGTAGCTGTCGCCAACTCACTCTGTGCTGTCGCAAGATCTGTCTTTGCCTGAGTCAGCTCTTCATCCTTGTTATCAAGACTTCCTTCAAGCTCTGTGATTCGATTTGCTGCCGCTGTCAGCTGTGAATTCGCAGCATCAAGATCTTTCTGCGCTTTTGTTAGAGCCGCCGTTGCTGTCTGCAAATTATTTGTTGCAGCTGCAAGTGCCTCCTCCTTTTCCTCGATAGTCGCATCCTTCGAATCAATGGTCTGGTTCAGAGTATTGATCGCTGCCTGAGCTGCATCAAGATCAGACTGAGCCTGTGTCAGTGACGCTTCTGCAGCTGCCTTCGCTAACAGTGCTGCATCCTTGTCAGCAAGTGCCTGTGTCAGCGCCGATTCCTTATCACTTAACTGACTCCTCAGAGAAGTAATTGTCTCATTAGCACTATCCAACGCAGCCTTCGTGGTATTGTAATTCGAAGTCGCTGTCGTAAGTGCAGCACTTGTTTCTTCCAACTCGCTCTGTGCTGTCGCAAGATCTGTCTTTGCCTGAGTCAGCTCTTCATCCTTGTTATCAAGACTTCCTTCAAGCTCTGTGATTCGATTTGCTGCCGCTGTCAGCTGTGAATTCGCAGCATCAAGATCTTCCTGCGCTTTTGTTAGAGCCGCTGTTGCTGTCTGCAGATTATTCGTTGCAGCTGCAAGCGCCTCCTCCTTTTCCTCGATAGTCGCATCCTTCGAATCAATGGTCTGGTTCAGAGTATTGATCGCTGCCTGAGCAGCATCAAGATCAGACTGAGCCTGTGTCAGTGACGCTTCTGCAGCTGCCTTCGCTAACAGTGCTGCATCCTTGTCAGCAAGTGCCTGCAGCCATTCAGGTTCTTTCGCCTTGACAGGAATCGTTACTGATGTCCCCTCTTTCTGAGCTCCACAAACCTTGCAATGGATCGAGCCACTTCCTTCTTCATAGTAAGTTGGCTCAACGTCTACAGATATCTCATCCGCCCAGTCATGATCCGTTGTACGTAGTTTTGCTGTCGCCGCTTTACTCTCTTTATGGAACCCATTGGCCGCAATACGTACTGATACATTGTAATCGGTATTTGGCTCAAGTCCGGTCAGTTTAGACGACTCACCCCAGTCTTCACCTTCAACCTTGTATTCAAGGCCATTAACTGCTGTAAGTGTAATAGCATTTTCTGTTGCTGCTTCCACTTCCGGCATATCAGGCGTATCGCTTATGTCATATACCTTGATCGTGCTGACCGCCATTTTTTCAGGATCATCAGCTGCTTTGCATACGATGTATGTATGGCCTATCGCCTTGGATGTGACAAGACCATTTTCATCTACCTCTGCAACTGCAGGATTGGTGCTCTTCCACTCGACTGCTTTAGACGCTCCTTGAGGTTCTATCTCGGCTGTCAGCTGAACAGTGTCACCAACGATCAGATCTGAATTCTCAGGTTCTATCTCGATCCCACTTACTGCAACCGTACTCTCATCGGTTTTGACTTTCAGCGGGTCACTGACGTCACTTTCAAGGTAGAATCCATTTTTCTTCAACTTGATCCAGAAAGTATATTCAGTGTTCTCAGTGAGTCCTGTGAACTTATTGCTCTCTACCCAAGTCTCTCCATCAATGCTGTACAGTGCACCTTCTACCTTCTTGAGCGTTACAGTTGTAAGAGATTTGGATATGAGTACAGGTGCCGCTGGCTTCTGCTGCTTCTCATATACTTCTACACTACAGACCTTTGTAATATCGGTTCCGTCCGTTGTAGTACAGCTGATATAGGTCTGACCAGGTGAAACTGCAGTGACTACACCATTGCTGACTTTAGCAATATTCTTGTCAGTACTTTTCCAGACATAATCTTTGCTGGATGCATTCTCCGGTTCATTGGTAACCGTCAATGTTTCCGAATCGCCTGTATTAAGTTTTAGCTGATCTTTGTTTAGCGCGATATCTATTGTCAAAACAGCAGTGACTCTGACATTACATATTGCCGAAAAACCGCCATCTTCGCTCGTTGCAGTTATTACCGCACTTCCTGGCTTTAAGGCAGTCACCTTCCCATTATCGACTGTCGCCACGCTAGTCTTGTTTGAAGTCCAGGTCACATTTTTATTAGTCGCATTATCAGGGAAAATGGTCGCTGTCAAATCAGCTTCTTCTCCGATATTGAGAGTCGTTGATGTCGGCGCTACTGAGATTGCCTTAACACTGATAGGTTTAACTGTTACTTTGCATGTTTTTTCTATCTCGCTCGCATCTTCAGTAGACACTGTTATCGTTGCTTCTCCAACACTCTTTGCAGTTACTTTTCCGTTGTTATCTACAGTAGCTATCCTTGGATCAGATGTATCCCACTCAACGGCTTTGTTTGTTGCATTTTCTGGCAGCACGGAAGCACTGATCTCGAATGATTCCCCGACATAAACATCCTTTTCAGTCGGGTCAATCGACACATCACTGACAAGCACCGGATCAACTGTTACGTTGCATATTGCAGATGCTTTTCCATCTGCCGAAGTCGCTGTGATAGTAGCCTCTCCGACACTAACCGCAATCACATTTCCGTCCTTATCTACTGTAACTACAGTATCATCAGATGAGCTCCAGCTAACTTCTGGATCTGTAACATTATCCGGGAGTACTGTAGCTGTAAGACTTGATGAGCCTCCAACTGTCATCTCCAAGCTTGTCTGACTGAGTGAAACAGTCGCCGCATTGATTACACCGCTAACAGTTATCACGTTTGGATTTTCAGCAGTTCCCGCGTACGAGGTGTTGGTACCATCCTCTGCCACGATGTAATACTGCAGAGTGCCCTGCTCTACATCATATCCGGCGATTGCAGCCTGATATGTGTTCCCTGTTGTGTTGCGCATCAGGACTTCTGTCCAGTCTTCGCTGCCTGCCATCTTATAGAACAACTTTGCTCCGGTTACTTCAACGTTGTCTGTGATCTCAGCTGCAACTTTGATTTGTCGTCCCTCCGTCTGGGTCGGAATAGCTTTTGTAACTATGACAGGCGATTCCAAATCATTCGGAGTGCATTTAACAACATTTGACGGTTCAGATTCATTGAAAGCCGTATCTACTACCGTGAAGTAATAATAGTAATCTTGACCTTGCTCAACATTGTTATCAGTGTAATCACACACATCGTTTGCAATAATCGATGAATTGACTTTTCTGAATGATTGTTCCTCAATTGGAATGTTTTTATCGCACGAGGTCGTTCTATACAGGTTGTATCCGGCTAGAGTATCATAATCATCCTGCACCCAATTCAGATAGTTACAGTTGCTTCCGCCATTGCCCTGAAGTGTCAGTGCTTCTGCCGATGTCTTCGATATTTCAAAGCTGAATCTTGCGGCATCAGTTCCTGTCAATAGCCAGTGGTCGTCAGCTGCTGCAGCATCTTTGATTCTAATGTATTCAGTTCCTTGATCGATGAAAGGATCTATTTTCTTAGTGCCGACCCACTCTCTGTCACTTACCCAATCACCCTGTACAACGAAATCTGTATATGGTTCTGCCGGTCCAAACGATACCATCGGCTCGAATTCTTCCTCCCGTGCCATATCTCTATTGAACCTCACATGTACTTGCACAGTCTGACTTCCAGATACAGTATCCAGACGATTCTCACCTGATGCATCAGTGATAAATGCTTCTGTAACGAACGGATAGATTGATGACATGTCGTCATTTAGAGTAAGATATCCTGAATAATCTGCTTCTGGACGTGATACTGAGTCATTAATATCAAAAATCATTTTTTCAATGATCTCAGTCTTTTCAGTTCCCCAATAATTTTTTTTTACATCCACAATCGTTGCATCTGTAAAACGACTGGACCCTATCTTGAACCAATGATTGTAAAACTGATCGTTCAAAATTGCATTGTAATTTGCTGCATTTTTTATATCAAATCTTCCAATATGTATTTCATCTATACCAGTAGCATCATTATGGTATGTAGTGTAGTTATTAAGAAAAACATTGTTGTAATAAGTATCATTCTCAGTTGCAGAGTAGTACCCCATTCGTGCATTAATATTGCTTATTTGATTATCATTAAATAATACCGTGTCCACATTGCCAATCATTAAATATGGACTTTGTGCGACATAATCAAACTGTCTAACAATACCAGAAACCTTAGAATTCTTTAATAACTGCGCCTTAACTAACTGTTTGCTTACAACCATTTGGTTCACGTCGCCATCATAATAAAATACATCCTTATTAGCTTGCGAAAGAGTCAGATGATTGCCGTTAGAAATAGCAATATTGGGGTTGACGATTTTCACATAATCCATATCAATAACTCCGTCACCACCAACTAACTCATCGATGTTTAAATAATCTTTTTGTATACTTATTTCTCTAGACTCATATCCTTTACTAGGAAAAATCTCTATTGGCTTATCGTAAGTACCATTAAAGCGCATTATTCCCTTAACTAGCACATTCACTTCATGATTCTCAGCATATGCCCCAGTCTCAGCACTATAAAACTGAATTTTTGTTCCCGGGTCAACACTAACTGTTACGCCTTTTGGAACTACAAGTGCTCTATCTATTATCCATAATTTATCGCTCGTCAATGTCATATCATTCTTAATGAACCCACGCAAGTACTCTCCCTTTTGTACTTCAAAAGAAAGGCTTCCCTCCGCTTTATACATATTTTTATCACCCTCATCCATGCCATTCTTATACGATATCAAGAAATTTAGTGGCACAAGTAATCCATTTGGCGCATTTTCAGAGACTTTAATCCTTAATGGATTGTTTGCCCCAACAAGCATGCCGCCCTCGTACAAATAACCATTATTACCAGTTGCGAATGTACCGATTTCATCTTGGAGATTAATCTCATCGGTAACGAGTTCAATATATGGATTATCTATTCCGCCAATAGATTTATTATCAACTCTAATGGCAATTCCTTTTGCTATCCCGCATGCGTTCCACAATGATAGACCAATATCAATTGTTTCTCCTGCCTGCACAACACCATCACCGTTATTGTGGGCACTAATCTGTTTAGAATCAAAAAATGTTATATAAGTAGCTGCTATGCGAGGTTGTGGTGCGTTGTTAATGCTGTCTATAATATTCAGTAGCGGATATTCCCTTGCGCCATACACAACATCGTTTGTTGCTCCTGACAGTTGCCCCATAATATATCTGGAACTATACTGCGATTTATCGTTTTTTTCTCTTCGAATGATTGCTGCAGCTGCAGATACGATAGGTGCTGCCATAGAAGTTCCACTCCAAGAAGCATAACGGTTGCCTGGAAGGGTACTGACAATACTTACTCCTGGTGCCGCAAGCTCATACTCACAATTCCTATATCTATACACATCCCAATTTGAAAATGCAGCCAAATCATCGCCATGCGATGCCATTACTCCAAGAACATAGTTGTATCCTGCAGGATAAAAATCTTCTTTTGGAATAACGCCCGGATAATCTGCCGTCGGTAAGCCATCATTCCCTGCTGCTGCCACTAGTACGCAACTTCCAAATGCATCTGCAAGTGCTGCCTCTACCAATGACGATCTTCCGGTTCCGCCGAATGACATGTTAATAACATCGGCGCCATTTGCCGCCGCATACTGGATAGCTTTGGCAATATCGGTGGAAGCAAAAGAACCGTTTGCCTGGCCGGCTTTGACCGCCATTATCTTTGATCCGTATGCGACGCCTACTCCACCTCCGTTACCCGCTGTCATGCCGATGATTCCGGCAACATGAGTTCCGTGGCCGTGATCATCCATCGGATCGCCTTGTTTCGCTGGATCTATAAGATTGATACCATGTACATCATCGATATATCCATTCCCATCATCATCTCTTCCATTACCGGCTATTTCACCCGGATTTGTCCACATATTTGCGGCCAGATCTCTATGGTTATAATCAACACCTGTATCAATTACGGCAACTACAACACCTTCTCCCGGCATGTGGTTCTTTCCGAGCTTGTTCCATACTTGTTTGCAATCTAGCCCTTTTGAGTCAAACCCCGGGCTCTCAGGATCCCACCCACAGAAGCTGATCTCTTCAGCAGATGCCACTGTCATATCATCTTCAGCAGTGTTCTCCCAGATATAATCCGGCTCGGCTGACATAACGCCTTCTTCTTTCGATAATTCATCAACAATAGACCAAACTTCATCTTTCGTGACGTTCGCTTTATAGAAGACCTGATACGCCGTATATCCATCTTTTACTTCAGCCTTATCCGTCTTGACTTCAATAACCATCTCGACTTTCTTTAGCTTATATTCGCGACAGAGTTTTGACCAGCTGCTCAGATATTTCGCTTTAGATTTATCTTTTCTGTAATCTATCACGGAAAAAACAATCGTCTGCTCGACATAGTCAACAGAGTCACGATACTCCTGCTCTTCTTCAGCATCGGCAGCTATTGTATCAGCATTATAAGCCGGTTCTTCAAATTGATATGGCTCCGGCTCTTCGTAGCCTTCCGGATCAATAACCGGCACATCTTCTGCCTTCTCGTCCACCAGAACCGGAGACTGGGGGCTCGTCACTTCTTCCCTGACAGCAGATGATATGTCCTGACCATCCAGTCCAAAGTATCCAAGTGCGCTCACATCTGCGGGAATCAATATCAAGCTGATTACAAGAGCAGTAGAAATCAATGATTTGCAGCGCTTAATCATGGTAACCTCCTTCATATTCTCGGCTCATGCTGAATCATCTACAGATTATTCACCCTATTTTTTTGATTTTACCAATAGGCTTTGATCGATCTTTCAACATAAACGTTCCGGATCATTTTGTTTTTCAAAAATGCAAAAAAAAGCCGCTAGTTCACGTAACTAGACGGCTCTATTTCAGCTTTATTCTATTCGATCTGTACTTATTCGAGTTCTGTCTTGATCTCTATCGACTGGCCGTCGCGTTCGACGGTGACTGCCACGGTATCTCCCGCTTTATGCGTCTTTACCTCGGATACCAGATCGCTGCCTGTGGCGACTTCCTTGCCGTCGATAGAGACTACCTTGTCGCCCTCCTGGAATCCCGCGTTCTTAGCATTGTCTCCCGTGACCTGAGCGATATACACGCCCGAATCATCCTTGATCACGATGCCTATGCTCGGTCCGGAGGACTGCTCCTGACCGCTCGACCGGCCGCCTCCCGGAGGGGTTATCCCGCTGCCGTTCTGGTCCTTCGAGAACATCTCTTGGCCCGGGCCTCCCTTGCCCGGCATCCCCTGTCTGTCCTTTGCCTGCTTCTTCAAGAAAGCTCCCGCTATCCCTGCGGTTAAGGCAGCGTTGAGAAGCAGCGTTACCGCCAGCGCGATCACGAGGAACTTCCTCGTTACGCTCTTATCTCCCCAGCCTTCTGTCTCCTCCTTTTTCGCAGCAGGAAGGCTCTCCTTTACTGCCGGCAGGGCCTCGAATTCGACCGTGCCGGCCTGCACAGCATTCTCTGCAGCAGCTTCAGTATGTTCCATCAGTTCTTTATTCTCTTCCATAGTCCGGCTCTCCTTTCCTTACCTGATTGCCTTTGTATTTCAGAGAAATAATACTTCGCATTCCTTAAGCGAAGTTTAAACCGTGGATACACATCAATGCATCACTCCTCCGGCGGGTACTTCCTGAGCTCGCAGTTACCCTGAGAGAACATGACGAAGTCCTCGTTACTCAAGTCTTCATAATAATTGCGGATGATCCTGCAGATGCCGCCGTGAGTTGCAAGGACTACATTCCTCCCGCTTGCTTCGATCTCCTTTATCAAGGGGAACACCCTCGCAGCCATGTCGAAGTATGACTCACCACCGGGGTATCTCACGAAATACTCCCTTTTCGCCGCCTGATACTCCGGGTCGAAGCGGTCGATGCCCTCAAAGCGACCGAAGTCCTGCTCGATCAGTCTCTCATCGACTCTGCACTGAGCGCCTGTCTCTGCGGAGATGAATTCCGCAGTCTGTCTTGCCCTTGACAGAGGAGAGGTCAGTATCTCATCTATCTCAAGGCCCCGCATCGAGCGCGCGAGTTCGCGGGCCTGTTCAATACCCTTTTCATCAAGAGGTATGTCGCTTCGTCCCAGCACCTTATCTATAGCGTTCCATTCAGTCTCGCCATGCCTTACAACGTAGATCATAATTCTTTCTCCGGTGAAAAGTATTTTTGGAAATGCATATTTGCAGATGTTGACATCCGTTTTTATATGTGTTACATTAGCCGCTGTCATTTATGCTCGTAATCGGACGAGCGATCCACAAACGACCGTAAATCGCAACCAATGACACGAACGCAGTCTGTGTCACCGCGGTATTCGCCTGACACGGAACAAGTCGGGTTTTTTCTTTTTTTTGGAGGATCGCATATGAATATAGTACTTATCGGAAACGTTATTGCTTTTGCCGGCTCGATACTCATGGTCGGGGTCGGACTTCTCAGGACGAGGAAGTCCATACTGCTCGTTCAGTGCTCCATGTTCGGACTGATGGGAGCCGCCAATATCATACTCGGCGGATTCACCGGCGCCGTTTCATCCCTGGTCAGCATCGTCAGGAATGTGCTCTGTCTGAAGGGGCCGCTGAGCGTTCCCGTCAAACTACTCATCATCGCGATACAGCTGCTGCTGTCAGCCAAGGTCAATTCCCTCGGTCTGATCGGATGGCTTCCGATAATATCCGCATGCTTTTATACATGGATGATCGATGTCAAGGATGAGATGCAGCTCAAGGCAGTGCTCATCATCTCCCAGTCAATGTGGCTGGCATACGATCTAACCATCTGCAATTACGTAGCTTTCACATTCGACATACTCACCATTCTGTCCAATGCTTACGGAATGATCAGCCTGAAGTACCACCAGAAGCCGAAATCACATCACAGAGTCGGACACAGCGCAGCGTAGGACTTTTCGCTGTCAGCAGCGGCATAGAGCTTTGCAGGTCAAACGACCTTGACTGCAAAGCTTATTTTTTTGTCCGCGGAGGACTTTCCCTTTGTCTTCAGTTTTACGGTCACGTTGTAAGTTCCCTTCTTCAGGCCCTTCTTCACAGTTACCCTGCCGGTCTTCCTGTTGACCTTTATCTTCTTGTTACCGGATACTTTGATATAAGTCACCTTGCCCTGCCCCCTTACGGCAGGGTCTATTACTTTAGACGCCTTGATGCTCCGGGCTTTTCTCCTGAGTTTGCCGTAGCTGATCACAACGGTCCTGATGCTCTCCGGCTGCACTACGGCTGTCTGCGGCGCATCATTCGTACCTCCCGGCGCTGCAGTATCCTCAGGCTCACTGTCAGCCGGAACTGCAGGCGTCTCATCAGGGAGGCCGTCATCAGGGATGATCACTTCACCGGATCCATCATATGGATCCGGTTCTGACCCGTCGCAGCACGGGATGCCGCATATGACAAGTGTCTGCCTGTCGGTCTTCAGGTCATAACTGTATCTTACCGAGTAGCCGCACTTCCACGCGTCAATGAGGAAGCGGAGCGTGTTTATGAACGAGAAGCCTTCCTTAGTCTTCAGCACGAGCTGGTAGAAGTATGAATCCTTGCTGATGTGCGTCAGTATCCATTCCTTCTCAGAGGCGCGCAGCTTATCCAGCAGCGGACTTGAGATTATTATATTGTCGAAGGTCCCCGTCACTATCATAGTGTGGTTGTCGGTCGTATCGATATCATAGTGAAGCTGATATCTGCCGTTGATCCCCTGATAATAGATCTCAAGATCATTATCGAAGGTAAGCGTCCTGTCAGACCTGATCACAAGCCTGTAGCTGTACGTACCGCCTCTGATGGATATGTTCGTGCCGCTTATGACGTACTCGGCAGGCGCGGTCCATTCTTCGCTGACGATCTTAAGGCTGTCCTCAGGGATGCCTTCCGCCTCGATCTCAGTTGAAGACTCCCCGGCTTCTCCCGTAAGCTGTGACGTATCGATATTGCTGATGGTAATGACCTGCTTTTCGTCCTCTGCGCTTTCGCCAAATACCGTAAATGCTCCCGTCTGGAGAACGATAAGCACAGCAAGCATTACAGACAAACTCTTTCTGAAAATATGCATCTCTACCTCCCAACACATGTCTTATCTGGTTTTTATTTTCTTCCTGCCCGACCATTTGCCGTAGTACTTCACATTATCTACTTCCCTGATAGTGCGGGCTCTGACATAGTATGTCTTCTTACGCGCAAGCTTTTTGATCTTCTTTGAGGTCTTTCCCTTGCCCGTCTTTACCACGCCCACATCCTTTGTGAACTTCTTGTTGCGGGCATACTGTATCTCTATGCCTGTGATCTTCTTTCTCTTCTTCTTTGAAAGCTTCTTCCACCTGGCCTTGACAGATCCCTTTCCGCGCGAAGGCGTTTTCATGGAGACCTTAGGGAGTGTAGGATCGTATATTTCGATCGCATCCTTATTTCCCGGGTCCACCGGAGGCTCAGGTTCAGACTTGACAATATTGAATGTGACTGTCTGATCATCAGTGGTATAGGTGGCCTCTCCTGTCTCAGGATCTGTGATCTCCCAGATGAAGTCATCCTTTATCTTTGCCTTCACCTGATATGTGCCCGGCTCCGTCGCCATGGCATCGCCGGCATCGTTTATCGAAACGCCCTGGCTGATGGATTCGAGCGTATAGTATTCACGCCCAAATACTCCTATCTGAGGACTCCCGTTATACTCGCTGTCACGTCCTTCCGGGATCTTGATTTTATTGTCAAACACATAGACATATGCGCGAGGTCCGTCAGGGCGCATGCCGTCCCTGAACGCGGCCGTTCTCAGCCTGATCATCTTCCTTCCTGTCGGATCGCCGTCAGGACCTATCTCATCCTCGGTCGCATCTTCTCTCTTAAGTTCGATCATCAGGCCGTCGTATTTGTGCCACCCAGATCCTTCAGTCCTGATCTGATCGAGGTCATCCGTTGCCTGTGGATCCGTGGTCCAGTATATATCAGCGCCGTCGGTCCCGGAGACCAGCGTAAGACTGAGGTTTTCGAAGTATTCACCCGGATCGGCAGAAGGCACCGCTTTCTCGACACCCTTTGCAGCGTCAACTATAAGCTTTCCGCTAACGCTGAGATCGATCTTGCCCGGATCCGGATTCGAAACGCCGTATGGCAGCTGCACTTCACCATCTGACGTCCATGTTTGCATGGAGTATTTATCACCCGACTCTTCTTTATGCAGAGGTCCCCAGTTCGCCGCAGCGTCCATGATGCTGCCGTCATCGAGCTCAATCTTTATGAGAGGCAGATAAGACGCCAGCTCATCTTCGCTTGTCCCGTACGGGATACCCGTCACATCCTCAGGCGGGTATACCTTTTCTATCTTGTATGTCGTCACAGGGAAGGTATAGCTGATGCTGTTGTTTGCCATATCTACCGTGGCAGCTTTACCATTGATGGTAGCTTCCAGGCCTTCGGAGTACAGGAATATGGCAGCTGTCTTCTTGTACTTAGCGTCATTCGGCCCTTTGGCCATAATATAATAATTATCCTGCCCGTCTTTTTTAGGCGCAAGTCTTATTGTCGCAGTGTAATTTTTCAGGTAGTCAGCCTTGTTCCCATCCAGAGGAGCCGGCGACCAGTCGATATTGACAAATTCCGGATCGATCTCATATTCACCGGAGATAGTCACCTTGAGCGTCGCATCAGTATCCGGTGTAGTGCCCCTGGCCTTCGTCTGCATGGTATTCCCGCCTGCAGGAGCATCCAGCTTCGCTGTAATTTTGCTGATGACAGGGATATATTGCGCAGCAATACTTAGATTCGTCGTCTCAAGCTCTGTAGGGATTATTACACCAACTATCTTATCAGTTATATTATATCCTTCTGCCAGCACTACTCCTGACTTGCCAAAGTCCCAGGCATAGAACTTTTCGTCAGCTACCGCAGGCGCGACAATCACTAATTGTTGTTCCTGAAGCACATGATAAGTGACGCCCTCATCAGGAAGATCTCCATTGAGGTTAAGATCGAAGGCATTTACCTCAAGCATGATGGTACTTTCCGGCGGCAGCGGACCACTATCACCCGTTTGATTGAACTCTATGACAACAGTCGCGCTGCCGTCTGCATCATTTCTGGTGACACTCACACCTTTTACCGCTTCAGCTCCGCCGTATACTGCACTCAGGTTCTCACCGGTAGGAAGGAACATGATGTCCTTGACCCTGTCCTGCGGAACAACTATCGTAGCAGTGTAATCAGTTTTTCGGAACGCCTCTCCCGACGCAGGAACGACTATCGTCTCCTCGCCTTTCTGATACGAATAGGTCCATGATACAGGGTAAGCGATAGGAACGTTGTTATCGTCAGTCGGTACCCATTCCCTGCTGCCTGCCTTGACCTCGATATTTGTAGTTTCCGGCAGATCCTTTCCTCCCACAGGCACAAGCTCATGATCCGGCGTGCTGACTGTTATCCTGCCGATCCTGTCTTTGCATACTGCGGTTATCTCGAGCGCATATCCGTCAGGATACGTCTCACCCGGCGCATATGTGCTGCCGCTTTCAGGCATGGCGAAGCTTGCGGTGATATCGGCTTTTTTGTCACCGAGAACAATATCCGCAATGTCTTCCTGCACAGTCGTTCCACTTTCATCAAGGAGCTCAACAGTCCAGTTCTTGAAGAACTTATCGTCTGCAGGCGCGGCAGAAACAGCAGCAAGCTCACCGCTTGGATAATATGTAGTCACAGGTTCCCCGCCGGAGCCATTGTCGATCGTCACCTTGTGTCCGACAGAGATGTAATATGTCGTCTTTTCACTCATTTTACCGAGGGATATGGCGTATGTAACGATCTTGTATTTACCGCCGTCCGCTCTGCGCGGCAGGTCCACACCGCCCCCGTAGAGATTGTTTCTGAGTAAAGGCTTCGGGTGAGCTTCATCTGTTATGTCGGTGATTTCATAAAATATCGCCTCACCGAGCACATCGCCGCCCGCTCCCTGGGTCTTACCGACAGGGCTTACATCATCATAGATCTCACCGACTTCGAGAATTATCTTCTGGCCGCCATTCACTGTATTGAACTTCTGTCCCTCGTTTGCCTTAGTTTCTCTAAGCTGCTTATACGTCTCTGTCGAGTTCGGTTCACTCCTTTTTACGTACGCCTTCGGCACATCGACAGTGTAATGGTCGGGGTTAAATTCTTCAGGCTTACGATCGGGATCGACCCAGTTAGCCTTAAACTCCTCGTTCTCATAATTCATCTCACCCGTCTGGGGATCGCTAGTATAGTAGCTGTCATAAGTCCTGGCCCAGGCGATGCCCACTGCTCTGCTGTGGTTCATATTGATGATCATATCCACGTTTTCCACCATGGTCAGTGCGTATATCACCCTATCAGTGGCCCAAACGTCGATAGCCCCTCCTCCGACTGATCCATTGACCCATTTAGTTTCTGTAGGATACACCGGCCAGCCCTGACCGTTCTGACCCAGTGACCAGTCTCCGTTGGCGAAGTTAAGCGCCGGTTCAGCCATAGTAAACCAATACCTGTGCAGCACCTCTTTCTCCTCAGAGCTCAGATCATTGAATGCACCTTCCTCATCTGCGTCGTCCCAGAAGTCCTGGATCAGCTCCTTTTTGGCGCTGTCGCGATACATATAGTAATTGGAGATCTGCCTTGGCAGATTGATCAGATTCCATTTGCTTGAGAAAACGATACCAAAGGCTTTTTTAAGATCCGTGAATTTCTCCCCCTTCTCTCCCTCTGCAGATAAATAATCTCTCGCAAGATCCTGAATGGTGTCATAGGAATCACTGCCGATCTTGACCTTATTGACTGCATAGTTCTCTCTGTAATGATCTGCATCATCGAAGCGCTTCATTGCTTCCTTTTGCAGGAAAGCAAAGAGATTCGGCAGGTAGTCCTCTACCTTGGCCCCGTCAAAATCTCCTTGTTTAGTGTAAGGCGGTAAGTCCAGCCCTGTTCCGTAAGGATAAAAGTAATCGCTGTACAAAGTGGTGTGGTCGATCGTTGCAAGGTGCAGCACCATCTGGTCACGCCTGTTGACATAAGCCTTGTAGGAATCCGTCTCCTTGCTGTCCATATCCTTTTTCGTATCCAGATATGCGTTGTCGGCGTAAGTGGTGACTTTCGTGACGCCAGACACCTGCGAAGCTCCCTTAGGTGTCAGTTCCTTTATCTTTATCAGATCCAGATAATCCTGCTTTGTTTTTCTCCCGAAATATGTGCCCGGCATATAATGGTCAACTCCATACCTTTTGAATCCCATTTCGGCAGGACCAACGTAGGTGACCAGATCGCCGGTATTGGTGAGGTTGTGAATGCGGTAATACTGGGTCTTATCATTGAGATGCTCACCCTTGTCCGTGCCTCCCTTTGGTGCCTCGAGAGTATAAGCGAAGACCTCATTTCCCGTTTCGACAGTGATGCTCGGATCACCTGTCTGCACGCAGTATTTTTCGATCAGGCGCTTGGCTGTCAGGTTTGCTGTGGCGCCGCCGCGCGAAAAACCTGCGATCCAGAATTTGACTCTGCCCTGATGTATCTCGTCCTGAAGGCCATATCTGGTGATGTAATAATCGACTGCCTGCATCGTCTGATCGGCCGCCTCGGAGAATCCCTGTGCCTCTCCGTCACTTTTGCTGCCATCGCCCAGGGTAACATTGCTGGCCCATTCGTTTCCGTAGTTGGCACTGCGAATACCGACAGCTATGAGGACATTTTCCGTGTCCACGAGCTTGTTGGTATTGCCATCATATTCTTGCAGAGTCTTGCTGCCTATAGTGACACCTATGGTATCCGTCCCCGGCTTTCTTGAGTTGCTGTCGTTGACATAGATCATCTGGTCAGGGCAGCCTATGTCTGCCATGAATTGACGGGCACCGATATGTTTATATTCATAATTTTTGTATGAGTCCAGATACGCACCTGTGCTGGCCAGGGCATAGGATGCTGTCGCTAAGTGATCGTTATAAATGACCGGATCGTCAAAAAAGAATCCGTCTGTGTAATATGTCTGGAAATCCTTGTCACCGGAAAGTGTGTGATGGGCATAAATACTGCGCAGCTGGTATCTGGTACCGCTGCCGCCTTCGCCAGAAGTATAACCGCCGGCATAGACTTTTCCGGCATCATACGCATGTATATCCTGAGTTCTGACGCTTACTATCTCAGGCTCTTCTCTATGGCGATCGCCGGTTATCTTGTCGCTTGTTTTGACGAAACGGAGGCGCCTGCCGTCATCATCCTTTCTGTCGCGATAATTGTATACGACCTCATAACCACTGAGATCCGATGTGACATGACTGCTGCAGTCCAGACCGACATTTTGCGATATTGTATAACCGTTTGAATCGGGTTTATCAACATACCCGAGATAAACATCCATATCCTCATTCGGCTCGAAATTTACATGGTCTGAGCCATTCTGAAGGGTAAGGTTGCCGCTCTTGTTGTCCTTTATCGCCGTGGAACCACTGATCACCATACCCTCATCACAGTCCTTCGTAAGGTAAACTCCGTATTTGTCGTTCGAAGTGATCTCACAGCTGTCGATCGTCACGACGTCGTTATCGCAATAGATACCACCGCCTAAGTCGCTGGAATAGTTCCCCTTGATGGTGAGGTTTTTAAGATCATTGTCCTCTTCATTCAAATAGACGCCGCCACCCTGTTTGGCGCTATTGTCGGATATTTCAAGATCTCCCTTTTCCTCTGCAGTGAGGTCGACGTCATCATTCCAGAAATATACGCCGCCGCCGTATCCTTCGCTCTTATTATTGCTTATGGAAGATTTGTTTTTGCCGCTGACAGACACGTCCTCCCCATCAATATTTACACCGCCGCCTCCCTTTTTGGCATAATTTTTATCGATGTGGCTGTTATTGAGCTCGATCTTTACATCGTTATCATTCTGAGCATAAATACCTCCGCCGTAATTTTGGGCAAGGCATCCGGTTATAGTGCTGTTATTCATAACAAGCTTTGTGCCGGACTCACTTATGACGATGCCTCCGCCGTATCCGGCGTTATTCCACACGTGCTCTTTTGCCATGCATCCGGCTATCGTCACGTCATTAAGCGTGATATCCTTACCTGCATCGATATAGATCCCGCCGGTGCCGGCAGTGCTGTTTCCCCCTGTAAGACAAGCACCTTTTATTGTTTCTGTGCCCCCAGGCTCGTCCTGGTCCAGATTTGTAAATACCTTTATGCCGCTATGAGATGTTTGTTTTTCATCCTCGTTTGAGGCTCCATTGATGGTCAGAGTCGCCCCAGGGTAAACATAGATAATTTCACCGTTAACATCGTAACCCCAAGTGAATGCACTCGGCTTGCGGCGGAATAAATGTCCATGCATATTAATGGTCAGATTGCATTTCTTTGGAACGTTGAGAGGCTTGTTAAACCGGTCGTCTTGATTGCAGTCCCAGTCTCTGAGCATCTCGATGGTGACAGTCTCTCCATCCTTATCTTCGAGATCGTCGACCAGTGAATGGTAATTCCAGTATGACTCACCGTTCATCGTGGCGATCCTGGTGTCTGCTGCAAATGTTTCCTGCATAAAAAGGGGCACGCACAAAATGAGCATGCCCAAAACAACCGACACCATGATCAACAATGCACCTGACCGGGATATCCTGTTACTGTTCGCTTCGCTGATGTTTTTCATTTCAGTTAGCTCCCTAATTGATCCTTATCATCTCGAGGTAAGGTATCACTTCAAAATCATTTTTTATGTACGCCCTTACAGCTCTTTCGTTTTCTTTCTCGACTTCCAGTTTGTTGATGGAATCCGGATATTGCCTCCTCAGATACTCAAAGAATTCCGAGGCTGCTCCGCTCCCTCTCAGCTCTTCTTCCAGATATATGTCCTCTATCCATATACAGTGCCTGCCGAATTCCGTGCTGTAGCCGCGGGCTATCATCGCATAGCCTTTTATATTTCCCTCTTCATCAGGAAATACGAAGCCCTCCAGATAAGGCGAATCCGACAAGCACTCATCTATATCGCTTGCAAAGATCTCCTCTGACCCGTTTGTCATCACAGCATCGGAACTGAAGAACTTCCTCATCAGCTCAAGCACATACGGCCTGTCATCTGCTGTCATCCTTCTCATTGATCTGTAACTATCCTTTATTCTCAGTTCTTTCAAATACCACCGTGCTGGCCTGTGAGATCTCGTCGATCAACTTCCTTTTTGCCTTGATGACCGGCCAGTCGATGATGCACGTTGACGCTACTCTGCCTAGAGCAACGGAACCCATTATCGGTATCAGCGAGTACGAAAACGACTCCGCATACCCTTCCAGGAACAGGCTCAGGACGATCAGCACGCTGCCTATGATAAGCATTCCTCTCATCAAGCGGGCAGTTCGCTTTTCCTCCTGCATGAACATCGCCTTTTCATCTCTGATCCAGTTCTCCACGGCTTTGTGGAATCTGTCTTCATCCAGCGGTCCCGGCGAGGTAACTACCAGCCTGACGCTGTTGTTAAAATCCTTACCGGTTACTTTCGTCCGCAAATGACCTTTTACTTTATCGTTGAATTCTTCGGGAGCGAACGGCGCATACAACACCGCTTCGTTCTCCGCATAAAGTCTGATATCACTGATCCCTGACTGATCCATCGTATCCCCTCTCCTTTTACCAATAACTGATTAAGTATAGACCATGCCTCAATGAGTCTGTCAAGGGTCTGCCGCGCATTACCGCCGCGAAGTGAAAACAAGGGTAAAGACCGCAAGCAGATCCTCACCCTGATTTCGGTTCATTATCATGATCCAGATCGACTATACAATGGATCATTTCATGATTTTTTGCTGATCGATGCTTTATAAGAACCTCTGCGCGCTTTTGAATCGCCGCCTTTCAGGTCATCTTCTGTGATTTCTTGTTTTAATTCGACTCTGATCTCCAGATCTCCGAAATCTATCTTCATATTCGGAGATTCGTCATTCTCGCCACCGACCACATGATCAAGGTCTTCCAGATCAATCTTTTTCATTTCCTCTAAATCTTTACTCATGTCCGGTTTCCTTTCTCGCTACGATATCTGTACTGATTTGTCCTTCACTACTTATACGAACTTGTATATCATCCGGAGACATCCCTATCCTCCCGGTCCTCACATAAAACTACACTGTCTCCTCTTAATACCGACCATGCTTCGATCAGTTTTTCCAGCGTCCACTGCGCATTGGCCGGGCTTGTCGAAGGCAGGCATACCGCCTGCCGCCCTGTTTGCGGTTCAATATACCTGCAGTACAGCTCATGAGATTTACGACCATTGCAGTAGATGCGTTCGATGCTGCAATGGTCAAGAATACAGCTTATGTCATTTGGTTCAACGTTTCTTATACTGGCATCTGAAGAACCATCAATATCGCAGCTGGCTATGGAATCCCATAACGCCAGATCGCTTCGAAGGATCAGCTTCTTTTTATCATTTACAGTCTCCGGCAGCGGCTCATCAAACACAGACGCGATCACCTTCCAGAAGCGGTTCTGCGGGTGTCCGTAGAAGAAGTTCTGCTCGCGCGACTTGATCGAAGGGAACGATCCCAGAATAAGGATCCTGCTGTGGTCACTGTATAGCGGCCCAAAAGGATGATCGATTCTTGACATACTTATGCGCTCCGGATCGGTTTCCATCAAATCAGTCCTCAGATTCCAGCGGTATCCCATGCCTCATGGCGAATTCCGCGGCATACGTGCCTTTCTTTGCACGGATCGTCAGCTGCGGGCATGAGAGGAATGCCTCCTCGCATATCTCCGTGATGCCCGGTGGAAGCTGCAGCCGGCAAAGGCTCCCACACCGATCTCACGGACGCTGTCCGCAAGAGTAATGCTCTTTATATTCGCGTCACCGGCATGGCAGTGGTTGCCTATCGATATCGTTCCTTCACCTATATGCATAATCAGACCTCGACCCTTTCTCAGTTATACCTCTACTCCCACGGATCCAGTTCTACTCCTGAAGTCTTTACTTCTTCTACATATGATGCATATGCCTCCGTATCTGCTATCTTCACGCCAAGTGACAGCGCTTCCTCAACGACCTTGAGCTTTGAAGGAGCATACTTGTCCACGATGCGCCACTGATATGAATGCGGATATGCATCATCCGCATCGAGCACTGTAGGAAGCTTATAGCACATCTTCTCGTATTCACTGTACAGACGATCCGCAGCCTTCCTGTCAGATGAGACTCCCTCCTCAGCCACTTCAACATCCGGATCCCCGCTCACCTCTGTAAGCTCAAAATAGCTCGGATCCATAACTATAGTGTAATCAATATCTTTTTCCTTATCCATTTCTTTTATATTACCTCTTCAACCAGGACCGTCTCCTGTCTCTTCTGTCCCTTCATTAATTGTAGCGAGTGGAGATTGAACTTACAACGTAAAATTGGTCGATCATTTCGACTGCCCTGAGTATGTTGACTCGTTCCACGATAGCGCGCTGAGATAACAGCCGGCTTCTGCCATGCGTCGACGACGGTAATAGGTCCTGCGCGAAGGGATCGCAGATGACAGCAGGAGCACAGGCACTATAAAAGCCATCTAGCCGATTATGAGATGGAGCATTCCGGAATCGTCTACATAATGCCGCAGGATCACGTTCCCCAGGATCTGCTTCGATACATCATCAGCGGCCGCGACGACCTCATATTCGTCTACGCCGGAGGCGGCGAATTTCCGCAGGTCAACGAGCAGGTCCGCCGCCTTGCTCCCTTCGCCAATGGACAGCTCATAAGCGATATGCGGGTCGGCTATCCCATGATCCTCTGCCAGAGGAAGGAGGAGCGATGATGTGATATCCTCAAGCGCAAGCTGGCACTTGAGAGTGATGCTGCGCCCGAGGAACTGACGCGTACAGAATTCCTGGAGCGATGAGAACATGGCGGCATAGTCGTAGTGTATGCTGCTGATCACCCAGTTCCAGTTACGCACCCTGAAGATGAAATCCCGCGTTTCCTTGCGCTGAGGATTTTCGAATATCTGCTTTGGAGTGCCGGATTCCCACAGCTCGCCCCGATCCATGTAGAACACGCGGGTACTGGCATCGCGGGCGAAGCGCATCTCGTGAGTGACCACGAGCATCGTGAGTCCCCGCTCTGCGAGACGCGTGATGACCGAGAGCACCTCAGATACCATCTGCGGATCCAGTGCGCTGGTAGGCTCATCGAACAGCAATATCTTCGGACGCATAGCCAGACCGCGTGCAATGGCAGCGCGCTGGCGCTGTCCTCCGGAAAGCTCGTGCGGCCAGTTGAGCGCCTTATCCTTAAGCCCGACCAGCTTCAACAGATCAAGAGCCTGGTCGTAAGCGTCCTGCTTGGACATGCCCAGCAGGTCCATAGGCGCCATCATGAGGTTCTCTACGACAAGCTTATGGTTGGACAGAGCGTAGTTCTGGAATACCATGCCCATCTTCTGCCGCATCTTCGGCAGATCGACATCAGGCGCGCACATGTCGACGCCGTCCACAATGATCTGCCCCGAGGTCGGTGTATCCAGTCCGTTGAGGCAGCGGATGAAGGTCGATTTACCTGTACCCGAAGGTCCTATGATGGAGATGACCTCACCCTCGTCCACGACGGCGTTTACGTCTTTTAAAGGAACCACGTCCGGATATTCCTTACGCAGATGTTTTACTTCTATGATACTCATTTCTCAACCACCCCCTCGATTTTGCGCGGCCGGCTGGTCACGTCAAGACACACGGCGATCCTCTTCAATACCCGGCTCAGCATCATGCAGATCAGGAAGTAGATGATCGCTGTCGTGATGAGCGGGAAGAACGCGTCCATCGTGCGGGCACGTATGAGATCGCCCGCGCGGGTGAGATCCTGCACGGCAATGTATCCTACGATCGCGGTATCCTTGACCAGACCGATGAACTGCCCCATGAGCTGCGGCGTGAACTGCTGACGCGCCTGCGGGAATATGATCTTGGAGAACACCTGCCGGCTGGTGTAGCCCAGGGCAAGTCCCGTCTCTTCCTGTATGGTGTCGATGCCCCCTACCGCCGTCCACATGGTGGCTCCTGAGGTCGCCCCGAATGACAGCGCGAATGCGATGATGGCCACGATCTCCCCGGCGATGTCCAGGGCGCCGAATACTACGTAGTAGAGAAGCATAAGCACTACCACGATAGGGATACCGCGCATGACAGCCTGATAGCCGTCCACGATCCTGCCGACGAAGTGCACTCCGCTGCGCCGTGCGAGAACCGTACCGTAGCCTAAAAGCAATCCTAAAACGCCTGCCAGCACGCTGATGAGCACGGTGACGCCCAGACCGGAGAGGATGAGCATCCAGCGATCCTCCTCTATGAAGGTCTTCTGGAAGGAATCTGTCAGTCTTTGCAGGAAGCCCGCTGAAGAAGCCGCCTCCTTGGACTTCACGATGACCGATATGGTGGTAGGCATCACAGGCTCACTGAACTCACACACGGAGGCGCGCTCAGGCGTTTTCGTGAGAGTGCCGCCGAAGTCGGCCTTGCCGGTGTCCACTGCGGCGAAAATGGAATCCATAGGAATGGTGGAAACCTCCAGATGGTAACCCAGCTCCCGCGCGATGAGCAGGGCCAGTTCCACATCATAGCCCTTTGGCAGCCCGCCCTCGCCCACGTATGAGAAAGGCTCTATGACTCCGGAAGTAGCGAATCTCAGGGTACCGCGGGGCGCTTCCCAGTCCTGCTCGGGCAGGGTCTTGCCTGACTCATCGGCGGCTACCCACTTTTCTTCGATCTTCGCCAGCGTCCCGTCCTCAGAGAAGCGTTTGATGACATCGTTGAACTGAGATGTGAGTTCCGAGCCATGCGGGAAGAAGAATCCCTCTGACACTTCAGCGACCGAATCGGGAAGCAGTACCACCGTGCCCGGACGCCGGTTTACGGCGAGCTGGCAGCAATACGAGAGCTGGACCGCCGCATCTGCCTTACCCGCTTCCACTGCTGCCACACACTCCGAAAGCGAAGGATAGAACTCCTCGGTAGTTCCATCGATCCGGTCCTGGACACTTTTATTGTACACACTGCCGTTCACATAGGCGAAGCGCTTACCCGCCAGTTCGTCGAGTGACTGATACGCGGGCGTCGCCTCAGCGGCATATGCGAATACCGGAAGGGATGTGAGCGCAAGCGTCACAGCCGCGAATAAAAGCGCCATCCATTTTGTCTTTTTGATTTTGCTGCTTTGCACCATTATTTCTTCTACTCCATTATGATGATATGAGGTTTGGATGATCTATTGTACCACAGCATTACCGTTGATATGTGTTACCGTTCCGTCTCCATCGATCATCCTGTCGGCATTGAACACGGCATTCGCTCTGTATACCGAATCACAGGTCGAAAATGCTGATCTGCGATTGCTTCTCCGGTAATTCTCTCATATAGCTGAAACACTCATCCGGTGTGGTGTTGTTTACGTAAAAGACTTCGTACTTCTCAGGATCAGCCTCCACGAATTCGATGACCTTGTCCTTTGTTTTGTCATAGACCTCTGTCGAATGGTTCGACTTTGGAGAAGTTCCTCTTCCGATGGAGCCGTACTTTTTGAGCTCTTCGTTCACCTCATCAGCGACCGGCTGCAGCGCCGGAACCCTTTTCTTCTTGTTCATAAATGTCATCCTATCAACACCGTCGGCATTATATGCTTTTCGAAATGCTGCTTCTATGTTATCTATATCACTATTATAAGGGATATTGTTTCCTTAGCACCATCATTTTAAGTCCTCCATTCATGCCAGACAATTCATAATTACATTTACCATCATTTCCTTTTCTTCTGGCTTTGACTCCGCAGCCATGATCGTCAGTGCAACAAGCGTATGGTCGGCTATACACTTATGCCCGTCTGCAAACAACGCCCGGTTCTTATCCAGAAAATACAGAAACATCGTAGCTGCTATTCGCTTGTTTCCATCTGAGAAACTATGGTTCTTCGTGACAAAGTAAAGCAGATTTGCATCCTTCTCTTCTAAGGATGGATACAGGTCTTCACCGTCAAAACTCTGATATATCGCTCCAATGGATCCCTTGAATGAGTCATCCTTTTCATTTCCGAATAAATCGCTTTCCGATGCGAACTTCATCTTGTCGACTACGCTCCGGCACTCATCATATGTAAGCACGTATGTCGCTCTATTCCCTTTAGGCTTGGCCAGCGTCTGATGGTCATAGTCATCAAGCATATCCAGCGCGGCAGAATAACTCTCTACTACCGAAAGCACCTGCTGTGCATCCAGCTGATTCTCAGCCCTCTTCATGATTCGCACGATCTGGCCGAGCTGATCGATGCGCTTGTCATTGACTGCATAGCCCCTCAAAATATATTCTTTGAGGACTGAGTTTGCCCAGCGACGGAATTCGACCCCGCGTTGCGACTTAACACGATAGCCGACAGAGATTATGACATCGAGGCTATAAAAAGCAACAGGCCTATCCGCATTTGCAATATGCAAAAAATGCATATTGCTTTTTTTATCAACCTCACCTTCCTTGAAGACATTATTGATGTGTCGTGATATAACTGACTGATCTCTTCCGAACAATTCAATCATCTGAGCTTGTGTCAGCCATACCGTTTCGTCCTTCATCTGGACCTGTAATGACACTTCATTGTCAGCGGTTTCAAACAATACGATTTCGTTTTTCATGATGCGCCTCCTTTTCTCAGCAAATGAAAAAGCCCCGGTTTCCCGAGGCATAAAAAAACGGAGAGCCCTGTCTCCGATTTGCGTATATCGATGGCTCGATTATATCGGATTTTTCAGTTTTTTCAACCAGTTTTCTGTGAAGATTTATAGTTCTCCTTCAACAGTCCGGTCATGCAAAGATCATAAATCTTATTGCCCTTTGCAACACCGTTTTTCCGGGTACCCTCATATTCAAATCCAAGCTTTTCAAATACTTTGCCGGATGCCACGTTCGGTGCAAAATACTCACCGGTAATGCGGATGATATCGAGTTTCTCAAAAGCTATCCTGCAAATCTCTTCGGCAGCCTCTGTCATGATCCCTTTAGACCAATAGTCTGTCAGAAGCATGAACCCGATCTCACCGTCCTTATGATATACGCCCTGTCTCTTCTCAACACCTATATTCCCGACAAGTTTTCCGTCAACATATATCACGCGCCAGACGCCGGCTTTCCCTTCGTTCTCCGCGATCATGTTTATCCACCATTCTGCAGATTCGTCTGTATAAGGATACGGCAGGCGATCGGACAGATATCTCCTGTCCACAGCATTACATAATGCTTTTAATCCATCCTTGTCTTCTATTGTCGGCACTTTCAATTCGATCTTCATTGCTTTTCAATTATTCTAACTTCAAGATGCTGGCCCTTTCTGCAATATCCGTGAAAACAATACCCCTGATTCTCATTGCCCGTTTATCAACTTCAGGAATTTCTTTTCATTCATCTGCTCATTTGTAATGTATTCCCCATCACAGAACAGAGCATAATTCGTGATTGGTGTAGGAGCATTCTGCGCTTCCTCTTTGCTCTCTATATGGATCGCATGGAAAGGTATGTTGTTTTCCTGAGCGGTCTGCTCCAGTACCGGAACATATTTCGCATTGAACGGACACTGGCTGGTATAGTACAGAACATAGCCTTTTTCTTCAACATGCGGATGCTTTGCGCACTCCCTGAACTGCGGTTTGTCAGCATCTGCCTCGAAAGGCAGATACCATAGCTGGATCCCGTTATCCGCCTCATCACTAACAGCAAAGCCCTTATATTTCAAAAACTTCGGGTCCGCCAGGAAAGGTTTCTTCTTAGATGCAGCCAGTATGCACAGACCCTTCCTGCCTTTTGCTTTGCTGTCATCGATGCACTCATTCAGCAGGTCTGTAGAATACCCATGCCCTTTAAACGAACCGGATACCCAAAGGCAGTCTATATACATATAACCACCGGCGTTGATCGGCACCCATGCATGCTCCGCAGGAATATATTCGATAAAGCACTTGCCCCGCTCCACGCTCTTCAGAAAAACAAGTCCCTCATTAAATCTGTCAGCCATCCACGCTTTCTTTGAAGAAACCTGAATGTCCTTATTATTGGAAATGGCACAGCAGATATGCTCATTTTCCAGATTGTCCTTTGTAACTCTGATATACTCCATAAGATCAACTCTCCCTTAGTTTTATCGGATGCCGGATCACGGTCTTCAACTTCTCCGGTGCAACTTTTCTGGCATCGCTCAGATAGATCTCGTGATGATATCGCTGATCCGTGATATCCAGGACATAACTCTGCTCCTCCATGAAACGGTGCATCGCCTCTACTGTAGCCGGTTCGTCATCATATGACCCGATATGCATACACTGCACGCAGAGGCCTTCGTCATAAGTGAAGAACTCTACCTTCGAAAAGTCCTGCTTCTTTTTTGCTGATGCTTCTCTGACAGCCCAGTCAAAATCCGCTTTTGTTACAAAGTCAGGCAATCTGATTACGGAGATCCAGTTGAACTTTTCTTTATGAGCATAGTCGATGCCGGCAACTCCATCCTGCCACCAGAATCCTTCTAACGGAGGCACCACATAGTCAAAGTAGCCGTCAATCTGATGATCACCTTTTTTGCTCATTTTGATAGTGAAGGCCATGCCATAGAGCAAAGAAATCGACTGCTTATATTCTCCGTCCTCAATGTTAGGATCGCCGCTTCCTCTCACTGCAGCATAATTCATGCTCGGCACCGTAACGATACCCGGCTTGTTCTTCGGCATGTAGAATTCTTTGTATTCTTTCTTATAATCAAATGCCATGTGCTAACCTCCAATAGTTGTCTTTCTCCATATGTCCCTCGCCTCAACGAAGTAGACGGCGGGTTCCATTTTGAGCCTTTTCATATTATACAGTTCATAATTACATTTGCCATCATCTCTTTTTCTTCTGGCTTAGACTCTGCAATCATGATCTGCACGATCTGCCCAAGCTGGTTGATACGCTTGTCGTTGATCGCATAGCCCCTCAGGATATAGTCTTTCAGGACTGAATTCGCCCAACGGCGAAACTCAACACCGCGTTGCGACTTAACACGATAGCCGACAGAGATTATCATGTTTTTCAACCGCATTACTGTGAAGATTTCACTCTTTAATTAACTTTCTGTTACAGTGCTGCCAGCGTGTCTCCTATATCTCCGTCTATGATTATTGACTGGTCTGCTATCTGTTTCGGTGCATATGCCTCTCTGTAGTTGAGGCTTGCATATACAGAATCCGGGTTGTCATATGTAAAGGTCCAGAATGGGAATTTGATAATCACAGGCGTGTTGCCTCCCACTCCAAGCTCAAGGTATAGGACATGACCACTCTCATGTTTCTTTAGGAATCTAGCATAATTGGCAGATGCCTCGTACCAACCCTCGTCCTGAATGAAGGTATCATCCGCTCTCAGATTCATTGTAACGGCTCTTCCGTCCGGGCTTCTCGGGATCAGCTCGGTCGGTATCGTCATCGACACATTGCCCTCCTCCGGCATCTGAAACACGCCTTCTTTATCCTTTACGAAGCCCTGTGCTCCCATCGCTTTCATGACCCATTCTTCATTGTCGTAGGTCATCCCGGTCCGGCCGTCGACTGTCTGGAACAGGCCGTAGTCTCCCTGCGTATAAAAGAGCCTGGTCTTATCGAATCCGACTTTCTGGAACTGATGATCCACGTTTGTAGTAATGACGAAGTATTCTTTGTCTTCCATCAGATCAAGCAGATCCTTGTATACAGGCTTCGGGGCATCGATGTATCGATTGTAGTATATGTGTCTCGCCCACCATGCCCAGCGCGTCTCGTTGTCAGGGAATGGATAGAATCCTCCGGAGTACATATCCGTTATCCCGAACTTGCGGGCAAAGTCAAAGAAGTATCTGTCGAATCGTTCCCCGCTGTACGTAAAACCTGCGGATGTCGAAAGGCCGGCTCCAGCGCCGACGACGATCGCATCCGCTGTATCGAGTTCTTCCTTTAGTCTGGCTATGTTCGCAGCTCTGTCACTGCTGCCGTAGTAAACACCTCCGCGGAATCTGCTTACTCCTTCAGATCCCTTCCTTATGCTCTCTATATAGCCATTAGGTACTTTCAATTCTATCTTCTTATCCATTGTCTCTGTCACTCTTCCCGTCGCATACTGTGATGATATCCTCAATTACTCAGCTATGTATGCTGCAACGATCTCGCCATAATACGTGACATGATAATCTCTGTTAGCCATAGGGTTTGTGCTCGGCACATCCTGCGGGTACATCTTATCCACTATCTCTGCTGGCAGCAGCTTCAGATCCTGGGCCTGTCTGTAGATGACTTTGCACTCCAGTGTCAGCGGGAACTCTTTGACCGCCGGTACTGTTATGATCTGCGGATCGATCAGTGTCAATCCCGTCTCCGCGATCTTATCTGTATCTCTGCCGGTCTTCCCGCCGCATACTGCGATGACATTCTTGTCATAATCTCCTACCGGTACATTTATCGTGAATTCAGGATTCTTATCAAGTTGCTCTCTGGTGAATCTGCCTTCACGCACATAGACAGCAAACACCGGCTTGCTCCAGTTGATCCCGAATGTGCCCCAACCGATCACCATGCTGTTGACCTTATCCTCTGCTTTGGTAGTAAGCAGGATGCCTTTCGGCAAAGCTTTCAGTATGTCACCTGCATAATCTGTAATATCTATCTTTTTCATAATATCTTTTCCCCCTAAAATAACTCTTAGTCCACACAAGGAATACAAGCTTACTTTTCAGTTATTCTTACTCCGACATGCTGGCCTTTACTGCAGTATCCGATATATTTATATTTTATGCCATGAGCTTCTGTAAATTCACGGAACGCCCGGAATTCATGCTCCTGCCAGCCCGGGTAATTGAAGTATTCGTCAAATACGATGACCGTCCCCGGAACTATCCTGTCCTGCAGTCCGTCAAGCACCGTTTTTGTCGAGGAATACAGGTCGCAGTCGACATGTATGAATGAGCAGTGCTCCTTGTGTTCCTCCAGAAAGCGCGGAAGGGTATCTTCAAACCATCCCTTGATTAGTTGCACGTTGGACTTTACCTCCGGCAGCTGTCCGCTCAGAGAGTACATCCCCGCAGGATCGCATGTCCATCTTTCCGGGATGCCTTCAAAGCTGTCAAAACCGTAGACAGTGTGCGTCGGATTGTAGATGGCGAGGAAGTCCGTGCTGTCGCCTTTGAAAACGCCGAATTCCAGGATCAGCCCCGATGGGTCCGGAGTCTCTTCGCAGAAGATATGCTGTAGCATCTCATAGCGGTCCTCAAAGCATGGCGTATCTATGAGATTATCAAGTATGTATTCCGCAGATTCTTCTGTCGCCTTAAGCCTCAATATCGATGTCAGATCAGTCTTCAGGACCCTGAAAGGAAAAGGGTCCAGGACCTTGCGCGGCCTCGGGAAAAGTTCAACGCACTGCTCTTCCGGGACATGGCGATACAGATCGCTGCGGATCCTGCTGTAAACGTCCTCATTTCCGCGCATGTCGTCGACAGCGGTATCTTCATCGCTTGCTACGAGAACGACCGCGTCTTTCATGTCTTCTTCCGTCAGGCTCGCGAGTGTCCTTACGCCCGGATAGCTCCTCGCAAGGCTGTCATCGACGACAAGATGCTCTTCGATGCCCATCAGGACATTGAGGATGCTTTTGACTTTCATCCCCTTATCACCAAAGGGATAGATGATGAACTTTGTCTTTCCCGCTCTGACAAGATCCCCTGTTATCTTTTCGGTACATTTCCTGCAGTCACCGTGAAAGTAATACATCTGATTCTCCTTTTTTCATTTTTGTTTTTGCTGTCTCCGTGGAATTTGATTTTATCATGACCTGTGAATGAGATCTGAGAATTATTTGCTATAATAAGCAGTAGATTTTTGATTACAAAACTGGTGGTGATAAATAATGTTCAGATTCACTATGCCGGACACCGGCCTCAGCCTGTCCGATCAGGCAGAAGCCATTCGCATCCAGCTTGACCGATATGCCGATTCAGACGCTCTCAGAGAGCTTCTGCGGCTGATCAATGCCGACCGGGACACGATCGGGGATATGTATAACGGCCGCATCGCTTCGAACGGCCGCATCCTGGAGACCCAG
>JAZUNV010000013.1:0-4929 GCA_045604305.1 Anaerovoracaceae bacterium | reverse complement strand
CATAGTCCGCCATGAGGAATGCAGCGGCACCCATGATGGGAGGCATTATCTGGCCGCCGGTGGAGGCCGCAGCGAAAGCAGTGCTAACGGATTTACAGTCCGCCCCCTTTGGCCGCTCGGGAATCCCTCGAAAAAATCTTGGAGCTGATGGAGGGAATCGAACCCCCAACCTGCTGATTACAAATCAGCTGCTCTACCGTTGAGCCACATCAGCATATTGGCGACCGGGAACGGGCTCGAACCGTCGACCTCCAGCGTGACAGGCTGGCATTCTAACCAGCTGAACTACCCGGCCATAATATGTAAAGGTGCTATGGTGGGCGCAATAGGGCTCGAACCTATGACCCCCTGCTTGTAAGGCAGGTGCTCTCCCAGCTGAGCTATGCGCCCGTCATTTTTGACGCTTGATTATATTAGCACGATTGATATATCGTGTCAAACAAAATTTCAAATTTTTTTATATTATTTTTTAAAGTACTTGGCGAGCTCGTGTTTTTCTTCCTTCAGGACCGCCCTGCCGCCCGTCAGATCGGCTATCATCGACATGATGCGTCCGGCATCCTCAGACGGACATTTTATCTCCGCGCTGACCACATCAGTATATGTGATATCTCCCAGCTCAAAGCCTCCGTCCCCTGCCAGGTTCTGCAGCTTGCTGAGATATGTGTAGTCAAACGAATAGCTGAGAAGCGCGCTGTCCCTCACCTCGCAAATGCCGGCTGCGTCGATGGCCAGTTTAGCTGCATGGGTATAGGCTCTCGCCAGCCCTCCCGTTCCGAGCTTGATGCCGCCGAAATATCTGGTGATCACTACGACCAGGTTCGTGAGGTCCGCTCCGGTGATCAGCTTGAGTACAGGCATGCCGGAAGTTCCCGCCGGCTCACCGTCGTCGCTTGCCCACTGATGCTCCTTGCCCGGGCCGCATACAAATGCCGGTACATTATGGGTCGCATCCTTATAGCGTTCCTTTATCTGTGTCACAAAAAGCTTTGCCTCTTCCGGAGTATCAGCCGGAGAGGCGTGGGCTATGAAGCGCGACTTTTCGATGATGTATTCAGCTTCCGCATATTCGAATATCGATTTATACAGATACATATCAAGCGTTTATTTGCCTTCTGAGCGCATTTGATGTGTCAGAGGATGTATTTATCAACGTCGACCTCTTTTATCTTCTCACCGAGTTTTTCGAGCACGTACTCTCTGTCGATCACAACGTCCTCAGCATCCGGATCCGGCAGATTGAACGAGATGTCCTCGAGCAGTATCTCGAGTATGGTATGGAGTCTTCTGGCTCCGATATTCTCGGTCTCCTCATTCATGAGGTAGGCAAGATTTGCTATCTCGTCGATAGCATCGTCGGTGAAATCGACCTTGACTCCCTCTGTCTCGAGAAGTGCCTTCTGCTGCTTTGTGACGGCATTCTCAGGCACCGTAAGTATCTTCCTGAAGTCCTCCCTGTCGAGGTTCTTCAGCTCTACATTGATAGGGAACCTTCCCTGCAGCTCCGGGATGAGATCGCTCGGCTTGGATACATGGAACGCACCTGCGCCTATGAAGAGCATGTGGTCGGTCTTGACCGGCCCGTACTTGGTATTGACCACGCTTCCCTCGACTATAGGAAGTATGTCTCTCTGTACGCCTTCCCTCGAGACGTCGGCGCCTGATCTCATGCTGCTGCCGGAAGCGATCTTGTCTATCTCGTCGATAAATATGATGCCGTTCTGTTCGGCGTTCTGCAGGGCCTCATCAGTCACCTGATCCATGTCGATCATCTTCTGAGCTTCCTGCTCCCTGAGTATGCGCCTTGCATCGCTCACCTTGCACTTCTTGTGCTTGGTCTTCTTCGGAAGCATGCTGTCGAAGATATTGCCGATGGCGATCATGCTCTCGTTCTGATTGTCGAGCTGATTATTCTTAGGCACATCATCGACCTCTATCTCTATGATCTGATCCTCTAGAAGCCCGGCCTTGAGCTGCTCTTTGACCTGCTCTCTTGCCATCTTAATGTCCGAGTATTCCTTGGTGGATTCGAACTCTTTTTTCTTGTTCTCCTCATACTCCTGCCTCTGGGTCTTGTAACCCAGGTTGCCGAAGATATTGCCGAGCTGCACTCCGCCGCTGTTCTCGCTCGCGGGCGAAGGGATGATGGACTTGACTATGATGTCCTCGGCTATGACGTTGGCCATCTCCGCATTCTCGTCCATCCTCTTTTGCTTGCTCAGCCTCATCGAAGCCTCCACGAGGTCTCTGATCATGGAATCCACATCGCGGCCCACATATCCTACCTCGGTGAACTTGGTCGCCTCCACCTTGACGAAAGGAGCATCCATGAGCTTCGCCAGTCTCCTGGCTATCTCTGTCTTTCCCACTCCCGTAGGTCCCATCATCAGGATGTTCTTGGGCGATATCTCCTCCCTCATCTCTTCGCTGAGCCGGCTTCTCCTGTAGCGGTTGCGAAGAGCGATGGCTACGTATTTCTTGGCTTCGTCCTGGCCAATGATGTATTTGTCGAGCTCCGCTACGATCTGTTTCGGAGTCATGTTCTTGATATTGTCTGCCATTTCAGTCTCCAGTCTGTTAAAGCTTTTCTACGCTGATATTGCCGTTGGTATATACGCAGATATTCGATGCGATCTCAAGGGACTTCCTTACGATGGTCTCAGCATCGAGATCGGTGTTTTCAAAGAGAGCTACCGCAGCCGAATACGCGTAGTTGCCGCCGGATCCGATAGCTACCACGTCCTTATCAGGCGAGATGACCTCGCCGTTTCCACTGATGACCAACAGGTCCTCCTCGTCAGCGACTATCATGAGGGCCTCGAGGTTTCTCATGGCCTTGTCGCTTCTCCAGTACTGTGCCAGATCGACAGCTGCTCTCTTGAGATTGCCTGCATGCTCACCCAGCTTGTTCTCAAACTTCTCTGTCAGCGAGAATGCATCGGCTACCGAGCCTGCGAAGCCTGTCAGCACTTTATCCTTGTATATCTTCTTTACCTTCTTGGCGCCGTTCTTCATGATGGTGGTCTCGCCCATCGTGACCTGGCCGTCGCCTCCTATCGCGATATCTCCGTTCGGTCTTCTGACCGCACATATGGTCGTTGCATGGAATTGGATCATTTCTTCGTCTCCTTATATTTGCACTCAGGATTGGAACACTTAACGGTCCCGCTCCTTCCTTTGGTCTTTACGAGCATCGAGCCGCAGTCCGGACAGCTGTCGCCGGTCGGCATATCCCAGTAGGATACGTCGCATTCCGGATAGCCGCTGCATCCGTAGAATACCTTGCCTGATTTGCGTCCCCTCTTCTCGATTATGTCCTTGCCGCACTTAGGGCATTTCACGCCCGTCGACTTGACTATCGGCTTTGTGTTTTTACATTCAGGATATCCCGTGCATGCTAGGAACCTGCCAAATCTGCCTTCCTTGATGGCCATTGGCTTGCCGCAGATATCGCACACCTCGTCCGAGAGCACGACCTCCTTCTCTATCCGCTCGACCTCACGCTCAGCGACCTTGAGTTCTTCGCTGAAGCCCTTGTAGAAGTCGGCTATGACGCTTCTCCACTCCTTGTCACCGAGCTCTATGCTGTCGAGATTGTCCTCCATCTCTCCGGTAAAGTCGACGTCGACTATGTCGGCAAAGTACACCTGAAGTATCCCTATGACATCGAAGCCCAGCTTGGTCGGCTCGAGCATCTTCTTGACCCTCTTTATGTATTTCCTGTTGACGAGAACGGAAATGATGGAGGCGTAAGTGCTAGGTCTGCCGATGTTCTTCTCCTCCATCTCCTTGACAAGTCCCGCTTCGCTGTACCTTGAAGGCGGCTGGGTGAACTTCTGCTCCTTGATCAGTTTCTCTATATCGAGCACTTCGCCCTCGCTCAGCTTCGGTATGTTGACCTCTCCTTCCGGAGTTGAAGTCTTATAGACCTTGCGCCAGCCGTCAAAGGTCATGCGTGATCCGCTTGCCTTGAATCCGTACCTGCCGTTGTTGATGATGACCTGCACGGTGTCGTACTTGGTGGCTGCCATGCGCGATGCCACGAACCTCTTCCAAATGAGGTCGTAGAGCTTGTACTGATCAGGAGTCAGAGAGTCCTTTATCATCTCAGGTTCTAGATTGACATCCGAAGGTCTGATGGCCTCGTGAGCGTCCTGCATGGCCTTGTTCCTGTTGGAGAATACATTGTTGCCGACATACTCTTCGCCGTATTTATCCCTTATGTAGGCAGCTCCGGCTGCTGCGGCCTGCGATGACACTCTTACGGAATCCGTCCTGATGTACGTGACCAGACCTCTGGCTCCGATTCCCTTGAGGTTGATGCCCTCGTAGAGCTGCTGAGCGACCTGCATGGTCTTGCTTGTCTGGAATCCGAGCTTGATCGATGCATCCTGCTGCATGCTTGATGTCGTAAATGGCGCGTAAGGCTTTGTCTGCCTTCTGCCTTCCTTGATCGAGCCAACGATATATTCGCCGCCGGCGAGCTCGTCCGCGATCGCATTCGCTTCGTCTTCTGACTTTACGTTCGCTTTCCTGCCGTCGATCTTGCTGAGATCGGCTACGAATCTGTCCCCGAAATCAGCAGCGATGTACCAGTATTCCTCAGGCACGAAATCCTGTATCTCGCGCTCTCTGTCGCAGATCAGCTTGAGGGCCGCTGACTGCACCCTGCCGGCGCTCAGTCCCCATGAGACCTTCTTCCACAGAAGCGGGCTGATCTGATAACCTACCAGCCTGTCCAGGACTCTCCTGGCCTGCTGGGCATCCACGAGCCCGTTATCTATAGCGCGCGGCTCCTTGATCGCGGCCTGCACCGTGTCCTTATTGATCTCGTTGAACATGACGCGGCACTCTGTGTCCGGATCTATGTCAAGAAGATGAGCCAGATGGCATGAAATGGCTTCTCCCTCGCGGTCAGGGTCCGTTGCG
>JAZUNV010000012.1:0-12368 GCA_045604305.1 Anaerovoracaceae bacterium | reverse complement strand
GCTACAAGGTCGGACTCTTTAACATCGGATGTCCGGGACAGTACGAAGCCGGCGCATGCATCGGACTCTATGCGGCACTCGCATGGCACTGCAACTGGGTGATATGCCTCATCCTAGCGGCTCTCGCGGGCGCGGTCGTAGGATCCATCTCCGGATTTCTCAAGGCATACCAGAACGTCAACGAGGTTATCTCGGGCATCATGCTCAACTGGATAATGCTCTATCTGACCAACATGATACTGTCGAGCAAGAAGGTAAAGGACCCTGCAAGTCCGTACACCCTTAAGCTGAGCATGCACGGCAAGGCTGCGCTCATCCCTAACGCGGGGCTGAATACGCTCTTCGCCAATAACTCGACGGTAACGCTCGCGATCATACTGGCCATACTCTTTGCGATACTGATCTGGGTGATCCTGTCCAAGACCAAATTCGGATACGAGCTCAGAGCTACAGGCTTCAATAAGGAAGCAGCCAGATACGCGGGCATGAAGGAAAAGCAGAACATCATCGTTACTCTCGCTATCGGCGGAGCTCTCGCAGGTGTCGGAGCCGCATTCCTCTTCCTCACGGGATATCAGGAATGGTCGACGACTCAGACTTCCGTACCTGGCATGGGCTTCAACGGCATCGCGGCCACCTTCCTCGGAGGACTGCATCCGATCGGGACGATATTCGCATCGTTCTTCATCCAGTCCATCACAGACGGAGGAGCGCCCATCAACAAGTCGGTATATCCTTCGCAGATATCTGACCTGATCTCATCGATCATCATCTATCTGTGCGGATTCGTACTCTTCTTCAAGTTCGCGCTCAACAACTGGATCAGGAAGAGAGACAGCAAGGCTGAGATCTCAAAGGTCGACGGTAAAGCCATTGAGCCGGCTGCAGCTAAGACAGAAGGAGGTGACAAGTAATGGTATTATTGCTTCAATACACTATTATATTCGCCTCGGTACTGTGCCTGGTGGCGCTCGGCGGATGCTTCTCTGAGCACTCCGGCGTAATAAACCTGGGACTCGAGGGCATCATGGTAATGGGAGCTCTCGGCGGAGCTGTGACTATGTTCATGCTTCCACCGGGGACTTCGAAGATAGCGATAGTCCTCGCTACTACTCTCGCAGCTATAGCACTCGGCATGATCTTCTCCTGCCTGCTTGCGGTAGCGAGCATCAACTTCAAGGCAGACCAGACTCTGATCGGTACTGCGATGAACCTGCTCGCGACGGCTGCTGCCAGCGTATTCGTAAGAGCGATGAACACTTCGATCAACCCTGACAACGTGTCCAGCTCGATCCAGTACATCCAGGAGAAGAAAGCATTCCTGAAGTACTTCGGCGGATTCGAATTCAGCTGGTTCATGATCATGGCGATAGTACTGCTGATCGTGTCTTACGTGCTGCTGTACAGGACCAAGTTCGGACTCAGGCTCATGGCCTGCGGTGAGAATCCTCAGGCGGCTGACTCAGTCGGTATCAACGTATACAAGATGCGCTGGGCAGGCGTGCTGATCTCAGGATTCCTCGGCGGACTCGGCGGCATCGTGTATATTACGGCCGGCGTATCCGAGTGGAAGTTCGACATGGGCGTTGCGGGCTTCGGCTTCCTCGCTCTGGCCGTAATGATCTTCGGTCAGTGGAAACCGACTAGGATCGCTCTTGCGGCCCTGCTCTTCGGACTCTTCCGCGCGCTGTCCAACGTATATACGGGAATCGCATTCCTGGCAGCGCTCAACATACCGAGCACGTTCTACAACATGCTGCCTTACATCATCTCGCTGATCGTCCTGGCCTTCACATCGAAGTCGTCCAAGGCACCTAAGGCAGAAGGCATACCGTATGACAAGGGTATGAGATAGTTCTTGACAAGATGAACAAGTGTGCTATAATACTTGTACAAACGAAACAAAACAGCTATTAAGCACCAAATTGAAAAGACGGGAGGTTCCAGCTCCCGTCTTTTCTTGGACTGATCATCACTTAGTCATCGCCATCCAGCCACTTACTGATGTAATTGGCTATTACACCAGCTACGATGGAAATGATTAACGAAACAAATACAGCCATCTAAACACCCCCTTTCTGTCATCAGATTGGGAAGTGATGACAAAATGAGTGTATCATAAAAAGAGTTCAGGAACAGTTGTTCGAGAACTCTGTTTTGTACTTATTTAGTGCACTAAATATGCACTGAAACTATTGCAATTTCAATTAGATGATCTGGCTGAGGAAAGATTCTCCATCGCCGCGATATGCGATTTCGAAGTAGTCGGCGATGGTCGCTGCCATGTCAGCGAAGGTATCGCGTGTACCGAGGTCGACGCCCTTCCTGAGGCCAGGTCCCCAGATCAGGCACGGCACGTCCTCTCTGGTGTGGTCGGTGCCGCTGTAGCCCGGATCGCATCCGTGGTCAGCCGTTACGATCAGGATATCCTCAGGCAGCATCTTGTGCATCAGCTCCCCGATCTGTTTGTCGGCTGTATTGAGAGCGTTGGTATATCCTTCGATGTCCCTTCTGTGACCGTAGATCATGTCGGTATCCACGAGGTTCACATAGCAGAGACCTTCGAATGCAGCATCCGCGAGGTAGATCGTCCTTATCATGTTGGCCTCGTTGCCCTTGTTGGAATAGCTGAACATCACGCTCTTGCCTGCAAAGATATCGTAGATCTTGCCGACGCCGATATTCAGGAAGCCTTCCTTCTTAAGTGCATCGAGCACTGTCTCGCGTGGCGGTTGGAGGCTGTAGTCGTGGCGTCTGACTGTCCTCTGATAAGGCCACTCGCCTTCGAACGGTCTTGCGATGATACGGCCTACTCCGTGCTCGCCCTGCATTATCTCACGCGCCTTGTGACAGATATCGTAGAGCTCTTCGATAGGGACCACATCTTCGTGGGCCGCTATCTGGAGCACGCTGTCTGCGCTGGTGTATACGATCAGGTCGCCTGTTTCGACATGCTGCTTGCCGTAATCTCTGATGACATCAGTGCCGGAATACGGCAGATTGCAGAGGATCCCTCTGCCCGTTGCTTCAGAAAGCTTATCCAGGATCTCCTGCGGGAAGCCTTCAGGGTATGTCGGAAGAGGCTTAGGCGAAACCATGCCCGCCATCTCCCAGTGACCTACTGTCGTGTCTTTGCCGCGCGACTTCTCGTGCATACGGCAGTAGCATCCTTCGGCGTCAACAGGCTTGAAGAATGAAGTCCCCTCGATGTTCCTGAGACCGATCTTCTCCATGTTTGGCACATCCATTCCGCCATCCTTGAAGCAGCTGCCGAAAGTATCGGCACCGGCATCGCCGAAGTCCGCTGCGTCCGGTGCTCCGCCAATGCCCGCGCTGTCGAGCACTATCCAAAATACTCTTTTACTCATCTCTATTTCCCTGCCCTCTCTTTGTCGTCCTTGATCATCAGGCGGATCGCTTCGATCGCGACTCTGATGGCCTTGTCAGTATCATGCTCCTGCGGATTCGGAAGACCTGCCTTCTCTCTCTCCTGATTGGCTACGACCAGGAAGACCGAGCCGACCCTGAGCCTGCGGTAAGCGCCGACTATGAACAGAGTCGCGGACTCCATCTCCGAGGCCTTGCAGCCGAGACGAAGCCATGCCTGCCACTTATTGAGAAGCTCATAGCTGTTAGGAAGAGCCTCAGGCATGTGCTGTCCGTAGAATGCGTCCTTGCACTGCACGACGCCCTGGTGGAACGGGTATTTCAGATCACGTGCAGCTCTTACAAGTGCTGCAGCTACATCGACATCGGCTACCGCCGGATACTCGATAGGAGCGTATTCCTTCGAGGTACCGTCCATGCGGACAGCTCCGGTCGCAACTACGATGTCTCCGCCTTCCACGTTGATGTCCATGCCTCCGCATGTACCGACCCTGATGAAGGTCTTGCCGCCTACGTTGGCTACCTCCTCAAGAGCTATTGAAGCGGAAGGCCCGCCTACACCCGTACTCGTGCAGCTGACCTTGACTCCGTCGAGATAGCCCGTGTAAGTCACGTACTCACGGCTGTCAGCCACCTTCCTTGCATCATCGAAATAAGCCGCGATCTTAGGTACTCTGTGTGGATCGCCCGGCAGGATAACGTATTCGCCTACGTCTCCCGGTCTAAGTCCAACGTGATACTGATATCCTGCGCCTTCTGTATAATCTACCATTTCAGGACCTCTTTCCTTTCCTGCATTGTAAATTTATTACGATATTTGTGAATATGTTCAGATTTAACCGCTCAGATCCTTCTATCCCAACAAATTTAGCAATTTCAATATAACTAATATTGTTAACTTAATCATCACCAGAGAAGAGTCCAGCTCCTCTTTTGAGAAGTGTACTACTCCTCTCCTGAGAAGCGACTTACTCCTGAGCCTTGGCAGCCTTGACTACCTTGCTCGTGCCGAGTCTCTTCGCTCCGATCTCAAGATATTTCTCGGCATCCTCAAGTCCGGAGATGCCGCCCGAAGCCTTGACCTTGACGCCTTCGCCGACGTTCTTCACCATCAGCTCGACGTCCTCGAATGTTGCGCCGCCGCCGCCGAAGCCTGTCGAGGTCTTGATGAAGTCAGCGCCTGCGAATGTGACGATCTCGCAGAGCTTCACCTTCTCCTCGTCGGTCAGCATGCAGGTCTCGATGATGACCTTGAGTATGCGGTCATCGCAGATCTCCTTGAGAGTGCGGATCTCATTTTCGATGTCATCCCATCTCTTGTCCTTGACCCATCCGATATTGATGACCATGTCGATCTCGTCAGCTCCGTTGTCGATCGCATCGCTGGTCTCGAAAGCCTTGACCGCCGTGGTCTGGTATCCGTTCGGGAAGCCGATGACCGTGCAGATCGCTATGTTGGAGCCTGCGTACTCTCTCGCCTCAGCTACGTATGAAGGCGGGATGCAGACGCTTGCGGTCTCGTACTTGATGCCGTCATCGATGATCGCCTTGATGTCATCCAGAGTCGCGGTCTGGGCGAGCAGGGTATGATCGACATAACTAAGAATCCTTCTGGTGTCCATGTATCTCTTGTCTCCTTTAAATAAATGAAAAAATGATTTGTACTTCAACTTATTCATAGTTATTCTACCACGCATTTACCTTTTAAGGCGATAAGAATTGTAGCGAATCCGCGGGAATAGGTGTAGAATGTGTGGAACGATATGAAAATCGTGATAATGATTGAAAAGCAGTTCGACTGAATGCTGATCGATAAGACGATCGAAAAGAAGATCGATCAAAGACATTCGAAAACGATTACATGGAAACGAGGGGACTGATATGGCAGATACTATCACGGCGATATCGACTGCGCCGGGAGAAGGCGGGATCGGTATAGTAAGAGTAAGCGGACCTCAGAGCGAGGCTGTCATGAGGAAGCTCATGGTGGGATGCCCTGAGGAGATAGAGCCGCGCCACGCATACTTCGGCAAGGTGGTCAGAGACAGCAGCGATGCGAAGTCTGAGGTCATCGACGAGGCCGTCTTCATTTACATGCAGGCTCCTGCTTCATATACGGGCGAGGACATGGTCGAGATACAGGGCCACGGCAGCAACGTGTCGCTCAGGTCCATACTCTCCGCCGTGCTCGACACGGGACTTGATGATGTGCGCATGGCTGAGCCGGGCGAATTCACCAAGCTCGCCTTCCTTAACGGCAAGATGGACCTCTCGCAGGCCGAAGCCGTCATAGATATCATCAAGGCGAAGACGGATCTCTCGCTTGAGATCGCCGAGAGCCAGAGGGAGGGCAGGCTTAGCGAGACCATCAGGGAGATCCGCGAGACGCTACTCGATACCCTGGCGGAGATGGCTGTGGATATCGACTATCCGGATGAGGATTACGATGCCGGAGAGGGGGCTTACAGGGATCTGATCGAAAGACTCAGGTGGACTCACTCTGAGGTTGATGATCTCCTGGACACTGTGTCCATAGGCAGGATCGCGCGCGAGGGAGTCAGAGCAGTCATTGTCGGCAAGCCGAATGCTGGCAAGAGCTCACTGATGAATGCCATCCTCGGAGAAGGCCGCGTCATCGTGACAGACGTGCCGGGCACCACCCGCGACACTGTCGAGGAGAGCGCGTCTCTCGGAGGCGTCCCTATAGTGCTCGTGGATACTGCAGGTCTCAGGGATTCTGATGACAAGGTCGAGCAGATCGGCATCGAAAAGACAAAGCAGGCGATCGCCGGTGCGGACATGGTCATACTCGTGCTCGACGGCAGCCGCGGTCTTGATGACGAGGACGTCAGAGTTCTCGACTTCATAGAGGGGATGAATACCGCGCACATGCTGGTCGTGATCAACAAGCAGGATCTGGGTCACTCGATCACGGAGGATGATGTGCACAGGAAGCTTCCGGGAGCCAGGGTCATATCGACTTCCCTGGTCGGCAGGGGCGCTGTCGAGGCGGCGAAGAAGGTCACTGAAGCGGTCAGAGAGATATTCGAGTTCGACAGCATCAACGTGCGCGAGTCGAATATCATTACGAATGAGAGGCATGTGAAGATGCTGAGAAACGCATCGATGAACCTCGGCGAAGCCATCGACATGCTCCAGAACGGCGAGCCGGTCGAGGTCGCAGAGCTCTCGGCGCACTACGCGTACGAAGCGCTCGGCAAGATAATAGGCGAGGAAGTCGGAGACGAAGTCCTTAACACCGTCTTCAGCAAATTCTGTCTGGGGAAATGATCCGGAGATAAGAGGGGATAAGTTCGGATAGGATCTGATAATTACAGCGATAATTCTTTAATTAGCTCGTGTGGAAGCAAAGTCTTCACCGGGCTTTTTTTGAACAGTTCGCGGTCGCGCGTGACGAAGTAGTCACAGCCGGCGTCGAGAGCGCACTGGATCTGGAGAGAGTCTTCGACATCCCGTGAGTACTTCGCGGTGATCGCCTTCTCGATATTCTCGCCCGAGACAGGCAGCACATTGCAGATCGCGCAGAGATTCAGCAGCGTCAGGTCGCGCTCACCGTGGCTGAGATCCTTGCGGACGCTGTAATACAGGTTGGTCAGAGAATGCGCAGCGATATATATCGAGACAGCCGAAGCCATCGCTGATTCAAATATGTACTCAGCGGCAAGCGCTTCCTCTCCCCGGAAGAGGATGTAGTCTATCAGGATATTCGTATCCAGAAATACTCTTGGAGTCTTATCTTCCGTATTTTTCATCTAAATACTCGTCCCTTTCCTTTCTATAATCATCGCTGCTGAGAGACTGCCTATCCTTGTGGGCGCTTCGTATCGTCTGGAGAGATTCCCATGCCCTGGACCTGACATCGGAAGAATCGTCCTTGCGGATCAGGATGGTGTTGCCGGACACACTGATCTCCACAGGATCATTGACCTGCAGATGCGCTTCCTTTAGCAGCTTCTTGGGAATGTACAGGCCCTGGCTGTTGCCCCATGCTCTGATAATTGTATTCATGACAGATGCTCCTCTCTGTGTATATACTTATCGTATATACATTTTGCCTCTGTCCATATGTTTTGTCAAACACTTCTTTTGTGCTACAATTCCGATAGTTTACTGAAGATAATGATCAATAGCAGATACTACTTGATAAATGAAAGAATTTGACAGGACAGTAGAAGAATATGATGTTATAGTGATCGGGGCCGGGCACGCGGGATGCGAAGCCGGTCTGGTCTCGGCGCGCCTGGGCAGGAAGACGGCGATGTTCTGTACGGATATCGGATCGGTAGCGATGATGCCGTGCAACCCGTCGATAGGCGGAACGGGCAAGGGTCATCTCGTGAGAGAGGTGGATGCCCTTGGCGGGGAGATGGGTCTCAACATCGATAAGACCTTTATCCAGTCCAAGATGCTGAATACTTCAAAGGGGCCTGCCGTCCATTCTCTCAGAGCCCAGGCCGACAAGGAGAAGTATCATCAGGAGATGCTCGCGACCATCAGAGCGCAGGAGGGACTCGAGCTTATCGAGGACGAAGTGACTGAGCTTCTGACGGAGAACTTCGAGTACGACGAGTGCGGATGCACAGACAGGGCTTCCGAACGCATTGACGGGACTTCCGGATTCATCGATGCGGCTTCTGCTTGCATGGATGCGGAAGAGGGGCCCGGCAGAGGCATGCATAAGAGGATATGCGGCGTCATGACAGACTCCGGCAGGGAGTATCGCTGCAGGTCAGTGATCATCTGCACAGGGACATTTCTGGGCGGCAGGATATTCATAGGCGATGATGTGAGAGTCTCGGGGCCTGCGGGTCTCAGGCCGGCGACGCGTCTTGGTGAGAACCTGAGGGAGATGGGCTTTCCTGTCCGCAGGTTCAAGACGGGAACTCCGGCCAGGATGCACCGTGATACCCTCAACTACGATGCGATGACAGAGCAGAAGGGCGACGAGCGCATAGTCCCATTCAGCTTCATGAATGAGGATCGTGAATACGATATAGACCAGATATCCTGCTGGCTGTCCTATACAAATGAAGAGACACACAGGATCATCCTGGACAACATAGAAAAGTCGGCCATGTACTCCGGCAACATAGTCGGAGTCGGCCCGAGATACTGTCCGTCCATCGAGGACAAAGTATCGCGTTTCAGAGACAGAAAGAGACACCAGCTTTTCGTTGAGCCGGAGGGTACAGACACCGAGCTGATGTACATACAGGGCATGAGTTCCAGCCTGCCGGAGGACGTGCAGCACGAGTTCTATGCGACCATCCCGGGGCTTGAAAACGCTGAAATTCTAAGCCCTGCGTACGCTATTGAATACGATTGCATCGACCCTCTTTCGCTCAGACCGAGCCTCGAAAGCAAGCTGATAAGCGGCCTCTTCTGTGCCGGCCAGTTCAACGGAAGCTCGGGTTATGAGGAGGCAGCGGCACAGGGACTCATAGCAGGCATAAATGCGGTGCGCAGGCTCGACGGCAACAGTCCTCTCGTACTCAGGAGAGACCAGGCTTACATAGGAGTCCTCATCGACGACCTGGTGACCAAGGGGACCAATGAGCCTTACAGGATCATGACCTCGAGAGCCGAGTACAGGCTACTGCTCAGACAAGACAATGCCGACAGGAGGCTAACGGAGATCGGCCATGAGTTTGGATCTGTCACTGAGGAGCGCTACAGGAAATATCTGGATAAGAAGGACAGGGTCGATGCCGAGGTGGAGAGGCTCAGGAAGAAGAGGGTGGACATAGAGACTTTCAGAGGATTCCTGCTGAAGCACGAGCTCAAGGAGATTCCGGCTGGTGAGGCAGGAGCAGATGATAATGAAGCTGCTGAGATAGATGCTTTCAATTCGAGGAAGAGGAAAGAGATAGAGGAGACCGCCAATCAGAGCTTTGCGGATATCCTCAAGAGGCCGGCCATAAGTTATGCCGATCTCGCGGAGATTGACGATGAGAGCCGCCCGACTCTTGGACTCAATGAGAGGACTGAGGTGGAAGTCATCCTCAAGTATGACGGATATATCCGCAAGCAGATAAACGAGGTGGAGAAGCTCAGGAGTCTCGAGGATAAGAAGCTGAGCGACAGCCTCGACTACAATTCCATCGGAGGTCTGAGACTCGAGGCCAGACAGAAGCTCTCTGAGATCAGACCGATGACAGTCGGACAGGCCAGCCGCATATCAGGAGTCTCACCTGCTGATATAAATGTGATGCTGGTCTATCTGGAGAAGGAGATGCGGAGCAGGAAGTAGTAAGCACTATTTTCGTGAGAGTGGATGAAATGAGTACAGGGATAGTGAGTACAGAAACTGAAAGATTGATCGATTCTTTAAATGGCAGATATGGAGAAGAGACGACAGACCGTCTGCTCTCATATCTTGATATGGTGCTCGAGAGGAATGAGCATATAAACCTTACAGCGGTCCGGGACAGAGACGAGGCCCTCATCAAGCACGTAGAGGACTCTCTTGAGATCACCGCTCTACCGGAGTACGAAGAGGCGAAGACGGTGATCGATGTCGGGACGGGCGCCGGCTTCCCGGGAGCCCTCCTAGCCATAGTCAGCCCGGATAAGGAATTCGTTCTGCTTGACTCTACTCTCAAGAGACTGAGAGTCATAGACGAGTTCGCCGGGATTCTCGGCATCAATAATCTCAGAACTGTCCACGCAAGAGCAGAGGAGATATCGAGAAAGCCGGAGTATGCTCAGGCCTTCGATCTCTGCACCTCCAGGGCAGTAGCCAATCTTGAAAAGCTCGCAGGCTGGTGCCTGCCTTTCGTAAAGAGGGGAGGAAGCTTCGTCTCCTACAAAGGAGAGAACTATGCCGAAGAACTTGACGGAGCCGGGAAGGCACTGGTTAGATATAAGGGCAAGCTGGACCGCGTAGTCGGATACAGCAATGCCTCCCGATCCATATCATCACATGTGTTGATCATAATCAAAAAATGAATCATGTTTCACGTGTAACATTCCAGCATGTCATTCTGAGGCGCGTCAGCACCGAAGAATCTTATCGGGAAGGACGGCTGCTTCATTTCCTGCAAACGCGAGAACTATGGCTAAGAACTGGACGGTGCCGGGAAGGCGCTGGTCAGGTATAAAGGCAAAGTGGACCGCATAGTCGGATACAGCAATGCCTCTCAATCCATATCACCCCATGTGCTGATCGTAATCAAAAAGTGAATCATGTTTCACGTGTAACAATTCAACAAACCAACCTCAATATATAGTAGTATCCTTATTTTTCACCCACAACCCGTGCAATGCTCTTAATTAAGGCCACGGAATCACCGAAACTACACATTAAAAAGCGTATATAAAGTAGAAAACGAAACACTTTTTGTCGTATAATACTTCGAAGTGTTTAATCGGGTATTATGCCCGAAGGAGGTATATTAATATGGGCAAGGCAATTGCTATCTTCAACCAGAAAGGCGGCGTCGGTAAAACTACGACGAACATCAATCTTGCAGCCGGTCTCGCTTACAAGGGGAAGCGGGTCCTCATGGTGGATACTGATCCACAGGGGAACACAACGAGCGGTATCGGCATACGCAAGAGGACACTGAAACATACTATCTATGACACGCTCGTTGATACGGACTTCGATGTCAAGAAGGCCATCCTTCCTACCAATACGAAGAACCTCGATCTGCTTCCGGCCAGTGTTGATCTGGCAGGTGCAGAGGTGGAGCTTGCCCAGCTCGAGGGTCGAGAGGGAAGACTCAAGAGAGTCATCGATGCAGTCAAGGACGATTACGACTACATCCTGGTTGACTGCCCTCCTTCGCTGGGAATTCTGACGATAAACTCATTGACCGCCGTGGACAGCGTACTCATCCCTATCCAGTGCGAGTTCTACGCACTTGAAGGAGTCAGTCAGCTGATAAGCACGATCGAGATGGTCAAGAAGAGAATGAATCCGGATCTATACATCGACGGAGTAATCCTCTCCATGTTCGACGGGAGGACCAATCTCTCCCAGGCCGTAGTGGAGGACGTCAGGAACTTCTTTGGTCCGGCGATGTACGATACGATAATTCCGAGGAACGTGAGACTTGCGGAGGCACCGAGTTACGGGAAACCTATTATCGACTACGATCCTACAGCGCAGGGTGCGAAGGCATATCAGGAGTTCACGAAGGAATTCCTTGCACGTGATAAAGCAAGAGGAAAAGAAAAGAAACATGGCTAAGAAAGCAGGACTGGGCAGAGGGCTGGACGCGCTCTTCGCTGACGCAGCCCCTATAATCGAGGAGGAGAATCTCGAGGAAAACATTTCCCATGAACCGAAGTCTCCCGCTAAGGCTTCCGGGTCAAAGAAAGCCAAAGCTACCAAAGCTTCTGATGAAAATGATGACAGGGTCCTGTATATCGATATCAACGACATCAGGCCTAACAGCGCGCAGCCGCGTATGAACTTCGATGAAGCGAAGCTGAATGAACTGGCATCCTCGATCAGAACTAATGGAGTCATACAGCCGCTCATCGTCAGAGAGAGCAGCAACGGCTACGAGCTGGTCGCGGGCGAACGCCGCTGGAGAGCGTCGCGCATGGCAGGCCTCAAAAGTGTCCCGTGCATCATCAGGAACTTCGATGACAAGCAGAACGCGATAGTCGCAATCATCGAGAACATGCAGAGGGAAGATCTCGATCCTATCGAGGAAGCTATGGGTCTCAAGTCGATGACTGAGAAGTATGGTTTCACGCAGGAGCAGGTATCCGAATCGCTCGGAAGGAGCCGTACATACATCACAAACAGCATCAGACTGTTAAAGCTGCCGGAAGAGATACAGCAGTACGTGTCAAGCGGACAAATGTCCGCGGCTCACGGAAGAACCATCATAAACATCCCTGACAAGGCCAGGCAGAAAGAAATCGCGGACAAGATCATCCGCAACGACCTGTCTGTAAGAGCAACGGAAAGGCTCGCCGAAAAGGTCAAGGACGAACTCAGGCCT
>JAZUNV010000011.1:0-8073 GCA_045604305.1 Anaerovoracaceae bacterium | reverse complement strand
CATTTGCGAGCACCGTCTGACAGCTCGGACACCAGTTGACCGGGTTGTCCTTCTTGTATGCGAGGCCCTTCTTGTAGAACTGAATGAAGATCCACTGAGTCCACTTATAATACTCAGGTGTGCAAGTAGCGACCTTGCGGTCCCAGTCATACGAAAGTCCCATGCTGGCGAGCTGCTTGTCCATCTCATCCATGTTTTCGAAAGTCCATTTTGCAGGCTCAACATCATGCTGGATAGCAGCGTTCTCTGCAGGAAGACCAAAGGAATCATAGCCCATCGGATGGAGGACATTGTAGCCGGCCATCTTCTTGTATCTGGCTATTACGTCGCCGATGGAGTAGTTCCTGACGTGTCCCATGTGGAGCTTGCCGCTCGGGTACGGGAACATCTCAAGCACGTAGTACTTCTCCTTGCTGTCATCCTCTACAGTACTGAAGGCCTTCTCATCAGCCCAGATCTTCTGCCATTTGGCTTCTATTGTAGTGAAATCGTATTTGTCATTACGCATTGTAGTGTCTCCTGATTATATATGAAATACTGTTATGTTGGCACGGCGTCGGCAAGTCCATCGGCGAGAGTCCTCGAAAGCCCGAATCACAAGCCGTTCCGCCGTCCCTCCATGGGACTCCGGGAATTCCGCTCCCTCGGCAGGCTTCGGGAGCTCCAGTTCCCGGAGCTCCTTTCGTTGTCGGTACGTCGTCACGGTGTGCTTCTGGCCTTTCTTGCGGGAGTCCTCGCCGCCGGACTTGCCGACGGACCTACCGACGCGCTGATCAGTCTACAAGTATCATTTCGCAATCGTTCCAGATGCGCTCCAGAGTATACTTGTTGCGGGTCTCCTCCGTGAACAGATTCACGACCACATCGCCGCCATCCACGAGTATCCATCCGGTATCCGGCCTTCCGTCCTTGCTCTTCGGCTCGAATCCGAGCTCTGCGAACTTGTCCTCTACCTCATCGGCAAGACTTCCGAGCTGTCTCTCATTACCTGCCGTCGCATTCACGAAGTAATCCGCGAAAGACGAGTTCTCAGCTATGTCGATCATTACAACTTCTCTTGCCTTCTTGCTGCTCAGCAGGTCTGCGATAGCCTGCGCCATTTCTTTGCTTGTCATTTAGTTCTCCTGTCCTTTTTTCTTCTTCGCGATCTTTTCGATCATGAATTCTCTGGCTTCTATTGTGTCACTGTCTATCTTCTTGCCCTTTCTGATGAGTTCATCGAGGGCGAATTCCATTATCGCAAGGCAGCATTCGTCGAGGTCCTCCCTTGCGAGCTGCTGCAATGCCTTCAGGCCTGCGTAGCCTCTGTTGTCCTCTATGGCATCCGAGACATAGACGATCTCCTCAGCCGTCGACATGCCGCTCCTTCCCGTCGTATGGTTCCTGACCATGTCCAGCACATCAGGATCCGTAACGCCGTACTCGTGCTCGAGTATCGCGGCAGCCACCTTGGAATGCGCAAGCGATTTATTGCCGATCAGGCCAGGATCCAGATCGTACTTCCTGACGTAAGAATCGCTGGTCTCCTGATCGAAACACTTGGCGATGTCGTGGTACCTGCCTGCGAAGCGGACCTTTTCGACATCCTGTCCGTATATCTCAGCGAGTTCGACAGCCATCTTCTCTACACCGAGAGAATGGACGTATCTGTACTCGTCGAGCTGCTCTTTCATGAAGGCTTCCAGGCCTTCTCTATTTGTACAATTGATGCTCAATTATGTATTCCTCTACTTCGGGCACGACCAGCCCGTTTAATGATTTACCTTCAGCGGCGCGGGAGCGTATAAGTGTTGATGAGGCATCGACAGGTTCCATGTGCAGCACTGTGATGTCAGAACCGTAATCTCTGCGGTATGATTCTATCTTCGTCATACCCTCTTTGTCATCGGTATCCGGCCTTCTCACGGTGATGAGCGGGAATTCACGAAGGATCTCATCGCCCTTATACCATGTGTCTATCTGTACCGTGGAGTCGAAGCCGAGCACGAAGCACAGTTCTCCATCAAGTATGGATCTGAAGTGTCTTAGGGTCTCGACTGTGTACGAAGCTCCGCCCTTAGCCAGCTCGTAGTCTGACACGGTGAAGGCTTCGTTGTAATGCAGTATCGACTCGATCATCGCTATCCTGTCCCTGCCGGAGGTGACTTTCCTGTCCTGCTTGAACGGAGAGACATATGCCGGCATGAATACCAGACTGTCGATGCCGCATTCCCTGACCGCCGCATCAGCGACCGCCATATGTCCCACATGTATGGGATCGAAGCTGCCGCCGTAGATGGCGTATCTCAGTTTCTTATCCGCGTTATCACTCTGCATCGGATGCCACCAGCTCTATCCCGAGTTCGTCGAGCTGTCCCTCGCCTGCAGGAGCCGGAGCTTCGCACACCGGGCACTCCGCATTCTGGTTCTTAGGGAACGCGATGACTTCTCTGATGCTCTTCTCACCGAGGAGCAGCATCACCAGTCTGTCCAGACCGTACGCAAGTCCCGCATGAGGTGGTGCTCCGTATTTGAACGCCTCGATCAGGAATCCGAACTTCTCCTGGCACTCCTCGTCCGTAAGGCCGAGAGCCTTGAACATCCTTGCCTGGAGATCCTTATCATGTATCCTGACGGATCCGCCTCCAAGCTCCACACCGTTGAGCACGATGTCATAGGCGTTGGCTCTGAGTCCGAGAATATCAGTATCCAGCTTGTCGAGCTCGTCGAGCTTCGGCTGAGTGAACGGATGGTGCATCGCCTTGATATTGCCCTCTTCGTCCTGTTCGAACATCGGGAAGTCCACTACCCAGAGGAAGTTGAACTGCTCATCGTCAAGAAGTCCGAGCAGGCCTGCGACCTTTCTCCTGAGGAAGCCGAGAGCGTCGTAAGTGACCTTTGCAGGACCGCTTACTATGAACACGATGTCGCCCTTATCAGCTCCGCATGCATCGAGCACAGCCCTGAACTCGTCATCGGAGAAGAACTTGCTCACGGATGATGAGATGCCGGACTCTTCGTTCTTGATCCATACGAGGCCCTTGGCGCCGTAGTGCTTCACCTCATCGACCAGCTTATCGATCTTCTTCCTTGAGAACTCAGCCGCTGCACCCGGTACGCAGATGCCTCTGATATCTCCGCCCTCGGCGAGTGTCTTGGTGAACACCTCGAAGCCGCATCCGGCGAACACATCGTTGAGCTTTATTAGCTCTATGTCGAACCTGGTATCAGGCTTGTCAGAGCCGTATCTCTCCATTGCCTCGGCGTATGTCAGCCTCGGGAACGGAGTCTCGACGTCGATGCCCTTGACTTCCTTCATGACCTTCTTGATGAAGCCTTCCTGGACTTCGATGACATCGTCAACTCCGGCGAAGGACATCTCGAGGTCGATCTGTGTGAATTCAGGCTGTCTGTCGGCTCTTAAGTCCTCATCTCTGAAGCACTTTACGATCTGTATATATCTGTCGGTACCCGCCACCATCAGGAGCTGCTTGAACATCTGAGGCGACTGCGGCAGAGCATAGAAGCTGCCGTTGTGCACCCTGCTCGGGACGATATAGTCCCTGGCGCCCTCCGGTGTAGGCTTGATCAGCATAGGGGTCTCGACCTCAGTGAAGCCCTGCTCATCGAAGTAGTCGCGCGCGCACTTCACTACCTTGTGCCTGACTGTCAGATTTCTCTGCATCTTGTTCTTGCGGAGGTCGAGATATCTGTACTTGAGTCTCAGATTGTCATCGACATTGTCGTCGTCCTTGATATAGATCGGCGGAGTCTCAGAGCTCGAATAGATCACGATATCGTTTGCGAAGACTTCGATGTCGCCTGTAGGGATGTTGGAGTTCTTGGAGCTTCTCTCCCTCACGACTCCCTTTACTCCGATACAGTACTCGCTTCTAAGACTCTTGGCCTTCTCGATCACATCCTCAGGTACGTCCTCGTTGAAGGTGATCTGAGTTATACCGGTCTTGTCTCTGAGATCCACGAACACCAGACCGCCGAGGCTCCTTGCCTTGGCTACCCAGCCGTTCAGCACTACTTCCTTACCCTCATCGGCAAGCCTCAGCTCGCCGCACATATGCGTTCTCTTATATAGCATTTGCAAGTTCTTCCCTTCTTACTTTTGTCTGCTCTGAAGTTTCCATATTCTTGAGCGTCAGCTCACCGCTCGATACCTCATCATCTCCGATGACTACCGTGTAAGCGGCGCCGAGCTTGTTGGCGTATTTCATCTGCCCCTTGAGATTCCTCTCCCTGGTGTCGATCTCGGCTCTGATGCCTGCTTTCCTGAGCTCGTGCAGGAGCCTGACGGAATATGCCTTCGCCTCATCTCCTATCCATGCGAGGAATATCTGAGGACGGTCATCGGCTCCGAAGTCCGCGCCCATGGTCTCCATGAGCAGGAGCAGTCTTTCCTTTCCGAGTCCGAAGCCCACTCCCGGCATGTCCGGTCCGCCTATCTCCTCGATCAGGTGGTCGTACCTGCCGCCTCCGCAGACGGTGCCCTGAGCTCCGATCTTAGTTGTGATGAACTCGAATGCCGTCTTGGTGTAGTAATCGAGGCCTCTGACTATGGTCGGATCCACGATGTATTTGATGCCCATGGCATCCAGATAAGACTTCAGATCCTCGAAGTCCTTCCTGCAGTCTTCGCAGAGGTAGTCGAGCATCATCGGTGCGCCCTTTACGATCTCCTGATCCTCAGGGGACTTGCAGTCGAGTATCCTCATAGGGTTCTTGTCGAACCTGGACTTGCAGGTCTCGCAGAGGCAGTCGTACTTAGGTCTAAGGAAGTCCTGGAGCTTCTCCCTGTGTACAGGCCTGCACTTGCGGCAGCCCACGCTCGAGATGTGAAGCTCTATGTCCGTGATGCCCATGCGGGTCAGGAAGTCATACCCGAGAGCGATGATCTCCGCATCGGCCATCATCGAGTGAGTCCCAAAATTCTCTATGCCGAACTGGTGGAATTCCCTTAGCCTTCCGGCCTGAGGCTTCTCATATCTGAAGCATGGAGTGTCGTAGTACATCTTGGTCGGCTGTGTCTCAGCGTAGAGATTGCTCTCTATGAAGGCCCTGACCGCCGGCGAAGTCCCTTCAGGCTTGAGCGTGACGCTGCGTCCGCCGAGATCGTTGAAGGTGTACATCTCCTTCTGGACCACGTCAGTCGTATCGCCAATGCCCCTGTTGAAGAGCTCTGTAGCCTCGAACGCCGGAGTTCTCACTTCTTTGAATCCGTATTCGGAGCAGATCTTTGCGAATTCCCTTTCGATATAGTGCCACTTGTATGCATCCTGCGGCAGCATATCCTTCGTGCCTTTCGGCGCTTTCATTGCCATTGCTTATGACCTCCGCTTATCTGTAGTATTCGTCCTTGCGAGCCAGCATCTCATCGAAGCGCTCGCTGTATATTTCATAATTGCTTACGTTGGCTATTCTCTCGAGCCTGTCCTCGTCCCTGTAGTAGACCTTGCCGACTGCTCCGGCTCCGAGGCCGATTATGGTCTGCTTGTCCTCCATGATCCTGATGTTATAAATGGAGTGTTTGCCCGGTCTGCACCAGCCGACATTCTCATAGGAGCCTATCTGGTGTTTTTGTCTGTATATGTAGTAAGGCCTGAAGCCTGCCTGTCTCAGCATAGTCGAAGCGATATCGAGCATGCTGCCAACGGTCTCGACATTGCGCCTGTAATACGCCGGATCATTCTCTCTCAGTCTTGAACCCCGCTTCACTGACAGAGTGTGTATCGTGATGTTCTCCGCTCCGAGCCCGATGATCTCGCTGAGAGTCCTCTCAAAGTCCTGTTCATCCTCTCCCGGAAGTCCCGCTATGAGGTCCGCATTGATCACGTCGAATCCGACTTCACGCGCCGTCCTGAACCCCTCTCTGATGTCATCGGCTGTATGGTCGCGACCTATCAGCTTCATGGTCTCGTCCTTCATCGACTGCGGATTGATACTTATTCTGCTGACACCGAGAGCCTTGAGTGCCTCGAGCCTGTCCCTCGTGATCGTATCCGGTCTGCCAGCTTCTACGGTGAATTCCATTGAAGCAGGATCTATCCCGAATGAATCGGCGATCTCTCCTATGAGTCTCTCAAGCTGAGAAGCCGTGAGCGTTGTCGGAGTTCCGCCTCCTATGTATGCGCTCTCGATCTTTGTCCCATGGCTTTTTGCAAGGCTTCCCGCATAAGCCGTCTCCTTCAGAAGGTCCGAGAGATATCTCTCTTGAGCTTCTTCACCGGCTATATTGGTCGCGAAGCTGCAGTACTCGCATCTGGTCGGACAGAAAGGTATGTGTACATAGAGAGAAGCCATGTCCCACGGATCTCCGAGGCCCTGTGACAGCTGATATTCCGCGATGTCGGCTATCAGGTCGATCTTGGACTCACTCATGAGGTATTTCTCACGCAGGACCCTTCTCATCTCCTCCATGGATGATGACCTGCATATCTCAAGCGCAGGCTTGAGAGGCCTCACACCGGTGAGAGTTCCCCACGGAGGTCTCATACCCGTGATCTCCGACAGCAGTCCGTAGAGCTCCCTTTTGATCTCATCCCTGTCATCAGAGCCTGACTGATTTACCAGGTACGAGCCATCCCTGAGCAGACCCGCAATGGTCCTGCCCTTGTATGAGCTGTATGAGATCACTTCGAAGCCGTCGTCCGGCAGGAATACCCTGCAGAGCTCCAGATAGTGATATTCGTCGTCTATGTTGTTGATATAGAATCTATACAAATGGATTTGCCTTCTTTTCGAAGCCTATGGTCGTCTCCATGCCGTGTCCCGGATAAACCACGAGATCATCTCGGAGAGTGTAGAGCTTCTCCTGTATGGACTTCATCAGAGTGTCCCAGTCACCCGTCTCAAGATCAGTCCTGCCGACGCTCAGTCTGAACAGCGTGTCTCCGCTGAAGATCTCCTTGTCAGTTGCAAAGCATACTCCGCCAGCAGTGTGACCAGGAGTAGCGATGACCCTGATCTCAGTCTCACCGAGAGTGATGACATCACCGTCTTTTAAGACCATGGATGGCTCAGGACAGCCGTACTTCCTCAGCAGTTCGAGATCACCCTCCGGAGCCGCAAACTTTACGCCCGTATATTCCTTCAGATAATGAGGTACGGCCAGGAAATGATCGTCATGAGCGTGAGTAAGAAGCAGATACCTGAGATATGAGCTGTCAGGTATATCAAGCCTCATATCGGTCTCGTAATAACCCGGATCGATCACAGCCTTATTGCCTGTAGCTTCATCTGTTATCAGATAGGTATTCTCACCGTATAACCCTTTCGGGTAGCAAACTATTTCCAATGCCATATAAGTCTCCTGTTAACGATATAGTATTATCGTAATTAGTTGCTGATCTGAATCGATGTGCATATATCCCTCACCAGAGTACGGCTCTCGCCTCTTTCGGCTGATCCGCAGCGGTACTAAGCTCTGTCTGCGCAGCCCATGGGGCTCCTCATATCGTCGCCTGGGGTGGCTGCTTGCCAATCGCTAAGTGCCGGCGGGCCTCAAGCCTCTGCTTCGGGATATATGCGCATCCTTCAGCATCGGTACTAAGGGCTGCGAGGCATGTCGTGAGCGAATGAGCGGAGTCCAACCTCGGCATTAACTCACGAAAGCTCATACAGTATCGGCCTATAGCACTAAACTACAGCATCGAATGCTATTTGAGCGATAAACTCGCGAGGGAGCATGCCGAGACAGGCCCTTAGTCCACGTACTGTATCGCTGCAGATCAGCTAAAATGGCGCTTAGCGCGGTCTGTAGACCTTCGTTACTCCCTCTACCTGTCTCAGCCCCGTCAGCAGCCTCTGTATCTGATGCATGTCCGTTATCTCAACGGTCAGCAGCGTATTGGTCGTCCCGGGTTCACCCGGAGTCAGATTGAGTCCAACGACCTCGAGATCGTTGTCAAGTCGGATCGTAGCCATGTCGTTCTGTGGGCCAAGGGGTTGCAATAGTTGCTTGTCTTCCTAAGACCGCTTGGCCTCCGACTTGTATCTGATGCATGTCCGTTATCTCAACGGTCAGCAGCGTATTGGTCGTCCCGGGTTCACCCGGAGTCAGATTGAGTCCAACGACCTCGAGAT
>JAZUNV010000010.1:0-5167 GCA_045604305.1 Anaerovoracaceae bacterium | reverse complement strand
AGATATTCTGTTTATCCTGAAGTGCTAGCTTTATCTTTGCCATTTGTTACTGTATCTGTACCCGGTCATTCTTACTCTCTGGCCATGTTGCCGAATTTGACGTATCTGGGGATCCATGTCAGGTATGCTATACCGACAGGTCCGCTCCTGTGCTTGGCGATATTGACCGCGCAGGTGAGGCCGGTGGTATCATCGATGTTGGCCCTCTCGTCCTCTGAGCTGTAGTAGTCATCTCTCTTGAGGAAGATGACGATATCTGCGTCCTGCTCGATCGCGCCCGAGTCCCTGAGGTCTGACAGCTTAGGCATGTGGTCGCCTCCGCGCTGCTCCGGTCCTCTGGAGAGCTGCGACAGCAGTATCACCGCGCAGTCGAGTTCCTTTGCCATGATCTTGATCGATCTCGTGATGGCCGCGATCTCCTTCTCTCTCTGTTCTATCCTGTATCCGCCCATGCTCATCAGCTGGAGATAGTCGATGACGACGAGATCAAGTCCTCCCTTCTCCTGCTTGAACCTGCGGCATTTGTTCTTCATCTCTACCGGCGTGATCACCGACGATTCATCGATGGCCATGTCGATCCCGTACAGACTGTCCTGGGCGGCACTCAGGTCCTCCCAGTCGTCCGGATCGATCTCGCCTCTGTGTATCTTCTCGAGCGGCACGTTCGAAGTCATCGAAAGCATTCTCTCTCCGAGCTGAGTGTTGGCCATCTCGAGGCTGAACACTATGACCTTCTTGCCGGCAAGCGCCGCGTTCTCGGCCACGTTGAGTGCCCATGCGGTCTTGCCTACGCCCGGCCTTGCGGCCAGGATGATGAGGTCTGTCTTCTGGAAGCCTCCGAGTATCTTATCTACATCGCGGAAGCCTGTCGGGATTCCCTTTGACTCTCCGCCGTTCTTCTCGAGCTCCTGCAGCTGCTTGAAGTTCTCGATGATGACTTCATCTATATCCACGTATCTGCTGCGCTGCGACTTCTGGGCGATCTCGAGTATCCTGTGCTCGGCGTTGTCCAGTATGTCCTCAGGCGGCAGCTCCTGCGAGTACGCCGCGTCGCGTATGGCTTCCGACTCGTTGATGAGCTGCCTCATCTTGGATTTGTCGGAAACGGTCTCAGCGTAATAGCGCGCATTCGAAGGCACGATGGCTTCGTCCATGAGGCGGCTCAGATAGGTGATGCCGCCGACCATGTCCGCCGTCTTCCTCTGCTTGAGCGCCGAGTACACGGTCGTGATGTCCACGCCCGTACCCTTGCGGTTCATGTCGAGTATGGTGTTGTATATCTCCTGATGTTCCTTGAGATAGAAGTCCTCCGCCCTGAGCAGCGGCTCCACGTCGGCTCTGGCGTCCTGGCTCTTGAGGAGGGAGCCCAGTACGGCCTTCTCGGCTTCTATGTCCGTCGGTGGGAGGAGCACGTCTCTTCTTTCTTCATCCATATTGGATCTAACCCTCGATTTTCACCTTTACCTTAGCGTTCACGTCCTGGAACAGCTTGACCTCGACATCGTATACACCTGTCTCCTTGATAGGCTTGTCGAGCACGATCTTCCTCTTGTCGATCTCCTCGCCTGTCTGCTCCTTGATCGCCTCTGCGATATCCATCGATGTGATGGATCCGAAGAGCTTGCCGTTGTCGCCGACCTTGGTCCTTACGACTACCTCATTGGAGCTGATCCTGGCTGCAAACGCCTCGGCCTCAGCCTTGTTCTGTGCATACTTCTCGGCGATCTTGGCTTTCTCTCTCTCGTAAGCCTTCATATTGCCCGGTGTAGCCTCGATCGCAAGTCCTGCAGGGATGAGCTTGTTTCTCGCGAAACCGTCGCTCACCTTGACTACTTCGCCTGCCTTGCCTGTACCTTTTACGTCCTGTTTCAGAATTACTTCCATTTTCTATCTCCTATTTCTTTTCTATGAGATCCTTCGCTGCGCTCAGGATGACATCATTATCGGATCAGTTCTATTTCCTGTGTCTTGCTCAGCGTCTTGCGGCGTTCTTCTTCCTCGCGCTCGTTGGCCTCTCTGACGAGCTTCTTGATGGTCGCCAGCACTTCGGCCAGCGGCTCGTCGGTCTGTACCGCTGCGGAGGTGAAGTGTCCGCCTCCTCCGAGCTTCTCCATCAGAGTCTGTACGTTGAGATCTCCGAGTGACCTCGCGCTCACCACGGTCTGACCTCTCTCGTTGCGCCCGAGCGCGAACGAAGCCTTCGTGCCCTTGACGGTCATCAGCTCATCGGCGACCTGGGCGTTGATTATCTGTGTATTGCTCGTAGTGCCCTCAGTGATCGCATAGGCCGCGCCGTCTTCGGCGAACTCCGCGCTAGCTATCGCGTCGGCCTTTGCTTTGAAGGCCTCCTGCCTCACCTGGAAGAAGCGCTTGACCTCCGTGGTGTCGGCGCCTCCGCGCTTGAGCCATGAAGCCGCTTCGAATGTCCTGACTCCTGTCCTTCCCGAGAAGTTGTTGGAGTCTACCATTATCCCCGCGAGCATGGCCTCGGCCTCGAGCTTGTTGATGAACCGCTTCTGTGAGAAGTGCTGCATCAGTTCACTCAGCAGCTCGCTCGCCGATGAAGCGTACGATTCTATATATGCCACAGCCACATTCTGGTACGAATCGGCTGTCAGCCTGTGGTGGTCGACTATGACTTTGGTCCTGCATGCTTCGACGAGCTCAGGGCTCTCGATCAGCACCGGTCTGTTGGTGTCCACGATTATGAGAAGCGACTTGTCCGTCACCATGCGCAGAGCTCTCTCCGGCTTTATGATGTTGTAGTCCTCGGTGTCCGCGACCTGGTTATATATCGAATCGAGCGCATCGTTGTGCTTCTCCATGACGATGTACGAATTGCGGTCGAGGTAAGTGCATATGGCGCTCGCTCCGACTGCCGCTCCGAAGGAATCCATGTCAGGCCACCTGTGACCCATGATGAAGACCTTATCTGCTTCGAGTATGAGGCCTTTCATCGCATGGGCGATGACCTTGGCCTTGGCACGATTGTTCTTCTCGAGGGACTGGAGTGTGCCTCCGTAGTACTTGGTGCCGTCATCATCCTTGACCACTGCCTGGTCGCCTCCGCGTCCGAGAGCCAGCTCGAGGGCTGCCTCGGCGAGTTCCGACGACTCTATGAGCGACACCGCCGAGACTCCAACGCCTATGCTTATAGAAGCAGGGAAGTCGATCTGCGACTCAATGTTCCTGACTTCGTCGAGCACGCTGAAGTTTTCCTCGATCATCTCATCGAGCTTGCCCTTGCTCGTGTACATCACGTATCTCTCATCGTCGGTGCTGATGACCGGTGACTCGAAGCTGTCCCCCCACTTACGCAGTATACCGTCGATCTGGGACGGGATAACCCGTTTGTAATCCTCAGGGGCGCTCGCGATCAGCTCGTCGTAGTTGTCGATGTTGATATATACGATAGCCGCCTTGTCGGACTCCAGCTGGGATCTGAACGATTCCCTTGCCGTCGCTTCGTCAAAGAAGACTACTACCTCGTCGTCCGCCTTTGCTTCCTCATTGATCCAGAGTTTGAAAACCTTGTCGTTGCGGTCGACTATGATCTCGTTAATGTTGGCATTGAGCAGCTGCTCTCTCTTCACGCCCGTCAGTGTGAAGAAATTGGAGCCGATGATGTCCTCGTATACGAAGACGTTCTTCATCAGCGGGTTCGCACCTCTCACTATGCCATCCTTATCCACGATGCACGCCGGGATAGGGAGCTCCGAGATATAATTTTTTTCCATATTGTCTACCTCTGCACGCGTTACACGCTGTGCACACCCTCTATTTAAAAGCGTCTCTCAGTACGTCTATCAGTCTGTTGAGCTCTTCGATGCCGTAGTATTCCAGCTCGATCCTGCCGCTCTTCTCGTCGCCGGCGATGCGCACTCTTGTGCCTGTCAGCGTCATGAGCTCTCTCTCGACCGCCTGTATCTCAGCAGACTTGGCAATATTCTGATCTGAAGCTTTCTTACGCTTCTTGCGATCAGGCTTGATTTCATCCTTGACCTTCTCGGCAAGCTTCTCCGTAGCTCTGACGGAAAGATCGTTGCGGATGATCTTGTTGGCCACTTCCATCTGCTTCTCCCTGTCAGAGATGTTGATAATGGTTCTTCCGTGAGCCGCGGACATCTGTCCGCTTGACACGTACTGCTGTATCTCAGGGGGAAGTTTTAAAAGTCTGATGCTGTTCGTTATATATGTACGGCTCCTGCCGAGAGAGGCCGATACCTGCTCCTGCGTGAAACCGTATTTCTCTGTCATCGACCTGAGGCCCTTCGCTTCCTCGATAGGGTTCAGGTCCTCGCGCTGCATGTTCTCGATGATGGCGACGATGGCGTTCTGCCTGTCATCGAAGTTTCTCACGATGCACGGGACGGTCCTGAGACCCGACATCCTTGCCGCGCGCCATCTTCTTTCACCGGCTACCAGTTCGTAACCGTTGGCGCTCTCTCTTACAATGAGCGGCTGTATGACGCCGTTTGTTTTTATGGAGCTTGCCAGCTCGCCGAGCTTTACCTCGTCAAAGTTCTTACGAGGCTGTGCACTGTTTGGTCTGATGTCGTTTATGTCGATGTAGAGATCCCTGTCATCGCTCTCATCCGTTCCCCCCTGGGTGTTTCCCGGGGAAACATTTCTCCGTTTTTCATCTACAGGGGCCGCGTCAGCAAAGAGCGCGTCCAGTCCCCTACCGAGTCCTGCTTTCTTGGCCATTGTTACTTCGCTCTCTTTCTTGCTCTCTCTCTGGCCAGAAATTCCTTGGTGAATTCCTGGTATGCCTTAGCGCCCTGCGCCTTCGGGTCATAATCTATGATCGGCTTACCGAAGCTCGGAGCCTCTGCCAGCCTTACATTTCGAGGAATTATCGTGTGGTACATGGCCGGTCCGAAGAAGTTTCTGACATCTGCGACAACGGCCTGGGAGAGGTTCGTTCTTCCATCGAACATGCTCAGAATGACTCCGTCTATGTAAAGACCCGGATTGAGTCTCTCTTTTACCTTTTCGATTGTACTTATGAGCTGGCTTACGCCTTCAAGCGCGTAGAATTCGCACTGGATAGGGATAAGCACGCTGTCGACAGCGGTCAGTGAATTGATCGTGAGTATTCCGAGTGACGGAGGACAGTCTACGAGAATGAAATCATAATCCTTCTTGACTAAGTCGGAGGCCAAGC
>JAZUNV010000009.1:0-11639 GCA_045604305.1 Anaerovoracaceae bacterium | reverse complement strand
CAATACTGAGAACGACTTCCCGTGGAAGCAGGGCAGCGCGGCGGGGAGCCGTGACAAGGTGAAGGCAGCTGCCGCGAGGATGAAGCTTTGCTTCGACGAACTCATCAAGGCGGACGAGACGAGACCGGTCTTCATAGCCGGCCACGTGCCTCTGCACTACACGGCCAGAGCTTCGTCGCGGCACAGCACCGGAGACAATATCTACTCATCGCTCATATTCGATGCGGTCAACGAAGCGTCTGAGGAACTGGACATCATATACCTGTTCGGGCACGACCATTCCAAGGGCTGGGACTGCTATCTCGGAGGCGCATGCGTGTACAAGGCGCCGGGAGATACCATGCTGCTGCCCGTTCCGCACGAGGGGGAGATCACGACGGATGAGTATGAGGAGAAGGAGCTCGGCTTCACATACCTGAACGCAGGCTATACGGGATACTACATGAACTGCGCGCCGGAAGAGTACAGCAGCGATCCGGGTTCTCAGTACAGGGCGACCGATGAGACGCTCACATGCACGATATGCGAGGTCTACAGGAACCGCATAGAGATAACGAGATACGACGCGGGAGGCATGCATGTGCTCGGAGCGACAGGCGCTGCCGACCCCTACGAGGACCGCATAGATGAGGACCTGATCCCGGCCGGTCGATATAGCCAAATCACGGACGGTCCTGTATTATTAAAAAAGCACGATAAATCAAGAGAAGGGCTCAGGGATGCAGCCTGAGGTAAGACAGATGAAGGACAGAATTTATAAATACGATAATGTAAAAGCACTGCTCATATTCCTCGTGGTCATAGGCCACATGACGACGGACTACGTGTCTGACAGCGCTCTGGTCAGATGGACCACTCTGTGGATATACATGTTCCACATGCCTGCGTTCATATTCATTTCCGGACTGGTGCACAAGCGCTACATCACGGATGAGCAGAAGGGTCTCGGCATCAGCGGGGCGACCGTCATGCGCTGGGACAAGTTCTGGGGATTCTTCCTGTGCGGCTATGGACTCAAGATCTTCCTGCAGTTCACCAGGACGCTGATGGGGCAGAACCCTCTCTGGCACTGGATCGCTGAGCCGGGCATCCCGTGGTACCTCTTTGTAATGGCTGAGTACGAGCTGCTCTTCTATCTGATGAGAAAGATAGACAGCAGGGTGAAGCCGGCTTACATGATCGCGGGCTCACTCGCCCTGAGCGCTGTAGTCGGATACTTCCCTGCGATAGGGGATGATTTCTGCCTTGCGAGGATGATCAACTTCCTCCCGTTCTACATGCTCGGCTACTATATGGATATGAAGACCTTCCCGGCCATGGTCGATAAGATGAAGTACAAAGTGATCGCGGCGATAGTGCTGATCGTATCGATAGCAGTCTGCGCCATGGGGCCATGGGGAGCGTACAGATGGCGCAAATGGTTCACCGGCAGGCGTTCATATGAATTCCTCTCAGACCTCTTCCCATATGCCATGACCTGGGGCTGGGCCATCAGGATCGCAGTCTGGGTGGTCGCCTTCGTGCTGCTGATGTCGATAGTCATACTGGTGCCGGACAAGCCTCTCGGATATATCACGACCATAGGCGGCCGCACCCTCAACATATACTTCTGGCACAGACCGCTGTGCTATCTATTCAGGAACTGGGCCATACTGCCTAAGCTGGTCGTCCTCTTCGGAGGCACTTACGATGCAGGCGCGGCGGGGATGGCTAAGGGGCTCGCCTTCGGAGGAAGCGGGTGGTCGATGCTCGCGGCCTACACAGTCTACTGGGTGATAGGCGCGGCGATGACAGCCTTCTTCGCGCTTAAGGTATTCGAGCATCCGTGCAAGGAGCTGCTGAAAGCCGGCTCCTGGATAGCGCTGAAGCTGAAGCGCACGGGTGCAGAAGCCGAAGCGCGTTAGCAGGCCACTTATCATCGTCGATAAGTCCGTCTGCGAGAGTCCTCGAAAGATCGAAGCACAATCCGCTCCGTCGGCCCTCCATGGGACTCCGGGAATTCCGCTCCCTCGGCAGGCTTCGGGAGCTCCAGTTCCCGGAGCTCCTTTCGTTGTCGGTTCGCCGTCACGGTGTGCTTCTGACCTTTCTTGCGGGAGTTCTCGCCGCCGGACTTAGCGCCGCTGATCTGCTGCGACTAAAAGCTCAATAGGCCGCTTGCGACTGGCCCGGGCGGATCGTGGGAGGCGCCGGCACTAAATGCATTCTGTGAGTATACGGCGTTGCCGTAAGGTAGAATGCATTGATCTTCGGAGGCGAGCTCCTTCGATAAATGCGATTGGCGAGCCGCCAGGCGAAGACAGAGCTTAGTACCGCTGCGCCGGACAATGAGAGCGAGCGAGTCCGCCCGGGCCAGTCGTAAGCGACTTCCTCACAGGGACAGTTTTTCTCACATAAAACACATAAAAAGTCCTTGAAATCATCGAGACGGTAAGAGTATAATATCCGAGCGCGTCAATCCGGATGCGCAACCTACTGCGCAGGGAGAACCTGCGCCACTAAAGACCACAGGAGGTGTCAACATGAGAGATTATGAACTTCTATTCGTGCTTGATCCAAGCCTGGACGAAGAGACTAAGGCAAACCTCGTTGAGACAGTCAAGTCTGTAATCAACGCAGGCGGCGAAGCCGGAGAGGCTGATGTATGGGGCGACCGTAAGCTCGCTTACAACATCAACAAGAAGAACACAGGCTACTATGTAGTTCTGCCGTTCAAGGCTGACGCCGAGCTGCCAAAGGAGCTCGACAGAAGGCTCAGGATCAATGAAAACGTTATGAGGCATATCATCGTCTGCCAGGACGAGGAGTAGTACCGGGAGGTAAGCTATGAACAATGTAGTTCTTATCGGAAGACTTGCCAGAGATCCTGAACTCAGCTATACGCCTAACACCCAGACAGCAGTCTGCCGTATGACAGTTGCAGTCGACAGACCGAAGAGACAGGGCGAAGATCAGGGTGCTGACTTCATCCGTGTCACGGTATGGGGCAGGCAGGGCGAGAACTGCGACCGTTTCCTCTCCAAGGGAAGACAGGTGGCAATACGCGGAAGGATCCAGACCGGAAGCTACAAGAACAGAGAAGGTGTCACAGTATATACGACTGATGTCGTAGCCGACAACGTAGAGTTCCTCGGCGGCGGCAGCGGAAACGGCGGCAATGGCGGCCAGGGCGGCTCCTATCAGGGAGGTTCGTACCAGGGCGGCGGCCAGGCTTCGTTCGGCGGCGGCAGAGACGAGGGCTTCGGCGGCATGCAGGACACCGGCTTCAGCCAGGCTCAGGACGGTATCGGCGGTTTCGACGACCTGCCGGATACATTCCAGGCAGCTGAGGATGATATTCCATTCTAAGAAAGGGGAAAGCACGAATCATGGAAAGAAACAGCAGACCTAAGCGCATGAATACAGGCATGAGAAGACGTAAAGTTTGCCAGTTCTGCGCTGACCAGGACAAGAAGATCGACTACAAGGATGCTGAGACTCTTAAGAAATACATCACTGAGAGAGGCAAGATCCTCCCTAGAAGAGTCACTGGCACATGCGCAATGCACCAGAGAGCAGTCGCAAAGGCTATCAAGAGAGCCAGAGTAGTCGCAATACTGCCGTTCGACGCAGATCAGTAAACCATCTGGCGGATAAGGCAGGATAAGAAATCAAAACCGGGAAGCCGATCCGCATGGATCGGCTTCTGTTGTATGGAGTCATTGGCAGTGTCACCTGTAAAGCGCGGCAGAAGGGTAAGAAACAAGATCAGAAAGGGCCATCCTGACAAGGTGCACAGGCCCCGGAGGCGGATCAGAGCTCTGGACCTGACCATGCACCAGTGGATCAGGTTCTTTTCGCTTGCTGCGGTGATCCTGATGGCGGCCGTTACGGTCGCGGGCATCATGATCCACGATCACTACGTATCCTATCCGGGCAGGGTGGAGAGAGACTCCATCAGGGCCGTGGAGAGAGGAAGCGACCATGTCACCCTCGCCTGGGATGAGACGCGCAATACCAAAGACTATAAGGTGTACTGCAAGGAGCATACGGCCGCTACCGACAATATAGATGAGATAGACGATACCTCTGTCGAGAATACGAAGGCCGAACTCGACGATACCTGGATCGAGCTCAGGACCGTGGCGCCCATGGCGACTGTCGGAGGCCTCAAGGAGGACACTTCGTATTCCTTCATAGTCAGAGCGGACAATGATGAGCATCAGGGACTTGCGACCAAGATAAGGAACTTCCGCACCAAGAAGCCTCAGACGCTCTCGGTGCCTAAGATGATCACCAAGTTCACATGCAGCAAGCCGTTCAGGATAAACGCCGTGGCTGAGACCGGCCTCGTATATGAGTCGAGTGATCCGTCGGTCGCGGAGGTAACGGAAACAGGCGAGATCAGGATCAATTCAGCGGGCACGGCGGATATCACGGTGCGCGCTCAGGAGACGCAGAACTATGAGGGTGCAGAAGATACCGTAGAGGTGAAGGCGATAGAGACAAAGCCTGTCGATGCCGGGGGAGCCTCGGCCCACATCATATATCACCTCGATTCCGACAACTGCGAGGTGGTCAAGAGGGTCACGGGTGCCGGCGGGGCGGTAGTGCCTCAGGGGCTCGGATACTCGGGCGATAAATACATCATTTCATACGGCATGGGAAGTCCTAACCGCATAGTCAGCTTCGACGTCGACGGCGATGGCAAGGACGTGTCGGTGCCTAAGATAGCGCTCGGACACCCGAACGGCTTCACCTACGCGGACGAGAACGGACGCTGCTACTGCGTCAAGGGCTGGTCCTCCAAGGCAGTCACCTACGAGCCGACTTCCGGCAGCTACAGCAGTGTCACGCTGCCTTACGGGTGCTCGGGAATCGGCTACGACAGGAAAGAGAAGCTCCTCTACACATGCTCGAGGACTGCGATGGTCGCCTATGACATAAGCGACGGCTACTCTGTCAAGTACAGGACAGGCGTGGTCAAACACAGCGGGCACGTGTACACCCAGGACTGCGGCGGCCATGCGGGGCTGCTGCTCAGATGCCTCTCGGGCTCGAACAAGCACGGCACCAACTACATAGACATCTACGACATGAAGCATGGCAAATACCTCGGGACCTTCTCGTGCGACCTCAGCGAAGTGGAAAGCTGCATAGTCGACAACGAGGGATTCCTCGAGATACTGGCCAATAATACAAGCGGAACGGACTATATCTGGAAAACTGATATCAATATTGAAACACTCGGGGCGGGACTCGATTAAAAACAGTCGTACAATAATGTACAATGTTGTACAATATAAAGATAGATCAACAGATAACAGGAGGAATCTGACGTGAATGAAGAAACCGTAAAGTCTGTCTATCAGGCAACACAGGCCATAACAGCCGAAGTGGGAAAAGTTATCATCGGCAAGGACGATGTGATCAGCAAGGTGCTCATGTGCATCCTCGCCAATGGCCACGTCCTGCTTGACGATGTACCGGGAGTCGGCAAGACCTCGCTCGCAGTAGCGTTCGGCAAGGCGCTCGGACTCAATTACAACAGGATACAGTTCACACCTGACGTACTCCCATCGGATATCGTCGGTTTTTCCGTGTTCAACAAGGACAAGGATTCCTTTACATACAAACCGGGAATCATCAACGACACTAATCTGCTCCTCGCGGATGAGATCAATCGTACATCCAGCAGGACCCAGGCGGCACTGCTCGAGGCCATGGAAGAGAAGCAGGTCACAGTGGATGGTATCACGCATCCGCTGCTCGATCCGTTCATCGTGATCGCGACCGAGAACCAGGTAGGGGCTGCGGGTACTCAGAAGCTTCCGCACGCCCAGATGGACAGGTTCATCGCAAGGCTCGAGATCGGCTATCCTGACAGGCTCAGCGAAGTCAAGATCATACAGGGCAGACAGACCACGGATCCGTACTCGGTAGTCAGGATGATGGTCAACAAGGAGTCTGTCAAGGCGATGCAGACTGCAACACTCGCGGTCAGCATCAAGGAGCCTCTGGTCGAGTACATCGCCGACCTCGTCGAGGCCACAAGAGGCAATCAGCAGCTCGAACTCGGCGTCAGCCCTCGTGGAGCCATTGCAGTCAGCCACATGGCGAAGGCCAATGCGCTGATGCACGGCAGGGACTATGTAAACGAAGAAGACATCAGAGGCGTATTCTGCGACGTATGTGCGCACAGAGTAATACGCAGCCAGAAGACACGCGCTGCCGGTACTTCCGCGCGCGACGTCCTGGGGCAGATAATCGACAGCGTCAAGACAAAATACAGCGTATAGGAGAGAAGCGGGATACTGATGCGAAGAAGGATTATCGCATGGTCATTGATCATAATATTTGCACTGATCCTGTATCTGTTCTCCAATGAGAGCGTTACACTGGCGCTTCTGATATCGGTCATCCTTGCGATGCCGGTGTCTTATCTGATGCTCAGACTTACCTACGGCAATGTAGAGCTGTCGATCAGGGATGACGGCGCCGGGGCGGAGACCAGAAGCTACGCGCTGTGCATGAAGAACATGGGCGCTCTCCCTGTGGCCAACACGGAGGCAGAGGTCACATGCATGAACCTCAGGACGGGCGAGACCGACTCGTACGTCATAAGTGGAGGCATCATGCCCCGCAGGATCAAGGAAACGGGTCTGGATGTGACTCCCGTGCATGCGGGACGCTACGAGATATCCGTAACATCTGCCAGAGTCATGGATCCCCTCGGGATATGGAGCAGGAAGATAGACTGCGACTTCCAGACGGGTTTCACGGTGCTGCCGGAGATGTTTGACATGCAGATACTATCGTCCAGCAGCGCTACCATGCCTGAGAGCGACAGGGAGTCGGCCAAGACTGTGGGCGCCGTATCAGGTGATATGGTCGATATCAGGGAGTACATCCCGGGCGATCCGGTCAGGAACATCCACTGGAAGCTCTCCGAAAAGACAGACAGGCTCCTCGTCAAGGAGCTGGGCAATCCGGTCACAGATCAGTTCCTCCTGATACTGGACAGCGGCTCTGAGATTTCTCAGGATCCGATAGCGCTCGACACAGTCGCATCGGTATACACATCGCTCATACACGCCCTGCTGATGGAAGACATGAGCGTCCGCGCAAGCTGGACGGACCCGATGACCGGGCTGGCAGTAGTGCGCAGGATCACAGACGACATCGAATTCCACGCTGCAGCGGACGAATTCCTGGCTGTGCCGGCTACCATTCCGAGCGCATTCAGGAGCATAGAGAAGGATATCGCCGACAGCAGATATGCTCACGTGGTGATAGTCGGTACGAGGGTACCGGACAATATAGACAATATAACCAACGGCTGCCAGGCTACGGTCCTGACATACGGAGGCTCGAGCTTCAGCGACAGAAACCTGACTGTCATAGGCTTCGAGCGGGCTTCGTACATGACCGACACTGCAGGCATAGAGCTATAGATAAGGAACAGATAATTGGGGATAAAGTCGCCATTCGGAAAGAAATCGGATAAGGACGAGACCGGGGCTTCCAGGGAAAAGACTCCAAAGGTAAAAAAGGCCCGTAAGACCAGGAAGGCCAAAAAGGACAGGTCCGGCAAGAGGAAGGGCCTGCCCGGGTTTTCGGGTATCCTGAAGGGAAAGAAAAAGAAGGAAGAGCCTGTCGATCTCTCGAAGACGGGCGTATACGACATGGGAGACAGCTTCGGCGCCACCATACGTTCGAGCCAGCCTATCATGAAGCTGAGGGAGGATGAGGAGAAGAAGCTTTGGAAGAAGGAGATACTTCTCAATGTCTCGTGCGGAATCCTCATCACAGCCTTCATCTGTCTCTTCCTGATGGCTACCGACTATCCGGAATACTGCCTGTTCGCGATACCGGCCTTTGTCGTATTCATGGCCGTGACCACACTGGGATCGATCAAGCCGGGGAAGGTGAAGTGGATCACTGCAGGCGTGATGGCCCTGATACTGATAGCAGTCGCAATTATATGGCGCAGCGTCATATTCGGCGGGCTCGCCATGGTGATCAATCTCTTCTATGACGTGGCTGAGGAGATGCAGGCGTATCTGTATAACAGATTCGAGATAGGAGACTCGGCAAGCGATATGGACGCCAGACTGGGCGTAGCCTGGATCTCGTGCGTGCTGGGGCTGCTCGCGGCTCTGCTCCCGGCAAAGGCAAGACCGGGGATCGCAATGATCCTGTCTATCATCGCGATGTTCGCCTTCGCATATTACGGACTCATACCTTCGTGGATATTCATCGCAGTGCTGCTCGTGACGCTGATGCTTACGATCTCGGGAGGCAATCTCATATCGAGGCTGGCAGTGATACTGGCCGTCATGATAGTCTTCGGCGCGATAGTGCTGTTAGATCCGGGAGAGAATCTCGGCATCTCGAGGATGGATGAGAACTTCAGAGACAAGTTCGCACTCAAGTCGGCGTTCCTCGAACAGCAGGACTTCGGCTATGATGACTTCAGCGGGTTTACTGATCCGGAGGAACAGCAGACCGAGGACGAGGAGCAGACTGAATCGCCTCTGGAGGGCGAGTACGCGACATATTACATAGTAGGCATCATAGCAACGATAGTGCTGGCCCTGGGAGTCCTGATCTTCCTGTTTATCAGGCGCCTGCTCAAACAAAGGGCTGAAAACCGCGAAGGCATTGACAGCGAGGACCTCAAGGAATCCATGGTTGCGATGTTCCCGTATACGGTCAGGTGGCTCAGATGCTACGGAGTCGAACCGCCTTCTACTGCGTTCACTTCCATGGTGCCGGGGATATCCAGGGAATTCTCGGAGGACTACGCCAGACGCTTCTTCGTGATGTACAAGCTGTGGAGCGAGGCTGCATACAGCGACCACAAAGTCAGCGAGAAGGATCATCACGAGATGGACAGCTTCATGAACGACACCATCGACATGGTGAACAGGAAGAGCTCGTTCGGCGAAAAGCTCAAACTGAAATTTAAATACGCGTTGTAATATACATGACGTCCAGAGAAGTGAAGGATCTCATGGAGGGACGTACCAACAGGATATGAAAAACAGTAAACGCATCATTTTCAGAATACTGCTGCTCGCATCAATAGCGATATTGATGGTCCTTTTGTGCGGCTGCAGGACGAGACTGTCCAACAACAGCGATGTGCACTCCAGGATACAGGATGACGGATACCTGTCGGAGAATTACGAGTACCGCAGAGACGATCTTGGCCTCTCCATAGCTGAGAAGCCTCTGATCAATCCTGACACAGGTGAGGATGAAGAGGACGAATACGACGACGAATTCGACTACGAGCCGTCCCAGACCGATGATTACGAGGATGACACGACGACTGATGATACCGATAAGGACGATTCTGAAGACGACGATGACAGCAGCACTACCACCACGAGGCCGAGCAGCGGTACGACCCGTCGCTCCACCACGGGAACAAGGCGTCCGAGCACTTCTACCACCACGACTGCGGTCAAGGTGACGCTCAATGCCAATGGCGGCGAGTGCAAGAAGAAATCCATCTACGTCAGGAAGGGTTCGACATACGGCACATTGCCTGAAGCTACGCGTGACGGCTACAAGCAGACCGGCTGGTTTACCAAGAAGGAAGGCGGAAATAAGGTGACCTCCAAGACCAAGGTCAATACTTCAAGTGCCCACACTCTTTACGCGCAGTGGGAGGTCCAGACCAAGAAGACGTACAAAGTAGCTTTCAATGCGAATGACGACGATAAGGACAAGGCTGAACTGAGCGGGGACTCAATAACAGTAGAGGAAGACGGTACATATGGCGAGCTCCCGGATGCAAAGAGAGTCGGATATTTCTTTGACGGCTGGTACACAGAGAAGGAAGACGGTAAGGGCAATAAAATCGTAAAGGGCGATAAGTTCACCGCTAATGCGGACCAGACGCTCTATGCGCGATGGAACGACGATCACAGCAAGTGGTGGGATGATGAATTCAAAACCACGGCAAACGATGTTGTAGAGGACGATGCTGACAAAGTTACATGCTATCTGGATACCAGCGACAGTGGAGTCCAAAATATGATCGAGGATTGCAGGGGCAAAATCGTAGAAAATGAAGATGAAGCGCAGTATTCGATCGTTCTGCCGGATCCGAAGGCAGTTGGGGAGTTTGAAGAAATAGCCAATGCGGCGTATCAAGCATTTATGACACAACATGCAGATTACAAAGGAGCAGTCATAGTCATATCCAGGGATGCATTCAAGAATAACAGCAACGAGAACCTCGTTGCCAGGATCAGGATGTTGAATGAGTTGTACTCAGCAAAATCGAATCTGGATGCCGACAAGGCGGCGCAACAGCTTGAGATAGACAAGACACTGATCTACGTCTTCCCAGCGGTTGCAGGAGAGTAGGGGCGACATAATACTGACACTACGAGCAATGTGTCATCAAATTTAGAATTAAAAGAGCGCTGCGATGATGCAGCGCTCGATTTTTTTAATGTTAGCCTTTGCGGAGCTCGGAGATCTTCTGACGGGCGGTGATGGCCAGATAGAGGATCTCGTTGGCAGGGGTCGGGATCCCGTGCTTCCTGCCGAGCCTTACCACTTCGCCGGCGTACTCATCGATCTCGATAGGTCTGCCCGCCTCGTAGTCCTGGAGCATCGACATCTTCTTATCCGGCGGGAAGTTGACCAGCATCTCGATTATCTCATCGCGGTCGCCCTCATCTATATCCACTCCTTCGGCTCTGCCAACTGCGATTATCTCGTCCATCAGCATGGCCATCAGAGTCCTGATCTCTTCGACCTGTCCGAAGAAGCCACACTCAGCCTGGACTTCCACGGCGGTCTGGCTGGCTCCTGTATTGAGCATCCACTTGCGCCACTTGGCCTTCCTCATGTCATCGTATATCTTCACGTTGATGCCGAGCTCTTTGAGGCGGTCATAGGTCTCCTGGACCTCAGGCTTTATCTCGCGATTGTCCGCGTAGCCGATCTGCATCTCGCCAAGAGTGTTGTAGTATACGCGGCGGCTCATGCGGTGAGCATCTGTCCTGAGCACTACTCCGTGGAAAACGTGATTATCCGGGAACTCGCGCTCGAGCCTCGATGTGGTCGTAATGCCGTTCTCTATAGGAAGCAGCAGGGTATCCTTGTCGATCAGCGGACGGATATCCTCAATTACGGAGTCCATGCTGTATGTCTTGGCTGCGATTATCAGCAGGTCGAGATGTATATCCTGCGAAGGGTCGGAATAGATGACGGGATAGAAGACTTCATTGTTGACAGAGACACCCTTGGTGCGAAGCCTCTCCGCGCGCTCGCCGGTAGCGATGAAGCACACGTTCTCCGGATCTCTCCTGTACATCTCATACATGAGCGAGCTGCCTACAGCGCCTGCTCCGACTATGCCGACTGTCTTTATCATAGATCGATTCCTCTTTTCAATAAAATGCCCGATACCTACCATAAGCATAACAGATATCGGGTATGTAAATCCACAAATTGCAGTCATTTAGAACCGATCCGATATTGACGGCCGGTCTGAGCGCCGAAGTGAGACTGTGGAGGAGCCGCTAAGAGTGTCGCGAGAAGACTGCAGGCGCTTGGCATTTACCGGAGGAGCCTGCCGACGGAGGTCAATGCTTTCGTCCTTACGGCAACGCCGTTATGATCGGCGAAAGCATTTA
>JAZUNV010000008.1:0-7812 GCA_045604305.1 Anaerovoracaceae bacterium | reverse complement strand
TTCGCTATCGGCTCCGCCGGAATGACAGCTCTCGCTCTGATCGCCAACTTCAAGGAGAAGCTCCTTGTATACATGCCGGAGGGACAGGATCTCAGTCTCAATCTTCTCGATCCTAAGGTCCTTGTCGGACTCTTTATCGGAGCCTGCCTGCCGTTCCTTTTCTCATCGCTCACAATGGGAGCTGTGAACAGAGCTGCTCAGAGCGTAGTGCTCGAGGTAAGACGTCAGTTCAAGGAGATCCCTGGACTCATGGAAGGCAAGGCAGAAGCGGACTATGCACGCTGCGTAGACCTCTGCTCGAAGGCGTCACTCAAGGAAATGGTACTGCCTGCATGCATCGGCATCGCAGCTCCGATCGTTACCGGACTCATCCTCGGCGGACTCGGAGTAGTCGGAATGCTCTGCGGCGCTACGGTTTCCGGCTTCATCATGGCTATCTTCATGGCTAACTCGGGCGGCGCCTGGGACAACGCCAAGAAGTACATCGAGGCGGGCCACTTCGGCGGCAAGGGATCCGAGAACCACAAGGCTGCAGTCGTAGGCGACACTATCGGCGACCCGTTCAAGGATACATCCGGCCCATCGATCAACATCCTGATCAAGCTGGTATCCATGGTATCGATCGTATTCGCGGGACTGATCGCAAGCGTATCGCTGCTGTAGTACAGCCCGGAACGCGTATTGCTTCCGAAGTACTGCTCGGAAAGCGTATCGATTCAGGAGTACTGACCCGAAAGGGCGGATCAGAAATCACGATCCAAACATCGGAGTTCGTTTTCATAACGGACTCCGATTATTTTTTCACAAAAAAACAGTAAATCGAGTTTACTGTTACTGATTTTGTGTTATACTGTTGCTAAAGATAGAACGCAGTCTATAACGTGTTCAAAAACAGAGCTCGTGAGATCGTCAGCTGGGGAACGAGACCCGCCACCGACGATCGAATATGGAACCCGCCGCCTATGCGCACATTGAGGCGGGGGACATCCGGCGTCTGTTACTGATTTGATGGAGGATGAGATGGCTAAAGGGATCAGAGAAAAGATAATCGACACTGCGTGGGAGCTGTTCCATGAGAAGGGTTTCAGCGAGACGACCATAAACGACATAATCCGGGAGGCCGGCATCTCAAAGGGAACCTTCTATTACTACTTCAGGAGCAAGGATAATCTGCTCGATACCCTGTCGGAGATACTCGACCGCGAGTATGAGAGACTGGCAAAAGAGGAGCCTGAGGGCATGAACGCTTTCGACAAGCTCATGTGGCTCAACTACGAGGTGCACGGATTCATACAGGAGAACATCGACTACAGGCTGATGTCATATCTCTATTCCGCACAGATAGTCAAGGATACCGGATCGAGCCTGCTCGACCGCAACAGATTCTACTTCAGATATCTGGAGAGGATAATGGAGGAAGGCAGGAGAGACGGAGTGCTCACAGATGAGATGACGGTCGGCGAGATGGTCAAGTTCTTCAGCATAGGAGAGAGGGCGCTGATCACGGAATGGTGCATGAACAACGGCTCGTTCGACCTGCGCCAGTACAGCAAGGCGCTGTTTCCGCTCATGATGAAGGCCCTGAGGAAGTAGACAGATGCACGCAGTTACGAACATACAGAAATACTCAATACATGACGGCGACGGGATAAGGACGACGGTGTTCTTCAAGGGCTGCCACCTGAGATGCTGGTGGTGCCACAACCCGGAGACCCAGAGATTCGAGCCCGAGCTCCAGGTGGATGCGGCCAAGTGTACCGGATGCGGACGCTGCGAAGCTGCCTGCCCGGCGGATGCGATAAGCTTCGATGATGATCACAAGGCTGAGATCGACAGGGACAAGTGCATAGTCTGCGGCAGATGCGCCGATGTGTGCCCGGGCAATATCAGGACGCTCGTCGGCAGGGACTATACAGTCAAAGAGCTGGTCAGGATATGCCTCCAGGACCAGATGTTCTACGAGGAATCGCACGGCGGGGTCACGCTCTCGGGCGGAGAGGTCATGGCGATGGATCCTGACTACATACAGGCACTGGTGAAGGCGCTTCACCACGAGGGCATAGATGTCACGATCGACACCTGCGGCCAGGCTCCGTACAGCAATTACGAGGCGATTCTCCCGTATGTGCACACCTGGCTCTATGACATCAAGGTCATGGACCACGAGAAGCATAAGAAATACATCGGCATGGACAACAATGTCATACTGGATAATCTCAAAGGCATTGCGAAGGCCGGTGCGAGGATATACATAAGGATACCGACGGTAAAGGAAGTCAACGGCGACGCTGAGTCGATGACGGCGATAATGGACTTCCTCAAGGAGAATGATATAAGGCCTGCCCAGGTGAACCTGCTGCCTTACCACAGCACGGGTTCCCACAAGTACGGCAAGCTCGGCAGAGAGTATCAGGCAGCCGGGCTGACAACACCGACAGACGAAGAGATGGAAGCATTCGTCAGTCAATGGAACGAAGCCGGCTTCCAGAACGTAAAAATCGGAGGATAGCAATGGAAGAACGCGGAATGAATGCAAGGATCAAGGCGCTGAGAAAGGTCAGCATGGAGACGCAGCCTCACATCGATCTCGAGAGAGCGAAGATCGAGACGGAGGTCTACAGGAAGTATGAAGGCAAGGTTTCCCTGCCTGTACTGAGAGCCATGGTTCTCAAGGAGTACTTCAGCAAGAAGACTCTCTACCTCGGAGAGGGCGAGCTCATCGTCGGTGAAAAGGGGAAGGACCCACAGTCTTCGCCAACATTCCCTGAGCTCACATGCCACACGCTCGAGGACATGTACATCATGAACGAGAGAAAGGTCGTCAACTACACTGTCACTGAGCAGGACCTCGAGGATCAGAAGGAACTCATTATTCCTTACTGGGAAGGCAAGTCCATGAGAGACAAGCTGCTCGCAAGCATGACTCACGAGTGGAGGAAGTGCTACAGGGCAGGAATGTTCACCGAGTTCATGGAGCAGAGAGGTCCGGGACACACATGCGGCGGCAAGAACGTATTCACAAAGGGATACGAGGACTATAAGGAAGAGATAAAGGCGGCGATCGAAGCGCTCGATTTCATGAACGATCCTGAGGCTCTTGAGAAGAAGGACGAGCTCGACGCGATGCTCATCGACTGCGACGCAGTGATGACTCTCGGCAAGAGATATCAGAAGCTTCTCAAAGACGAGGCTGCGAAGTGCACGGATGCCGTACGCAAGGCGGAGCTCGAGCAGATGGCAGCGAACCTCGATGTGGTTCCGGCTCACAAGCCTGAGACATTCTGGCAGGCGATCCAGCTCTACTGGTTCACACACCTTGCAGTCACTACAGAGCTCAACCCTTGGGATGCATTCAGCCCGGGCAGACTCGACCAGCACCTCTTCCCATACTATGAGAAGGACGTTGAGGCTGGCATCCTTGACGATGAGAAGGCTCTCGAGCTCCTCGAGTGTCTCTGGGTCAAGTTCAACAACCAGCCGGCGCCGGTCAAGGTAGGCGTGACTCTCAAGGAGAGCGGCACATACACTGACTTCGCCAACATCAACACAGGCGGCATCAAGGAGGACGGCACGAACGGCGTCAACGCTGTCAGCTATCTCATACTCGACTGCATGGACGAGATGAAGCTGGTTCAGCCGAACTCGAACGTACAGATATCCAAGAAGACTCCGCACAGGTTCCTCAAGAGAGCGTGCGAGATCTCGAGAGAGGGCTGGGGACAGCCGGCATTCTACAACACGGACGAGATCGTCCAGGAGCTGCTGAATGCTGGCAAGACTCTCGACGACGCGAGACAGGGCGGATCCTCCGGATGCGTTGAGACGGGTTCATGGGGCAATGAGGCGTACATCCTGACAGGATACCTCAACATCCCTAAGATCTTCCAGCTGACACTTTACAACGGTTTCGACAACCAGTCCGGCAAGCAGCTCGGACCTGAGACCGGCTACGCATGGGACTTCAACACATACGAAGAGCTCTGGGACGCATTTGCCAAGCAGCTCCACCACATGGTAGAAGTCAAGATCCGCGGCAACAACGTGATCGAGAAGCTGTATGCGAATTACATGCCGGCTCCGTGCCTTTCGATCGTGACCAACGACTGCATCAAGAAGGGCAAGGACTACAACAACGGCGGTTCGAGATACAATACGAGATACATCCAGGGCGTCGGTATCGGTACGGTCACTGACTGCCTCACGGCTATCAAGTACAATGTATATGACAAGAAGAACTTCACCATGAAGGAGCTCATCGAGGCCATGGACGACAACTTCAAGGGCCACGAGGATATCCTCAACATGGTACAGAACAAGACTCCGAAGTACGGCAACGACGACGACTATGCTGACGACATCATGCAGGCTGTCTTCGAGCTGTACAGGGACGAGGTCACGGGCAGACCGACGATGAGCGGCGGACAGTATCATGTCGACATGCTGCCGACTACATGCCACATCTACTTCGGCGAAGTCATCGGCGCTACTGCCAACGGCAGACTGGCCAAGAAGCCTGTATCCGAGGGCATCTCGCCTGAGAAGTTCGCTGATACGAACGGACCTACGGCGGTCATCAAGAGCTGCGCCAAGATGGATCACTGCTCGACAGGCGGAACTCTGCTCAACCAGAAGTTCACTCCGAGCGCCATCGCAGGCGACACCGGCCTTGAGAACCTCGCAAGCCTGATCAGAACCTACTTCGCGATGGACGGTCACCACATCCAGTTCAACGTCTTCGACAAGGAGACTCTGCTGGAGGCCCAGAAGCATCCGGACGATTACAAGGATCTCATCGTAAGGGTAGCGGGCTACTCCGACTACTTCAGGAACCTCGACAAGGAGCTCCAGGACGAGATCATCAACAGAACAGCACAGAGCTTCTAGGTAGAGCCTTTAAGCGTGTTAGTAATGGACAGGGGAATTGACCGCCCTTGTCCATTTATTTTGAGGCGCGTGATGCAAGGCGGGATAGAGGATCTCGGCAGCTGCTGCTGATCATCCGGTTGTAGCCGAATCGGGCAAATCGCTGATCTGGCTACAATTTCACGTCTGAAAACGACCTCGGATTGTAGCCGAATCGGGCAAATCACCGATCTGGCTACAATTTCACGTCTGAAAACAGCCTCGGATTGTAGCCGAATCGAGCAAATCGCTGATCTGGCTACAATTTTCCTTCTTAGAATCACTCCGAATTGTAGCCGAAACGGATGAATCGCTGATCTGGCTACAATTTACAAATTAAAGGAAGGATCCTTTTTTGTTAAACAAGGATAAATACTGAACCATAATTTGTATTGTTAAATGAATATCAAAATCTTTGCCCAAAGGGGTTACATTCTGGTTGTAAAGGTACTATAATCTTGATGCATACCGCGGACTATACCGCGGTCTAACTGATTAATTAAATCCAAATTAATCCAATTTAATTAAATTAATTCATCATTTTTATATCTACAAGAGGTAATAAGATGGACACTAACAAACTCAACAGAATCAAAGCTAAGATGAAGGAACAGGGACTTCCGCAGATGGTGATTTCCGATCCTCTCGCGATCTTCTATCTGACAGAGCACTGGATCCTCCCTGGTGAGAGATTCCACGCACTGTACATCAATGTAAACGATGATGACCACTTCATCATCAACAAGCTCTTCCCGCAGAACGACGATCTCGGAGTTCCTATCACTTACTACGATGACGTAGAGGATGGATGCGAGTACCTTGTTAAGTACGTGGACAAGAACGCTCCGATCGGCGTTGACAAGAACTGGCCGGCCAGGTTCCTCCTGAGACTTCAGGAGCTCGGCGGCGGCAGCGAATTCCGCAACGGTTCCATCATCGTCGACAAGGTTCGTCAGATCAAGGACGAGGCTGAACAGCAGGCAATGAGAGAATCCGGCGCCAAGCTCGACAGAGTCATGGACAAGCTGATCCCATGGGCAGCGAAGGGACTCACTGAGAGAGAGCTCAATGCCAAGACACTCGAGCTTCTCAAGGAAGAGGGCTTCAGCGGTCCTTCCTTCGACCCTATCACAGCTTACGCAAAGGGCGCTGCTGATCCGCATCATATCACTGATGACAGCAAGGGCAAGCACGGCGACTGCGTGATCCTCGACATCGGCGGAATGTGGAAGAACTACGCTTCCGACATGACAAGAACTGTCTTCATCGGAGAGGTAAGCGAGAGACAGAAGGAGATCTACAATGTAGTTCTCGAGGCCAACAAGAGAGGTATCGCTGCTGCCAAGCCTGGCAACAAGATGAGCGACGTCGACAAGGCATGCAGAGACTACATCACTGAGAAGGGCTTCGGCGAGTACTTCACTCACAGAACGGGTCACTCGATCGGTCTTGAGGACCACGAGGTAGGCGATGTATCTCTCGTAAACGATGAGATCATCGAGGTAGGCCAGTGCTTCTCCGTAGAACCTGGAATCTACATCTATGACGAAGGCATTGGCGTAAGGATCGAGGACATCGTCCTGATCACTGAGGACGGATGCGAGCGTCTGAACGTATATCCTAAGGACGAGATCATTGTCGTTCCTGACGGCGAGTAATTCGGAGGCGTAATAATGGCAACTATCAAAGAAGGCTATATGCCATTCATGGGATATCAGACTTACTACAGAGTAGTAGGCGAGGAGTATAAGGACAATGGCAAGGCTCCTCTGATCTGCCTCCACGGCGGACCGGGATCGACTCATAACTATTATGAGGTTCTCGATAACGTCGCTGATGACGACCAGAGAATGATCGTGATGTACGACCAGATCGGATGCGGCAATTCGTATCTCGACGGACATCCTGAACTCTGGACCAAGGAAGTCTGGATGCAGGAGCTCTTCGAGCTGAGGAAGCACCTCGGACTCGATACATGCCACATCATCGGACAGAGCTGGGGCGGCATGATGCAGATCTGCTATGGAATCGACTACAAAGAGGAGACAAAGGGAGTCAAGAGCTTCATCATCTCCAGCGGTCATCCATCAAGCAGCCTCTGGGAGAGAGAGGGACTGCGCAGGATCAAGATGATGCCGCAGGACATGCAGGATGCCATCAACCATGCGCTCGAGACTGGTGATTTCACAGGCGAGGCATATCTCGCTGCCGTCGACGAGTACATGGACAGATACTGCAACTACTGGCTCGGAGAGGATGCTCCTGAGTGCTGCAAGAGGCCAAAGAAGAGCGGTTCAGAGGCTTATGTATACGGCTGGGGTCCTAACGAGTTCGCGCCTACAGGCACACTCAAGGACTTCGAATACGTCGACAGGCTCGGCGAGATCGAGATCCCTTCGCTCATCATGAGCGGCATCTCGGATCTGTGCTCGCCGCTCGTAGCCAAGACCATGCATGACGGCATCAAGGGCTCGAAGTGGATACTCTGGGAGAGAGCAAGGCACACATGCTTCGTGGACAGACACGATGACTATTGTGTGGAGCTGATCAAGTGGATGAACGACCACGACTGATAGCCGGCTTGACAATTCGCCCATTACTTCGTCTGCGCACATTCTCGCGTACTCACTTACATCTAAGTAAGCTGCGTGCGCTCGGATGCACGCATCCTCGTACTGAGCGAATTCTCTTCGCCGACCAGATCCTCCTCGATGAGCAGATTCTCTGCGCCGACCGATAAAGAATATGAATCAATCAATAAGCCGGAGCTTCATAATGAGGCTCCGGCTCCATCTTGCAGGATACAACGGGTAAAACGGTAACGAGGGATGAAATCTATTGTAAACAGGAAAACGATAATTGAAGTAATACAGATGCTGATCGGAAACGCCATCTGTGCTTTTTCCGTGG
>JAZUNV010000007.1:0-9551 GCA_045604305.1 Anaerovoracaceae bacterium | reverse complement strand
GCATCCATCGCCATCTCAAACCTGCTCGGGCTGGTGTGCGATCCGATACGCGGGCTCGTGGAGGTCCCGTGCCAGACGCGCAACGTCATAGGCGTCGCGGGTGCCTTTACGGCTGCGGAGCTGGCCCTTTCGGGTATCACGTTCCCCGTGAAGCTGGACGAGATGATAGAGATAATGACCGATGTCGGCAGGGGTCTGCCGGAGTCTCTCAGGGAGACGGGCAGAGGAGGATGTGCCTGCGCATCGTCCGCGTGCTCCGCTCTGAGCGGACTGAGCGAAAAGATGTAACTGGATCAGGGGAGGTAGAACAGTGCGTTACCATACTAAAGAATACTACACACTTGAGATGTCACTCGGCGCTTCGGAGCTGTATGAGCCGGTGATAGATAAGGAAGTCTATACGGAAGAGGATATCGCGGAGATGTATCAGCAGGCGATGGACAGATATATCGAGGAGGAGAGAGCCGAATACGACGCGCCGCCTGAGTATCTGATCGATCTTGAGGATGTCGATGATCCGGATCCGGATCAGTACACGATCGTCGTTCAGGAGCAGTCTGAGGCTCGCGACAGGATGTATGCCCTTGCAGTGGACGCTTATGAGAACCGCCCTCCTTTCGATGAGGAGGAGGCGAGAGAGGACTTCGAGGAGCTGTACAATGACAACCTCGAGGAGCCTGACGAGGATCTTCCGGACTGGGTCACAGAGGCTGTCGATCCGAGGATACTCGCGATGTACTGCATGCCTGAGAAGATATACAGGAAGCTCTCGGCTGATGACGAAGCCAATGAGGCGAGATTCAACAAGCTGGACGATGCCGCAGACGAGGCATTCGAAAAGCTGATGGATTCCCTTCCTGAAGCGTATGTCGAGTTCATGGAGATATTTGAGGATCTTGAGGATCTCTATGTCGTTCGCGCCGGTATGGTCGACGGCTTCCTCGAGATAGTCATGGTCGACTGGAACGACAACGGTGATGAAGAGGAGAGGCTCCTCAGATTCGGCGGAGTGGAGTTCATCGAGGACGAAGGCCTCGAGGTGAAAGCCTGGGAGGACGAAGACGGTGACAGCGAGTCCGACTGTGAGTTCCTCTACGGAGAGATATACAAGGAAGATGAAAGGCCGGAGGTCCACATGATGTTCGACAACAACGGCATGAAGTATCTGACCTTCAGATGCGACGAGGCAAGCGCCTTCTACGGCGGAGACGATGTTAAGGCCTGCATCAAGGGCTAGGGTTTCAGGAGGTATTGATGAACCGGAAATCCCGGGAACGCAACAGGAAAATCATCAGATACAATATGATAGGGATAGTGATGAATCTGTTCCTCGCGGTCTTCAAGATCACGGCGGGCCTCGCGGTGCATGCCCACGCGGTGATGCTCGACGGAGTGAATTCGCTGTCGGACATGATCTCATCACTGATCTCCATACTCTCCGCCTATATCGCGGGCCGGAGAGGCAGCAGCACTCATCCGCTCGGATACGGCAGGCTCGAATACATCAGCTCGTTCATTGTGACGGTGATCATCATGTATATCGGCGCAAAGACACTGATCGAGACGATAATGTCGATCATCCATCCTCATGACGCGCCACATTACGGAACGACGGTGATCGTGATAATGACGGTGTCACTGGTCTGCAAGATCCTCTACGGTCTGCTCATGAGGAGGCGAGGACGCGAGCTGGATTCCGCAGGGATGGTCATGACCGGGACGGACAGCCTGGGAGATGCACTGATATCCCTGGCGATACTCGCTGCTATAGTGATATACCGCGTGACGGGCGTAGACATAGAGCACTATCTGTGCATCTTCATTGCCCTCATGATCATACGCACCGGTGTGGAGATGATAAGGGACTGCATCGACAAGATGCTCGGAACCAGACTCTCCGATGAGGACAGGAGGATGATCATCTCCATCGCAGCTGAGTTCGACGAGGTGCTGAATGTATCAAACCTGATGATACACAGCTACGGCGAGGAATGCTATGTAGGTTCACTGGACATAGAGGTGGACGAAGAAATGACGGCGGTCGAGATAAGCAGGCTGACGCGGAGCATCATCCGTAGAGCAGCTGAGAAGGGCGTCATACTGACATCCGTCGGTGTCTGTGCGACCAACACGACGGATCCGGAGGTTATCAAAGCCTGGGACGATATAATCGCCGCGGCCGGGAAGCACGACGGTGTCAAGCGCGTGCATTCCTTTATGGCTGACTTTGAAGAGAACTACATGTCGTTTGCTGTCGTGCCGGATTACTCGGTGGAGGATCGTGATGACAGCATCGCGGTATTCATCGAAGAGATAGAGAGCCTATATCCGGATATGAGGATCGAGATACTGAAAGAGATAGATATGTGATCCGCTTCAGCGCGGAGGCAGGTAGAGCTATGAGCAAGTGAGACAACAAGAGATTCAACGATAAGGACAGGAAGAGCGCGCCTAAGAGAGGCGGCAAGAACCGTCGCGATTACGGCGACAGCTATGAGCCAAAGAGAAGGGCATCATCTGGTGGAACGAAGCGGGGCCCGGCCGGGATCAGGGCACGCCGCAGAGATGACTTTGCGGACTCCCGCATGGAGGAGCAGAATGTCGGGACTGACGGTCTCGAAGTGGTAGCGGGCAGGAACCCGGTAACGGAGGTGCTTTCGGGCGAGAGGGACGTCGAACGCGTATTCATCGCGGACGGTTCCGAGGGCTCAGTGTCAAAGATAGTGGCGCTCGCAAAGGAGAAGGGTGTCATAGTAGACTTCGTGCCGAGAGAGAGGATAGATGCGATGGCTCCGGGCGTCAAGCACCAGGGCGTCGCGGCCAAGGTCAGCGAGTACAGATATGCAGAAATGGAAGAGGTCTATGCGAAGGCGGAGGAGTCGGGAGAGGATCCGTTCATCGTCATACTCGATGAGATATCTGATCCGCACAACCTCGGAGCCATCATCAGGACGGCCGAATGCGCCGGCGCTCACGGCGTCGTGATCCCAAAGAGGCGTGCCGCCTCTTTGACGCAGACAGTTGCACTGTCTGCCGCCGGCGCCATAGAGACCATGCCCGTCGTCCAGGTGACCAACCTCGCCCGCACCATAGAGGAGCTTCAGGAAAAGGGCATCTGGGTCGGAGCTGCCGACATGGACGGCGAGACCTACTACGAAGCCAACCTGACCGGCCCGATCGCCATAGTCATCGGCAACGAGGGCAAGGGTGTCGGCAGGCTCGTCAAGGAGAAGTGCGACTTCGTCCTTTCGATACCGATGCGCGGGCGGATCAATTCGCTCAACGCATCCAACGCCGCTGCAGTGCTGATGTACGGCATCAGACGAGCCAGAGGCTAGCAAGCGGCTTGTGCTTCGAGCTAGCGGGGACTCTCGCGGTCGGACTTAACGCCGCTGTCCTCGTGCACGTTGTCAGGCTAACCAGAGTCAAATAGCCGACGAATATGTCGTGAACGTTGTTCCCTCTTGAATGGAATTGTAGCCAAAACGAGGAAAACTCAGAAACGGCTACAATTCAGCACGGATCAAAGACGGGAAATTGTAGCCAAAACGAGAAAAACTCAGAAATGGCTACAATTCAGCACGATTCAAACAGGAAAAATTGTAGCCAAAACGAGGAATTCTCAAAAACGGCTACAATTCAGAGTATAGAATCATAACAGAACGGCACCGTTCGTCACCGGACCTGACAACATTCATTCGAAACGGAGCCGCACAGAACTTGCTTTTACAGAAATACAACAGCGGCGTTGACTTTAACGATTTAGCGTGCTAAAGTATCAAAGTGTACAGACGACGTACACTTTGTTCTTTTTTGATATTACGACAGACAGGGACAGACAGAATGCAATTCGACGACAACGTACTGACTAAAACAGAAAGGCGCATATTCGCCCTTAGGACACTCTACAGCAGGGCCGGCTACACTTCATACCGTATGCGCAAGTTCGAGGACTACGACCTCTACAGCCTGTACAAGGACTTCCTCGCATCGGACCGGGTCATCACCTTCACAGATACCAACGGCAGGCTCAAGGCCCTCAAGCCCGACGTGACCATGTCGCTGGTGCGCAACATCAAGGACAGGCCGGGTGAGCTACAGAGGCTCTACTACGATGAGAACGTCTACAGGGTGTCCGACCGCACCAGGACCTTTAAAGAGATCATGCAGATGGGCCTCGAGTGCATAGGCGATGCGGGCAACGAGAGCGTGAGCGAGATAATCAGGCTCGCCGGGAGCAGCCTGGCACTGATCTGCGAAGGACATGACTACGTCCTAAAGATATCCGATCTCGACCTTATCATCCCTCTCGTGGAGGACATGAGCGACGACAGGTCCGTGAGAAGCGAGATCTACCGCCTGATCGGGAGCAAGAACATCCACGGCATCGAGGAGGTCTGCAGCCGAAACGGCATCCCTGAGGACAAAGCGGGACCGCTCATAGAGGTGCTGGGACTCTCGGGATCACCGGATGAAGTCCTGCCGGAGCTGAAGCACATATGCAAAGGGACGCCGGCTGAGAGCGAAGTGCCGGAGCTCGAGGATGTTCTGAAGGATGTGAAGGATGAAGACGGGCATCTGCTCCTGGACTTCTCGATCACATCAGATACCAACTACTATAACGGCATAGCGATCGAAGGTTATATCGAGGGTCTCCCGGACTGCGTGCTCGTGGGCGGGCGCTACGACAGACTGATGCAACGCATGCATAAGAAGTCCAGGGCCATAGGATTTGCGGTATATCTTGACGCGCTGGGGATGCTCAGCAGAGCGGGGACTGAGGAAAGGACGAAACAATGATAAACATCGCGCTCCCGAAGGGGAGACTCGGCGAAAAAGTATATAAGATGCTCGAGGATGCGGGCTACGGATGCCCGGATATCTTCACCGGGCGCAGGCTCGTCTTCGAGAACAGCGAGGCGGGCGTGCGCTACTTCTGGGTGAAGCCGTCGGACGTGCCTATCTACGTGGAACGCGGGGCAGCCGACCTTGGCATCGCGGGCAGGGACATACTGCTCGAGTATGAGCCTAATGTGTACGAGCTCAGGGATCTCGGCATCGGTAAGTGCCGCATGGTGGTCGCGGCGCCGGAGGGCTATACGGACGATCCGGAATACCCGCTCAGAGTGGCGACCAAGTTCGTCAACATCGCGAGGAGCTTCTACGCGCAGAACGGCAGGGACATTGATATAATCAAGCTGAACGGCTCTATCGAGATAGCGCCGCTCCTCGGCCTTTCGGACGTTATAGTGGACCTGGTCGAGACCGGCACGACGCTGAGGGAGAACAAGCTCGGCATAGTGGAAGAGATAATGGATATCAGCGCCAGGCTGATAGCCAACAAGGCGGAGTATAATTTCAAGAGCGCTGAGATAAACGTGCTTCTCGAAAGACTGTAAAGGAACAAGCAATGATAAAGATACTGAAGTACGCTGAAGTGACTGCGGAGGAGGTCTTCGCAAGATCCGAGCCGGCGGCGGACGCGGCCGGGGTCGTATCGGAGATAATAGAAGATGTAAGGAAGAACGGCGATGCCGCGCTCGTGGCTTACGCTGCGAAGTTCGACGGCATAGACCCTGACGGCTTCTGCCTTGAAGTCAGTGAAGCCGAGAAGAAGGAGGCCCTCGAGGCGCTTTCGAAGAGCGATCCGGGACTTACTGAGGTCTTCGCAAAGGCGGCGGCCAACATAGCGGACTTTCACAGCAGGCAGCTGAGGAACGGCTTCATCATCAACGACAGGAGCGGGATAGTCATGGGCCAGAAGGTGGTCCCTCTCGAGAAGGCGGGCCTTTACGTGCCGGGCGGCACGGCGGCCTATCCGTCGACGGTCCTGATGGATTCCATACCGGCATTCATCGCGGGATGCAGCGAGGTCGTCATGGTGACTCCGCCGAATGCAGACGGCTCGGTCGATCCGGCCATAATAGCTGCGGCTGTCACTGCTCAGCAGGCAGTGAGCACGGCGGGAGCCCTTCGCATATTCAGGACAGGAGGAGCCCAGGCGATAGCAGCCCTGGCTTACGGGACCGAGTCCGTGCCAAAGGTGGACAAGATCGTGGGACCCGGAAATGTATACGTGGCCGAGGCAAAGCGCCAGGTCTATGGCCGGGTCGCGATAGACATGATAGCCGGTCCGAGCGAGATACTGGTGGTGTCCGACGGGAAAAGCGATCCCGCAGTAGTCGCGGCGGACATGCTCTCCCAGGCTGAGCACGACAGGAACGCGAGCGCTGTGCTCGTGACCGATTCGGAAGAGCTGGCGTACGCAGTGCAGGCCGGGATAGAGGAGCAGCTGGCGAAGCTGCCGCGCGAGGCGATCGCTAGGCCGTCGATAGACAATAACGGCAAGATCATAATCGCGGACGACATAAGTCAGGCTATTGACATCGCCAACGAGATCGCGCCTGAACATCTCGAGCTCTGCGTGGATGATCCCTTCGGCCTGCTCGGCAGCGTGAAGCATGCGGGCTCGGTGTTCCTCGGAAGGAACTGCCCGGAGGCGCTCGGAGACTACTTCGCAGGTCCGAACCACACCCTGCCGACCAGCGGCACGGCGAGATTCTCAAGCCCGCTCTCAGTGGACGATTTCGTCAAGAAGATGCAGTACACTTACTACACGGCTGAAGCGCTGGCCGAGGTCGCAGGCGACATCGCTGCCTTCGCTGAGAGGGAGGGTCTCTCGGGACACGCGCGCAGCGTGCTGATCCGCGGCGGAGCCATGGGGCAGGATGGATAAATGAGAATATGAACAGATAAGAAGATAAGAAATAGAAGACAGGTAGATAAGAAGACGGGAAGACAGTAGGAGAGGAAGACAAGGGACGAAGATGAGCAGATACTTAAGCAATAAATACGCGGCTCTCGAGCCGTACACACCGGGAGAACAGCCGAAGACGGGAGTGCTGACCAAGCTGAACACCAATGAGTCGCCTTTCCCGCCGGCTCCGGAGGTAATAGAGGCGGTAGCGAAGGAAGCCGGGTCTCTCAGGCTCTATCCGGATCCTGACTGCACGGAGCTTCGCAGGGCGATAGCGGATACGCTCGGTGTCGCCCCGGACGAGGTGCTCTGCAACAACGGCTCGGATGAAGGCCTGTACTTCGCCTTCCTCGCGTACTGCGACAGCGCTGTCCCGGCGGTGTTCCCGGACATCACCTACGGCTTCTATCCGGTGTTCGCTGACATCACGGGGATAAGCTGCAGGGAGATCCCTTTGAGAGACGACCTCACGATCGCTCCCGAGGATTACTTCGACGCGGAGGGCACGGTGTTCATCCCGAATCCGAACGCTCCGACGGGCATCCCTCTCAGCAGGGCGGACATAGAATCGATAGTACGGCACAATCCCGATAATGTCGTGGTGGTCGACGAGGCCTACGTGGACTTCGGTACCGAATCCTCGGTGCCGCTGATACACGAGTACGACAATCTGCTCGTGATACAGACTTTCTCGAAGTCGAGGTCGCTGGCGGGCGCGAGGCTCGGATACGTGGTCGGAGGCAGGGAGCTCATAGCCGATCTCAACACATTGAGGTTCTCGACCAACCCGTACAATGTGGACAGGCTGGCCATGGCGGCCGGGATCGCATCACTGGCTCACGACGAGGTCAGCAGGGCTCACTGCCGTGAGATAATGGCGAACCGTGAATACACCTGCGCCGGACTCAGGGAGATGGGCTTTGAGATGACGGACTCGACGGCGAACTTCATATTCGTGAGACATCCTGAAGTGTCCGGCGAGCATATATTCACCGAGCTCAGGAAGCGCGGCGTGATAGTCAGGCACTTCGGCAAGGAGAGGATAGCCGACTACAACAGGATCACCATAGGAAGCAGGGAACAGATGGACATACTTCTCAGGGAAGTATCGGATATATTGAACGGAGGTGGAAGCAGATGAGAACTGCGGAGATCAGAAGACAGACCGCTGAGACGGACATCAGCCTGACGCTCGATCTTGACGGGAGCGGCAGGAGCGAGATCGACACGGGAGTCGGTTTCCTCGACCACATGCTGACTCTCTTCGCGCGTCACGGGCGCATGGACCTCTCGGTCAACGTGAGAGGGGACAATTACGTCGACGATCACCACACTGTGGAGGACACGGGCATCGCGCTCGGCCAGGCCTTCGCTGAAGCACTCGGCGAGAAGAGGGGCATCTACCGTTACGGCAGCTGCACGCTCCCGATGGACGAGGCTCTCATCATGACGGCCGTGGATCTCTCGGGCAGGGCCCACCTCTCGTACGGACTGGAGATCCCGACTGAGAAGGTCGGCAGCTTCGACACCGAGCTTACGGAGGAGTTCTGGCTGGGCTTTGTGAGGAACGCAGGAGCCACTCTGCATATCAGGCAGCTTGCGGGCAGCAACTCCCATCACATCATCGAGGGATGCTTCAAGTCTGCGGCGCGCAGCCTGAGGCAGGCAGTGGCCATAGAGAAGGAATTCGCAGATGAGATCCCTTCGACCAAGGGACTTCTGTAGGAGATAAATCAGGAGATACATATGGTAGCGATCATAGATTACGGAGTAGGCAATCTCTTCTCGCTTCAGAGCTCGCTCAGGATGGTGGGCGCGGAGGCTGAAGTCACGGCGGATGAAGAGGTCATCGCAAAGGCTGACAGGGTGATATTACCGGGAGTCGGAGCCTTCGGGGATGCGGCGCGCAAGCTGAGGGAATCAGGCATGGCTGAAGTCGTGAAGCGCGAGGCGTCCGGAGGCAAACCTCTGCTGGGTATATGTCTTGGCATGCAGCTGATGTTCGACAAGGGTTACGAGTACGGCGAGCATGACGGCCTTGGTCTCATCAAAGGCTCGGTGCGTCCGATCGCCGATGTGATACCGCCTGACTTCAAGATACCTCATATAGGATGGAATGCGCTCCGCTTCAAAAAGGAGACGCCGCTCTTCAAGTACATCAAGGACGGCGACTACGTATACTTCGTCCACTCGTACCACGCTGTGGACTGCGATGAGTCGCTGCTGGCGGTGACGGACTACGGCGCTGATCTGACAGCGGCCGCAGCATGCGGCAACGTATACGGATGCCAGTTCCATCCGGAGAAGAGCGGGAACGTGGGTCTCGACATACTGCGCGCGTTCCTCGAACTCTGATAAAGGGAGAATGAGAAATGTTGATATATCCGGCAATAGATCTGTATGACGGCAAGGCGGTCAGGCTGTACAAGGGCGACTACGATCAGATGACGGTCTACAGCGAGGACCCGCCGGCGATAGCGGAAGACTTCGTCGCTGCGGGGGCCCGGCGCATCCACACAGTAGATCTGGAGGGCGCCAGGGACGGCACGACTCCCAACTTCGACACAGTCTGTGAGATCAGGAGGCGGTCGGGGGCCTTCGTGGAGATAGGCGGAGGCATCCGTGATGACGATACTGTAGAGCGCTATCTGGATGCGGGTATCGACAGAGTCATACTCGGGACGGCAGCTGTCAGGGACAGGGCCTTCCTAGAGAGGATGGTCCGCAGATACAAGGAGAGGATAGCGGTCGGCATCGATGTCAGGGACGGCTTCGTGGCCGTGAGCGGATGGAC
>JAZUNV010000006.1:0-5772 GCA_045604305.1 Anaerovoracaceae bacterium | reverse complement strand
AAGGGGCGGTTCACGTGGCTGGCATGAAGAGCGTCGTTGAAGAAGACACCGTGGCGAACCCGCCGGTATTGTCCGATGATGGGCTCGGCCTCGATGCCGCAGCCAGACTTAGAGAGAAGGGCGCGATAGAAGTCGTGCCACTGGCATACATGAGAGGCCGCACCCTCGACAACTCCTTCATCATACTCGACGAGGCCCAGAACACCACGCGCGAGCAGATGAAGATGTTCCTGACCAGGATGGGCTTCAACTCCAAGGTGGTCGTCACGGGCGACATTACCCAGATCGACCTCCCGGGCGGCACCATGAGCGGACTCAAAGAGGCCCAGAAGGTGCTCAGGGGAGTGGAAGGCATCAGGTTCAATACCTTCACCGAGGTCGACGTGGTAAGGCACGAGCCCGTGAAACGCATCATCCGCGCCTACGACACATACGACCAGAAGAGCAAACCGAAGAGATAGATGAGATTCTTCGGCCTTCGGCCTCAGAATGACATATTCATGTCATCCTGAGCACCTCCTGTCATCCTGAACGCAGTGAAGGATCTCATGGAAATCGAAGGATCTTCTAGGAAGGAAACGAATCCATATTATGAACATAATTTACAGTGACGACAACGACAGGCTGACTCCTGAGATGTGGAAGCTCATGGAGCAGGCGGCGGACGCCGCGCTCGAGACTGAATTCGGCGACGAGCTTCGTGCGGCCGGATCCGATCCGCGCAGCATGGAGGCCGAGCTCGGGGTCACCATAGTCGATAAGGACGAGATACTCGAGCTCAACCGCGAGTACAGGGAGAAGGATAGAGTGACCGATGTGCTGAGCTTCCCTCAGTTCGGAGGCCATGATGAGCTTCTCGAGGATCTGCTCGATGATGAGACGGAGACACTCATCGGAGATGTGGTGATATGCTACGACGTAGCTGCTTCACAGGCTGAGGAGTACGGTACCGGCCTCACCAGAGAGATGCTCTATCTCTTCGTACACAGCGTGATGCACCTCTTCGGCTACGACCACATGGAAGAGGACGAGAAGGCTGTTATGCGCAAACGCGAAGAAGAAGTGCTGTCGATTATAGGGTTACAGAGACAGAGCTGATCACAACACAAGCCGTGCGATAACAGCACTGACAGGTTTGAACAGATAATTATTTTGATGCACATAAGAGAATACCCGTCGAACACGGCTCGCGCCTCGCTCGGCCTAACGCAGCGGTACTAAGCTCTGACTTCATCTTCGACTCGTCAATCGCTAAGTACAGGCTACCTCGCACTCTCCGTACATTCTCTTATGCGCCTCACAAAAAACTAACATGAAATCAGGATTTATAGGAATAGTCGGCCGGCCGAACGTAGGCAAGTCCACATTGATGAACTCGATGCTGGGCGAGAAGATAGCCATCACCTCGGCCAAGCCGCAGACCACACTCAACAGGATAAAAGGCATATACACAGACCTCAGCTACGAAGACGGGGAGGGGCTTCAGATGATCTTCCTCGATACGCCGGGCATCCACAAGCCCCACAACAAGCTGGGTTCAGCCATCAATGAGACTGCGATCAATACCCTCGGCGGAGTTGACGTGATCGTGCTTATAGTGGACGGGACCATGGACTTCGGCAAGGGAGACGAGAGCATACTCAGGCTGCTCGCCGATGCAGATGCCCCGAAGCTGCTCGCGATCAACAAGATGGACCTGATGAGCCCGGAGCAGTACCTCGAGCTGTACAACAAGTATAACGGGACCGGTCTTTTTGACGACATCTACGGCGTATCGGCGCTGAATGGTGACAACGTGGAGATGCTCAGAGACCGTATCGCGGGTTACATGAACGAAGGCCCGATGTATTACCCCGACGATATCGCGACCGACGACCCGGTCAGGTTCATAGTCAGCGAGATCATAAGGGAGAAGCTGCTCAACTATCTGAAGGAGGAGGTGCCGCACGGCGTCTTCGTGGAGATAGAGTCGTTCAAGGAACCGGAGGACCCGGGCAGGGCGACCGAGATCGGCGCTGTGATCTACTGCGAGAAGAAGTCGCACAAGGGGATAATCATCGGCAAGGGCGGCGCCAAGCTCAAGGGAGTCGGCAAGGCTGCCCGCCTCGAGATAGAGGAGCTGCTCGGATGCAAGGTGTTCCTGAGCCTTTTCGTTAAGGTAAAGGAAGGCTGGCGCGACTCCGAGCGCACTATCCGGAACTGGGGTTATAAAGACGAATAGTATTGGAATTATAGCCGAATCCGGGATTTTCGTGAAATGGCTATAATTCTTAGCGAATTAAAGGACAGAAATTATAGCCAAATTCGAGTTTTTCGGAAAATGGCTATAATTCGGGACTGAAAAGAAGAGCGTAATTATAGCCGGAACCGGCATTTCTGCTAAATGGCTATAATTCTTAGCAAATAAAAGGAAAGAAATTATAGCCAAATTCGAGTTTTTCGGAAAATGGCTATAATTCGGGACTGAAAAGAAGAGAATAATTATAGCCAAATTCGGGATTTCCCCGAAATGGCTATAATTCAGAGCAACTTATGATTATTTCCACCGACGGCATTGTATTACGGCAACGGAAGATCGCAAATAACAGGCGCATGATAGTGCTCTTTACCAGGCAGTATGGTAAGATCTCTGCCGGCACTTCGGTCAACGAGAAGAGCCGCAGCAAGGCAGCACTTGCACTGCGCCCTTTTACTTATGCGGAATATGACATCTTCAAGGGCCGCGAGGCTTACAGCATCAACTCGGCCTCGGTCAGCCGGAGCTTCTACGCCATAGGCGAGGACATCGACAGGTTCATGGCCGCATCCGCCTTCATCGAATACCTCGACAAGGTGCTGGGAGAGGGAGAGCCTATGCCGAGGCTCTTTGATCTCGCGCTGGATTTCCTCAGCTCGGCTGAGAGAAGCAGGAGCAGCGTGGACACGCTTCTCTATGCCTTCATCGTGAAGTCGCTCAAGCTGCTCGGCGTGGCGCCCGAGATGTCGTGCTGTGTAAACTGCGGCAAGAGCCTCGACAGGATAGCGGAGAGAAGCTTCTCCGTGACGAGCGGCGGGATAGTCTGCGAAGACTGCGCAAAACAGGAGAAAACAACGCCTGATTCATTGATTTACAGACCTTCGTTCGATATAATTACTGTGTATGGTTACTTTGACTCAAAGCCTCTCGCGACCTTCGAAAAGGTGGACCTCAAGGAAGGTGTGAGGCGGGAGGTCAGAGATATACTTGCTGAGTACACGGACCGGTATCTGGGTGTCGATGTGCTCAGGACATCCAAAGGATTGGAGGTATAAGAATGGAAATCACACTGGAAAACATCGAACTCGTAAAGGACAGGACAGGCTGCACTTACGCTGAGGCCAAGGCTGCTCTCGAGGCTGCTGACGGAAGCGTAGTGGATGCCATCATCGCGCTTGAGGAAAAGACCACCAAGGAGTATTCGAAGGTGGACGGCGAGAGCCTCAAGGACAGCCCGATCTTCCACAAGATGAAGGAACTCGTAGATAAGGGGAATGTATCCAGGATACTCGTTTCAAAGGGAGAGAAGACCATCGTCAACTTCCCTGTGACTGCGGGAGTCATCGGAGCGATACTCGTACCATGGGGAGCTATCCTCGGTATAGTGGCTGCTATGGGAGCTCAGTGCAGCATCGACTTCGTGGACGATAAGGGCAAGGTCATCGATATCGACGGCAAGGTCATCGGAGTATATGACAAGGCCAAGGGCATCGCGGTAAAGAGCATGGACAAGGCTCAGAGCGTGATCAACGACAGGGAATCCCTCGATGATCTCATGAACACCATCGATTCCATCGCAAGGAAGGCGGGCAAGACGGTCAGGGATCTGATCAAGGACACCGTCGATTCGTACAAGACCAGCGATGCGGACGACATCATCGAGGAAGAGTTCAAGGATGAGGATCTGTGATCGGAAGCCCTTGATCGAAAAATCATATTAAGGGAGGAAAACTAGTTTAATGGCAATAGACAAGACAGGCATGCCGGACGTCGAAAGAGCCGTCACGATGGAGAAGATCATAGCCCTCTGCAAGAACAGGGGCTACATCTATGCGGGCTCTGAGATCTACGGCGGACTTGCCAACACATGGGACTTCGGCCCTCTCGGCGTGGAATTCAAGAACAATATCAAGGACGCCTGGAGGAGCAAGTTCGTAAGAGAATCAAAGTACAATGTAGGGCTTGACGCAGCCATACTGATGAACCCTAAGACATGGGTCGCATCGGGTCACGTGGGCGGCTTCAGCGATCCGCTGGTCGACTGCAAGGCGTGCAAGACCAGATACAGGGCAGACCAGCTCATCGAGGACTACCTCAAGGAGCAGGACCCTGATGAAGAGGTGATAGTTGACGGCTGGAGCAAGGAGGAGATGGAGAGCTTCCTGCAGGAGAAGGGCATCAAGTGCCCGAATTGCGGCAAGAGCGACTTCACAGGCATACGCCAGTTCAACCTGATGTTCAAGACCTTCCAGGGAGTCACTGAGGACTCGGCCTCCGAGATCTACATGAGGCCTGAGACCGCGCAGGGCATCTTCGTCAACTTCAAGAACGTCCAGAGGACTTCGCGCAGGAAGATCCCGTTCGGCATAGCCCAGGTGGGCAAGTCGTTCCGTAACGAGATCACTCCGGGCAACTTCATCTTCAGGGTCAGGGAATTCGAGCAGATGGAGCTTGAATTCTTCTGCAAGCCGGGGACGGAGCTTGACTGGTTCGCTTACTGGAAGGACTACTGCGCAAGCTTCCTCAGGAACCTCGGACTCAGCGAAGAGTACACCAGGCTCAGAGACCACAGTCAGGAGGAGCTTTCGCACTACAGCAACGCGACTACGGACATAGAGTATCTCTTCCCGTTCGGCTGGGGCGAGCTCTGGGGCGTGGCGTCACGTACGGACTTCGACCTCATGGCGCACCAGACCACTTCCGGCGAGGACATGAGCTATCTCGATCCTGAGACCAACGAGAGATATGTGCCTTACTGCATAGAGCCGTCGGTAGGCGTGGAGAGACTCGTGCTCGCATTCCTGGTCGACGCCTATGATGAAGAGGTGCTGACAGATGCAAAGGGCAAGGAGGATGTCAGAGTCGTACTGAGGCTGCATCCTGCGCTGGCGCCTTACAAGGCGGCCGTGCTTCCGCTCTCCAAGAAGCTCGAGGACGTTGCACTCCCGGTATACGAGGAGCTCAGCAAGTACTTCATGGTAGAGTACGATGCGTCCGGCTCGATCGGCAAGCGCTACAGGAGAGAAGACGAGATCGGTACACCGTTCAGCATCTGCGTCGACTTCGACACGGCTGAAGATAAATCGGTCACCATCCGCGACAGGGACACTATGGAACAGGTCAGAGTTCCTATCGCTGAGGTCAGGAGCTACATAGAGGAGCGCCTGAAGTTCTAGTTACTTACTGTCACGCCGGCAGCTTCCGGCAGGGCATGTAAATAAAAATCGGTATCAATAAGCTATTGAAGGAGCCGGGCAACCAGTCCGGATCCGGAAAGGAAAAGGAGAAAAGCTTATGGCGAAATATGTTTATTCATTCAATGAGGGTTCCAAGGACATGAGGAACCTCCTCGGAGGAAAGGGAGCCAACCTCGCAGAGATGACCAACATCGGTCTTCCTGTACCTTTCGGCTTCACCATCACTACTGATGTGTGCAGAAAGTACACTGAGGACGGCGGAGTTCTCTCCCAGGAAGTCATCGACGAAGTATGGGAGCACCTCGCTGAGCTCGAAGAGGTAATGGGCAAGAAGTTCGG
>JAZUNV010000005.1:0-3620 GCA_045604305.1 Anaerovoracaceae bacterium | reverse complement strand
CTAACATTTTGATTCCTCCATCATTAATAGATTTAATAATAGTTTTATTCTTTACATACGTTGTGTATGTATTAAATAACTGTTTTATACCTCAGGGTCTTCCTCGACCTCGAGGCCGGTCTTCTCCGAAAGCAGCTTTGCTACCTTACGGCCGTTCCTGGCAGCATCATCGAACGGGATCACGAAGCCATTGTTTCCGTCTGTATAGACAAACAGTCGATTTCCGGACTTGACTATCGTGTTGATGCTGCTGTACGGAGTCATTTCCGATTCGCTTCCGCTTATCTCGGTGATGCCTTCGTCGCCGAATTCCAGAGTGGACATCTCACGGTACGGCAGCCTGCCGCCGCTCCTCTTCTTGTAGAAGTCTCTGCGGATACCGCTCTTGAGCATCTCCGGCACTCCGATCACCCATATGGCCGAAGCGACCGCAAGAGTTATGATCTCAATGATGATCGCTCTGGTGCTGAAGTGAAATACGAAGAAGGCGATGACCATGGCTACGGATATCAGCGGAAGAGTCAGTCTCCTCAGAAGGATCGTCTTCCTGCCCTGCTTGCTGTGGGTCAGCTGATACTCACAGAATTTCAGATAATCCGAGTCTTTTAACTTAACATGTACCCTCAATAGTCAGCCCCTTCGATGCGTTTTTTGTTATTAGAACGTGGTATAGACACCGTCTAAATCGTCAATATGTTAACACTATCTTCACACGTTGTACACACTTTTTTGTCAATAATTCCATGTTTTTTGCACGTATTTTTGTGCATTTTTAGGCGCGGTTAACAATTTGTATGAAATCACAAACTTTAGCGTTAAATCTGTTTTCTTTAACGAAATAGTGGATGCGGGTGATATTCCGAACGGACTCGCTCGCGCTCATTGACCGGGTCAAGATTTGGTCCTCGTTCGACCTTGCTTCGTGGGGAACGGCCCTGACGCTTCGCTTGCGGGAACTCGTTCCAAGCCACTCATCTGCGGTCTCTCTCCGGCATTCCTAGCGGCTCCTCCACAGTCTCGCGTCAACGGTCTGGCTGTCCGTCTTAGTACACGCTTAGAGTGCAGATACCGGAGCCCCTTCCTCGTGGCCGTCGTGACGGTCCTGCATCTCCGGCTCGTACTCTTCGTGTCCGAGGAAATGCCATGTGAATCCGTTGCCGTTTATCTCGCTCATGCTCGTGATAGTAATGAAAGCCTTGTCATCTATCGCGAGTACCGCCCTCTTGATCCTGTTGAGGTTGCGGCTGCTCGCAACGCAGTATATGACCTTCTTGGCCTCATGCATGTATCCGCCCTCGCCGTTCAGCAAGGTCGTGCCGAACCTCATGCTCAGCAGCTTCTCGTTCACCTCATGCACCCTATCGGTGAAGATCATCAGCTGTACTCCGCCCTGCTCCATCACGATCAGCTTGTTCATCACGACGCTGTAGATCAGCGCGTACAGTATGCCGAGGATGACTCCGTTCGTGTCCGTTACGGCGATCTGGAGTATGAAGATGATCACGTCGCTGACATACAGTATCGGCGCGACCTTCCAGCCGAGCTTGCGATTCGCGATTATCGCAGGTATGTCCGTGCCTCCGGTCGAGCCGCCGACCCTTATGACAAGGCCGAGGCCTATGCCGTTGAGGACTCCTGCGCATATGGCAGCCAGCAGAGGATCATCCACGAGGTGCTGGAGCACTTCTATCTTCTCAAAGAGTCCCAGGAATGTCGGATACACGAAGGTGCCTATCGCGACCGATGCCGCGAACTTATGACCGAGCACGGCCCATCCTATCAGGAACAGTACTATATTGCAGGCCGCCACCACGATCGAGACCGGGAGGCCCGTATAATAATTGACTACGCGGCCTATGCCGCTCATGCCGCTTACCACCATATTGAACGGCAGCGCGAAGCAGCCCAATGCAAAAGCGCAGATAATATTGCCTGCAACCATCTGCGCCACATCCGTTATAAGCTTCTTATTGTTCATCTGCTATACACTTCCAATACCAAAGGATTTATATCTTTATTGTGGCCAGTCAGTCCACCTCGCTTCGACGGGCTCCGTTGCCGAGAGTGTCAGGCTCGTCGACTTTGCCTCTTGGAGAACCTAGTCTGACGCTTCGCTTGCGACGACCGGTTCTTAGCCAATCGCCCGCAGTCTCCTCGCGACACTCTTAGCGGCTCCTCCACAGTCTCACCTCGGCGGTCGGACTGTCTCCCTTTTAAGTCTATTATTTTGTCTGTTTATGGATCTGCTGCTTATCTGCTATGTCATTCTGAGGAGCGCAGCGCCGAAGAATCTCATGGGAGAACTCCGTTGACGAGATCCGATTCTATTTCAAAGCCTCTCCCAGCTCGCGGCCGTCGTGTCTCTCCTCGAGCTCAGGCCTGTAATTCTCATCCTTGAGCATGTAGGTGAAACCGTTTCCGTTCACCTCGCTCATACTTGTGATAGTCATGAATGCGCCCGGGTCGATCGACATGACCGCCTTCTTGACCTTGTTGAAATTGCGGTTGCTCGCCGCACAGAGTATCACCTCTTTGTCATCGCGCAGGTAGCCTCCCCTCGCCCTGATGAGCGTGGTGCCGAAGCCGATCTCGAGCAGAGCTTCGTTGACCTCAGGCAGCTTCTCCGTCCATATCATTATCTGGTAGCCGCCCTGTGACATTACTATCATCTTATCCATGACGACGCTGTATACGAGCGCGTAAAGGATGCCGAGTATGATGCCCTCCGGCTTCGTGATAGGTATCTGGATCAGGAATATGGCGATGTCTATGCCCGACATCGCAGTCGCAAGCTTCCATCCCAGCTTGCGGTTCATTATCATGGCTATCACATCGATACCGCCGGTCGAACCGCCTACTCTCATCACCAGTCCCAGTCCTATGCCGTCGAGCACTCCGGCGCATATCGCGGCGAGCATTGGCTCCTCCACGAGATGCTGCATCGACTCCATGTGTTCGAAGAATCCCATGAAGATCGGGAATGCGAAGGTGCCGAGCGCTATGGTCGCTGCGTACTTCTTTCCGAGCACTGCGGCGCCGATCACGAACAGGCCCACGTTGAACACGCCGACAACATATGATACGGGCAGGCCGGTATAGTAATTCACCATCCTGCCGAAGCCGCTCATGCCGCTGACTACCATCTTGTACGGCAGCGCGAAGCACACCACGGAAAAAGCGCAGATGGCGTTTCCGATCAGCATCTGTATGACTTCAAGTATCGTTTTTCTGTTTACAATAGATTTCATCCCTTGTTACCGTTTTACCCGTTGTATCCTGCAAGATGGAGCCGGAGCCTCATTATGAAGCTCCGGCTCTGCATTTCTTATTGGTCTTCTTATGGCGAAGAGAATGTGATCAGACGAAGTCATGGACAAATTGTCGAGCCATCAGTCGTGGTCGTTCATCCACTTTATCAGCTCCACACAGTAGTCATCGTGTCTGTCCACGAAGCATGTGTGCCTTGCTCTCTCCCAGAGTATCCACTTCGAACCCTTGATGCCGTCGTGCATGGTCTTGGCTACGAGCGGCGAGCACAGATCCGAGATGCCGCTCATGATGAGCGAAGGGATCTCGATCTCGCCGAGCCTGTCGACGTATTCGAAGTCCTTGAGTGTGCC
>JAZUNV010000004.1:0-14017 GCA_045604305.1 Anaerovoracaceae bacterium | reverse complement strand
GTATCTGTGTATAGGTCTTTATCGAGAGCATTGAGATCAAGAAGCTCCAGGGAGGTGAGAAGTAATGGCATTCAAGCAGGTCAAAAAGATCACGAACCCTAAGAGGAGGAAGGGTGAGCAGACCCTGGGTCAGCTCTACCCGACGAACGGCAAGACCCGGGTCTTCAGGCGCCGCGAGTGGAGAGGCGTCAAGGATACACTTTACGATTATTCGAGATGGCTCTACATCTGGTCGATACTCATCCGCTTCACCTCGAAGCCGCGCAACATCAAGGCGATGTTCCGTTACAGATGGATGGCCAACTATCTGGCCGTGCCTTACATGATGGACAAGTTCACGCTCGGACTCAGGGACGAGCCGCTTCGCATCACGCACACTGCCATGAACTTCGTCATCTACGACGTTGCTCAGACGATGGAGAATATCTTCCGTGGCGACCGCCGTACGGGCAATGACGAGGAGTACTCGAAGCACTGCGTGCTGACAGACGAGAACGCGATGACGGCTTTCATGATGGGCTTCGACGAGACCAAGGCCATACTCAGAGAGGTGCCGACCATGTTCGTCGCCAACCTCCTGACTCAGAATTCGACGACGCACTATCTCGATGTCGCTCAGGAATTCGGACTTCCGGGCGATGTCTGCCCGATGCCTGAGGCTGAAGCCGGCATCTCTATCGATGACGACTTCGCGGTCCTCGGCTGCTGCGCCGTACAGGTCAACACGACCTGCGACGGTTCTCTGATGGGCAACGGCATCATAGCTCACAGGCTCGAGAGAGAGTACGGCATCCCGACATTCCAGCTCGTTGCACCGATGCGCCATCGCGAGGACGATGTACAGGAATACGCCGCCAACGATGTCAAGGCCGCGATCAGATTCATCGAGGATCACGCCGGCGAGAAGTGGAACTGGAAACGCTACTTCGAGAGCGCAGAGAGAGTAAACGACGCCACTAAGCACCGCGCATTCTGGCTCGATAACAACGGCACGGACTATCCGCAGTTCGTGGGCTCGGTATTCTCGCTGTATAACGACACCAACTACATGGGCAACTGCGGCAGGTCAGATCTCTTCCCGCCTCTGGACAAGAAGATCAGCAAGCTGGTCGAGCAGGGATATAAGAAAAAAACGATGATGGCGCCTGAGTACAGGCACAGGTGCATCGTCTGGGGCGTACAGCCGCAGTACAACATACACATGCTCTACTGGATGATCCACTGCTGGGGCGTGCTTCCGCTGACAGACATGCTCTCGATGGTCAACAACCGCATGATAGAGACGGTCGACACGCCGCTCAACCGCGAGAAGGCGTACTACGACATGGCGTGGCTCAATGAGAACATGATCATGCGTAACCGCACGCACGGCGGCTACAAGGTGCTCGTCGATGAGCTCTGGGAGTTCTGCGAGATCATGAATGCCGACATGGTCATGATGTGGGAGCACATGAGCTGCAAGGCTCTCGACGGACTTCACGGCATGTTCGAGGAGCAGGGACGCGAACGCGGCATCCACGTAGTGTGGGTGTGCCACGATCTCTGCGATCCGCGCGTATACACGAGGCAGTCGATCAGAGACCAGTTCAGCCAGTACATGAGAACGGTGCTGCGTGAGGAACCGCTCGATCCGACCATCGAGCACATCCCGGACGAGAATATGTGGTAAATTGACTCGTTCTTTATGCCCATGGCTTTGTTGAATTCGCGACTTCGTTGCTCACGAACTTACGGTACTGAACATATAACGGAAGAAAAATGTGGTAAAATCTAATCGTGAATGGGCTTTCAGTTTGACGTGCGAAACGGGTCGAAGGGAGGTCGAGACGTCAATGAGAAAAATACTCAGAATAGTTTCAGTAATGATGGCGCTGATCCTCGCGCTCGCATTCACGGGATGCAAGAAGCAGGAGGCGCCTGCAGTCGATGACGGACAGAATCCGATCATGAATTATGTAGGCAACTACGGCTGCGACAGAGCGAGCATCATGATAAGCGCAGATGGAGACAAGGGCGCGAGCGCAGTGGTCACATGGAGCAGCAGCGCCTGGGAGAACAGTTCATGGACCATGAGCGGGACCTTCGATCCTGAGACGCTGCAGATCGAGTATCATGACTGCGTCAAAACGGACTACAAGTACAACGAATCAGGAGAAGTCGATTCGCAGGAGGAAGTGTACACAGGCGGTCACGGCTTCATTACCTTCAAGGAGGGTGACGAAGGTACGACTCTCACATGGCAGGATGATCAGGAGCACATCGCCGATGACATGGTCTTCACCTACAACGGAGTGACGCCGGGCGATGACACGATGACCGGTCTTGCGAACCCGTGGAGCGATGCGGATTCCGCAGAGGCAGCCGCCAAGGGCGCGGGTCTCGACACCTTCCAGGTGCCTGACGGAGTAGATCTGAGCATTGGCACAGTGGCCATCGACAAGTACAGATACATGGAAGGCATGGCTGAGGCTGACGGCGGCGTTGCGGCAGTCGAGCTGACCCTCCGCAAGGGCAAGGCGGATACCGCAATGACAGCTGAGGATACAGCCGGCAAGTGCGCCGACATCTCAGGCGACTACAATCAGTACAAGCACAGCTGGACTCAGAACGTCAAGGGACTCGAGGTCGAGTGCTTCGGCAACCGCGAAGGCGAGGCGACGAAGGCGATCTGGCAGGTGGAGGATACCTGCTGGTCGATCAACGCTGTCGGAGCGGGCGGAGATGAGGACTTCGGGCTCAACGCAGACGATCTGAATTCAATGGTCAACGCGATGCAGTAAGACAGGCCCTGGGCCGGATCTCCGACCCGGCAATGCGGCTTAAGGAGAAGGACAGATAGTATCAACCGATCTGTGAAAAAGGATAGAGAAGGATAAAGAAATGGGAAACAGTACAGATTTCAGCCTGGAAAAGCGCCTGAAGAATGAGGATCCGGACCTTCACAAGAGGTTCAGGGATATGGTGTTCGTGATGCAGCATACCCTCGGCGGATTCCAGAGGCTTTTCCCGGGATACACGGACCATTCGGTCTTCCATTCGCTCAACGTTCTTGAGTTCTGCAATGAGCTGATAGGTCCAAAGCAGATCGAGATGCTGAACAAGGACGAGATATATGTGCTGCTCATGGCGAGCTACCTGCATGACTGCGGGATGGCCATATCTCAGAAGGACTATGATGAATTCAAGGACGAACTGGGGGCGGAGGAATACTTCAGCACCATGAAGAATGCTACACAGGCGGACTTCGTCAGAGACCAGCACAATGAATTCAGCGGCAAGTTCATAGAAAAGTATGCGGACTTCCTTGAGATACCGACGCCGGAGATGGTCTTCGCCATCAAGCAGGTATCCAGGGGCCACAGGAGGACGAACCTCTTTGATGAAGAGGAGTACCCGGCTGCTCTCGATATGAAGGACGGACTGACTGTCAGCACGCCGTACCTGGCGGCTCTGATCAGGCTGGCGGACGAGATAGACGTGGTGGCGGACCGCAACCCGAAGCTCCTCTATGATGTAGAGGCGATCGAGTCAGAGCTGGGAACTATCCACTTCAAGCTGCATGAAGCGGTACGCAGCATGGATGTATTGCCGCAGGGCTTCCTGCTCCATGTGCATACAGATGATCCGAAGATCGCGGCTACCATGGACGTCAGAGTGCGCAAGATGCAGGACACGCTCGACCTGTGCAGGGATGCAACATCTCTCAGGACGCCATTCCGCATAACCCAGAAATGGGTGCGTATGCAGGCGGAGTAGTAGCGTAACCGCAAAAATAGGACAGAATGAGGTCTCATCTCACATCAGTCCTATTTTGGATACCCATAATAATTTTATTGATTGCGAAAGTCTCAATCATTGTGTGCTTGAGACTTTTTACGTGTAGCCGCCACTCTGTATTTGTATGGATTCTATTTTTAGATTCTTTTCTACTGGTTCTGTATCAGGGACAGGGCCTGCTCGATCAGGTCGTTGCTCTCGCCGAGCTTATCGACGGCCTCGTGGAGGAGGTCTGCGGAGACCTCGTCGAAGTTATGGGCGAGGTCGTGAAGCTCCTCAGCGTGATGACGGTTGTGGTCAAGCATGTACTTCAGCAGAGCGAGAGCCTCCTCAGGGGAAGCGGCCGTCGCATGCGTGTGCGTGTGACCGTGCGAATGCGTCGTACCGTCGGCATGCGTATGCTCGTGGCTGTGGCCGCAGTGCTCATGGGAATGAGTGTGGTCGTGATCGTGCTCGTGAGAGACCTCGTGGTCGTGGTCGTGTGTGTGCTTGTCGCTCATAATTCGGAAATCCTCCTGTTATGTTGTTCGGTATCGATGAGATTCTTCGGCCGTCGGCCTCAGAATGACATAGCCTGTCATCCTGAACGAAGTGAAGGATCTCATCGTTAATAAATATGGTGTATTACGGCCTTTTTTGCAACCCCATATAGGGGATGTCTGCAGGCAGCATATCTTGTACAAAAAAAATACAGAAACTGAATTGATATAACGAGTTTACAACCTGTATGTACGTTGACACAAATATAACAAGAGCCGTAAAATATAGTCAACCATATTATTGTAGAAACAGTATGCCCGAAAGAGCGACTGCGTGTTTTTTCGTATCTATGCAGAAAACGCAAAGCGGGGATTCAGTTTCCATCATTATTACTCAGAGAGGGAGAGGTAAGGTGACACATAATGCGTGACTTAAAGCATCTGATCTACTTTGAGGACCTGCTGCAGGAAGCCAATAACGAGCTCGTGCGCAAGGGCAAGGAAGACGGCAATCTGTGTCTCGGATACACATGCTATTTCATGCCTGAGGTCCTTCTCGATCTGCCGGGCTGCTTCTCAGTAAGACTGAGAGCGCCTAGGTGCACATCGCCGGACATGGCTTCTTATTACATGTCAGGCCGTACATGCCACTACGGCAGATCACTTCTCGAGAGAGCTCTTGAGGGCGGATACAACTTCATCGACGCCCAGCTTGCAACGGAGACCTGCACGGTCACCTGCAGATTCCAGGAGCATCTCGATTACATGGACGGCGTTATCAACAACGCCACATTCAAGACTTCGTTCACCGACGTTCCGTTCAAGAAAAACGAAAACAGCATCGATCACTACAGGAAGCAGCTCAAGCTCAAGGTGCTTGACTTCCTCGAGAAGGAGTACGGCGTAGACGTTTCCGACGAAGCCATCATGAAGTCGATCGAGATCAACAACGAGGTGAACGACATCATCACCGAGATCGGAAACTACCGCAAGCTCGACAATCCTACTATCACCGGTTACGAGTTCAGTGTCATCACGCTCGTTTCGATGGTATGCCCTAAGTACCTCATAGTCGACAAGCTCAGGGAGACTCTCGAAGAACTCAAGACCAGAGAGCCTGACGACAAACCGAATTATAAGATCAAGGTGCTGCTCGCGGGTTCCGAGAACGACGACCCGGACTTCATCAAGCTGATCGAGGGATGCGGAGCGCTCGTAGTGGCAGACAGATACTGCTACGGCTCACTCGAGGCAAGGAACCACATCAATGTGGAGCCGGGAGATGATCCTCTGACAGCTGTTGCAAAGCACTATCTACTGACAAGCCAGTGCGCGAGATTCATGGAGCAGCAGGAGATGAGGCACCGCAAGAAAGTCATCGCAGACTACGCAAAGGAATACAAGGCGGACGGAATCATCGTTGCGTCCAACAAGTTCTGCGAATACTGGAGCTACGAGAGGATGATCGACACTATCGTTCTCCCGAGAGATTACGGATTCCCGGTATGCTCCATCGAGAAGGAGTACATCAACACCGCTTCCGGACAGCTTAGGACAAGATTCCAGGCGTTCGTTGAGAGCGTAGAGCTCAAGAAGATCCAGGAGGGCAAGTAAGATGAAGAAACCTGACATAAGCAAACTCAAGGGAGTTGACTTCAGAAAGGCTGCCAGAGACTTCGTCTACGGCAAGCCTCACGGAGAGAGAAGACTCGGAGACCTCTACATCCCTAAGACAGGTCTCTATAAGCACAGAGAATGGCGTGGTATCAAGGATACCATGTACTACTTCAACAACATCTGGCTGTACAACTACGGCATGATCGTGCGCGACCTCATGGTCTACGGCGGCGGTCCTAAGGGTATGGTGCAGTTCCTCAAGGGAACATGGCGTTACAGGTGGATGGGTCAGACATATCTGACAGTTATGCACTGGTTCGACAGATGTCTCGAAGGTATGAGAGGCGAGGCCCTGAGAGGTTCCGCATGGCACTTCAGAGGCATCACAAGCGCGTGCCTGCTGCAGATCACAGGCTGGTTCAACAGAGACATCACGATCGGCGGAGACCCGGCTCTCAGAGCTAAGACCATCGGTCACGATGAAACACTCTGGGGCGGCATCTTCTACCCATACACAGACCAGGGTATCGAGAACATCCCGCTGCAGATGATCCCTTACTTCGTAACCTGCCACTGCAACAACCACACAGTACTCAACTACATCGACGCAGCTCAGGCCTACGGACTTCCGGGCGACCCTTGCCCGATGTGCCAGGCCGAGGCAGGCACCTTCATCGAAGACGATGTTCCTGATTCATATGTGGCTGTGGTCACTACAAATGAAGCCTGTGACGGTTCGGTAGCTACCTCCGTCATTCAGGACTGGATGATGAACAAGCCGCTCTTCGCTATGCCTCAGCCGATGCAGTTCGACGACGACTCCGTTCTCGAGAACTGCGCGAAGGAGATCGAGGGTGCGTGGAGATTCACAGAAGAGATGCTCGGTGTTGAGTTCCACTGGGACGAGCTCAAAAAGAGACTCGAGCAGCAGAATGAACTGCAGAGATTCGAGTGGGAGAAGTGGGACGTAGCTGCCAACACTCACAGCTATCCTATCAACGGCGTAGCTCAGGCTCTGTACAGGATCTTCCAGTCGCAGTACGGCGACAGACCGCTCTGGCACGATGTCGACAAGCGCGTCAAGAAGATCATGGAGAAGTGCGTCAGCGAGGACATCAACACATTCCCGATGACAAGACACAGAGTCATCGCGTGGAGCTGCGCGCCGCTGTACTACTCCGCATGGTGCACATGGGCTTACAACTGCTGGGGCCTCAACACCATCATCAACATGGACTCACTGATGTTCGACATGGAGATCAGGACAGACACTTACGAGAACTGCGTACTCGATATGGCGAAGTATCACGAATGGGCCCCGATGAGAAGAATGGCTGTAGGCGGACTGCACCACATCTTCGAGCTCTGGGAGAACATGGAAAAGTTCAACTGCGACATGGTAATGATGTACGACCAGCTGCAGTGCAAGGGCATGCAGGGCGTTGTAGGACTCTTCGAAGACGAGTTCAGAGCCCGCAACATCCACGCTATCTGGATGCCGCACGCACTGCCTGACAAGAGGACAGTTCCTAGGTCAGAGATCAGACGCATCATCAACGACTACATGTTCACAGTAATGGGCGAGGAACCACTCGATCCGTCACTGCTCGACTTTGACGATATCGACAGCTGGTAGAAAGGAGGCCGATGATGAGAAAGAAAAACAAAGTCGCAAGTTTCATTAAGAAGACGATCGGCGTCGCGGCTTTCACATATGCCGGACTGTTCTGCGTATTCTACTTCGACCTTGACGGCAAACTGCTCTACTACGTAGTTGAACCGTTCATGAAGAATCATTTCGATAACATGAAGAGAAGGGATCCGCACACAGTACCTTATGAACAGGTTCCTGAAGGCGAAGAATACATCTATACAAATAAATAAATATCGATCATACAGAAAGAAGTTATTACAAAATGAAAAAGAAGTTCAAAGCCGAATCCCAGCGTTTGCTGGACATGATGATCAATTCGATCTATACGCATAAGGAGATATTCCTCAGAGAGATCATTTCCAATGCGTCCGATGCAATCGACAAGATGTGCTATCTTGCTCTCACGGACAAATCTGTCGGAATGAGAAGAAATGATTTCGAGATCATTCTGACTCTTGACAAGGAGCACCGCACTCTTACGGTCAGCGACAACGGGATCGGCATGAACGAGGAAGAACTCGAAAAGAATCTCGGAACTATCGCTTTCTCAGGCAGCAAGAAGTTCTCTGAGGAACTCGAGAAAGCAGATAAGGAGAAGACCGGCGCTGCATCGCTGAGCAAGGCGGAGCAGGTGGATATCATCGGACAGTTCGGAGTAGGATTCTATTCCGCTTTCATGGTATCCGACAGAGTCGAAGTAGTTTCACGCAAATACGGAGAAGACAAGGCATACAGATGGGTTTCCGAGGGAGCCGGTGGTTATAGCATCGAAGAAGCTGAACGTGACGGTCACGGAACCGACGTCATCATGCACATCCGCGAGGATGGCGAGGAGAAGGATGAATTCAGCCAGTACATGAGGGAGTACCCAATATACAAACTCGTCAAGAAGTATTCTGACTACATCCGCTTCCCGATCAAAATGCTGATGCCGCAGCCGAGGATCAAAGAAGGATCGGACCCTGAGAACCCTGAATATGAGGAAGTCTACGAGTATGAAGTGTTCAATTCGATGACACCGCTTTGGCACAGAAAGCGTGCGGATGTTACGAGAGAAGAATACGAGGAATTCTACAAACAGTCATTCCAGGATGATCTTCCTCCACTTGAGACCATCACGGTTTCAGCAGAGGGCTTAGTCAGCTATGAAGCGCTGATGTTCATCCCGGAGATGGTTCCGAACAAGTACTATACGGACGATTTTACCGGCGGTCTTCAGCTTTACAGCTCAGGCGTGCTGATCATGGACAAGTGCAAGGAGCTCCTGCCGGAGTATTTCAACTTTGTAAGGGGCGTCGTAGACTCACCGGATCTGTCACTCAATATCTCCAGAGAAGTCCTGCAGCATGACAGACAGCTCAGACTGATCTCAAAGAATCTTGAGAAGAAGATCAGAGGCACGCTCGAGGACATGATGAAGAACGACCGTGAGAAGTACGAGAAGTTCTACAAGAGCTTTGGCAGACAGCTCAAGCTTTGCGCCCTCGATGATTACGGCAAATACAAAGACGAGCTTCAGGACTTCCTGATGTTCTACTCTTCGACCGAGAAGAAGATGGTTACACTTGCTGAGTATGTCGAAAGGATGCAGGAGGATCAGAAACACATTTACTACGCAGCAGGTGACAGCCTTGATGCGGTAGACAAGATGCCTCAGACAGAGATACTTAAGGACAGAGGCATAGAGATCCTTTATTTCACTGACAGTACGGATGAATTCATTCCGGACATGTTAAGGAAATACAAAGATAAGAACTTCATGTCGGTGATCGATGGAGATTTCGATCTCGGCGACGGCAAGACAGACGAAGAGATGAACAAGACCTTCAAGGAAACCTTCGATTTCGTCAAGGAGACCCTCGGAGACAAGGTAGATGTCGTAAAAGCAACTACAAAACTCAAATCTCATCCGGTCTGCCTGTCCAGCGGAGACGGCATCACATTCGAGATGGAGAAATACTTCACGGCAGTCAATCCTGATCTTGGCATGAAAGCGAAGAGGATACTTGAGCTGAACGTAGATCACACAGCTTTCCTGGCACTCGAAAGAGCAAGGATCCAGGACCCTGAGAAGGCAAAGAAGATGTGCGAGATCCTGTTCAATCAGTCGCTTCTGATCGCAGGGCTTCCGATCGAAGATCCGTCCGGATATACAGATACGATCTGCTCGTTGTTCTGATAAAGGAGCCTGTGACGTAATTAATGAGGAAGAACAAATTAGCAAAGGACAATTGATAATGGGAGATAATACAAAGATTTTGACAGTTGCAGGCAAGGGAGGCGTCGGAAAGACATCCATTTCTTCTGCCATGGTAAGGATCCTCACCGAGGAATACCCTGACGCAAGGATACTTGCGATCGATGCAGATCCGGCTATCGGGCTTACGACCGCGCTTGGTGTTGATCCGCCTGATACCCTCGATGGCATCCGCAAGAAGATCGTAAACAGTGTGGAAGAAGGACGTCCGAAGGAAGCTATTGAAATGCTGAATGAAGCAAGATTCAGGATCTTCGATACAATGGTCGAAGACCAGAAATTCAGTTTTCTTGCCATCGGAAGGCCGGAAGCTGCCGGCTGCTACTGCAAGGTCAATGCATATCTCAAGGAAGTCATAAGTCTTCTGGCGAATGACTTCGATTATGTAGTCATTGACGGCGAAGCGGGAATCGAACAGATCAACCGCCGTGTCATGGAGAAGGTCACACACCTTTTCCTGATCACAGACCCGAGCCGCAAGGGCTGCAAGGTAGTAGACACCATCAAGGGTGTTGCCGATGAGCTCGTAATGTATGACAAGTGCGGAGTCATCGTCAACAGAGTAAAGGAAGAGTCCATTCCTTATATAAAGGTAGATTCTGCAGAGATCCTCACATACATCCCTGATGACAGGAACCATGCTGATAATGACATCATGGGGATCAGCGTTTTCGACCTTCCGGAAGATTCTCCAGTGATGAAGGGAACAAGAGAAGCTCTGAAGAAGATGGAACTCATCTGATCAGTTAATAAAGGTGGCACCGGGGGCGGTTCTGAATGTCACCTTCAAATAATAAATGCAAAGGTGGCAAACCGAACCGCTCCCGTTGTCACCATTTAACGCAATAAGGGATCCACCGCAAGAGGGCCCCCTTGTTGCAAAGAGGGGAGGTTTTTACATTGAAAGACTTGAAGCATTTGATCTACTTCGAGAACCTTCTGGACAATGCGGACAACGAACTGGTAGAACAGGCGAAGAAAGACGGCAAGCTTATCATGGGCTATACATGCTATCACATTCCTGAAGTTCTCCTGAACGTTGACAACTGCGTATCAGTAAGACTTCGCGCTCCTAGGACCGGTTCGATAGATATCTCTACATACTATATGTCGAACTACGTATGCGAGTATGCGAGAGCTTTGCTGGAGAGGGCTATCGAGGGAGGATTCCAGTTCCTGGACGGTCTTGCAGGTGTTGATGCATGCTCAATGATGAACAGATTCTATGAGCATTTCACCATCCTCAAGTGTAACACAAAGGAGAATTTCTTCGTTACACATCTGGATGTACCGTACAAGGTAGAGGATTTCTCTTTCAACCACATGCAGAGACAGCTCGAAGTAAGACTTCTTGAGGTCATGCATGACAAGCTGGGCGTAGATGTCTCAGATGCTGCTATCCGCAAGGCTGTTGCAGAGCACAATGAAATCTGCAAGATCATGCAGGAGATCAGCGAGATGCGTAAGGCCGACAATCCGGTCATCACAGGATATGAGTTCCACGTCCTCAACCTCGTTACATACACATGCCCTAAGTACCTCATCCTGCCTTATCTCAAGGAGACATTGGCAGAACTCAAGAAGAGGAAACCTGATGAGAAGCTGCCTAGAGCAAGAGTTGGTATCGTAGGATCTGAGATCGATGACCCTGAATTCACCAAGATGATCGAGGATGCAGGCGCAAGAGTAGTATTCGACAGACATTGCTTCGGATCGATTCCTGGCAGGGAAGTCATAGACCTCAGCGATGATGAAGATGCACTTCCACAGATCGTCCGTCACTACATGAAGACCTCAGAGTGTGCCCGCTACATTTCTGATGATAAAGTACAGCAGAGAAGGGACACAGCTGACAGACTTGCCAAGGAATTCAATGCAGACGGTATCATCTATGAGCAGATGAAGTACTGTGACTTCTGGGGATTTGAAAGAGCGCTCGTCAGCCATATCATGGCAGATGAGTATGGATGGCCGGTACTTTCGATCGACAGATTGTACAATGCTAAAGGATCCGGACAGCTCAGAACAAGATTTCAGGCATTCGTTGAATCACTGGAGATCAAGAAGATTCAGAAAGCGAAAGGAGGCAAGAAGTAATGGTATTAAGCACAGAATTGCTCGGCATCAAGAACTCTCTTGCCGAAAGAAGAGAACTAAAAGCAAAGAAGGCTGCTGCCAACGGCAAGCCAAAATATCCTAATCCTGCATTCTGGCGCACAAAGGACAACATGGACTGGAAGGCACAGGGTGAGAACCTGATGGAAGTCGGAAAGATCATTCTGGAGATGACCAAGGAAGCCGATATCAAGGCTTTCTGCATGAAGCAGGTAGAGAGATGCAAAAACGATGCAGCCAGAGTAGCACTCGAAGTCAAGCAGGGAATCGAGATGAGCCCGGCAGAGCGCAAGGAAGTATTCCTCTATGGTGAGAAAACTCTCGGCAAGCTCTACCGTAAGGGAGACATGGTTCCTGTAAGAAGAGAGTGGAGAGGCGCTGCTGACACAGCATACGACTTCTACAGATGGGGCAAAATGTGGCTCATGCTGCTGACGACATTTGGCAGAGACCTTATTCCTGCTCTGAATGCCACATTCTACTACAGATGGATGATCTCATACTTCTGCTGCGTAGGATTCATGGACAAGAACACATCAGGACAGAAGGGCAGCGCTCTTAAGATGTCACACCTGATGACATACGACATCTTCCGTTATGTTGCTGAGAACCTGGTATTCCTGGCTAAGGGCGACAAGAAGAATGGTAACTCACATGAACTCAACAAGAAAGTCGTTCTCTTCGATGAGATGACAATGGGACAGATCATGGCCGGTTTCCCTGATCTTCTGGGTATCCCTTATCAGCTGATGCCTGTATTCCTGGTATCAGAGATCGACCAGCTCACATGTGTACCTTATATCGACGCTGTCGAGAGTTTCGGCCTTCCGGCTGATACCTGCCCGGTACCTTCATCTGAGTGCGGCGCTCTCGTAATAGACGCTCTGCCACACATGGGAGCCTGCTTCATTTCAAGCTCGATGCCTTGCGATGGTTCCACAATGGCTTCATCCTACATGTCAAGAAGATTCCCGGATCTGCCGGTATATCACCTGACATTCCCTGTAAGATATGAAGACGAGGAGACCACTCGCTACGCAGTAGACGATATCAAGGGCTGCATCAAGTTCGTTGAGGAAGTCACAGGTGCTAAGTGGAGCTGGGACGCTTACTTCAAACAGATGAAGAGGTTCAACGAGGAGACAGCTTACGAGCTGCAGAAGTGGGAAGTCAACAAGACAGACTATCCGCAGATCATCGGACCTTCATATGAGCTCTTCCGTAAGTGGAACTATGAGATGGACGGCGGTGCCGACCCTCGTGTCATTAGGACTTTTGAAAAGGTAAATGACATCATGATGAGAGCTTATGAAAAGCGCGAAGAAGCATGGCGCAACAAGATGAGGTACAGAGGAATCGTATGGTCCTGCCCTGCTCACTACTATGCAAACTTCAGTAACTGGCTCGCTAACTGCTGGGGTATCGATATCCTGGTAGAAATGGAATCCCTGAACTTCACCAAGGTACTCGAGACCGAGGATAAGGAAGAAGCTCTCATGGACCTCGCAAGACTGTACGAGCGTATGGTAATGAGAAGACACACCAACGGCGGTTACAAGAATGTAGTCGATGAAATGTGGAGACAGGTCGAAGACTGGAGAGCTGAGATCATCATCATGTACCAGAACGTAGCATGCAAGAACATGGCTACACTTCAGGGAATCCTTGATGATACATGCAGAGACAGAAATGCTCATATGATCTGGATCGAGCACGATCTGATGGACCCTAGAACGGTATCCAGAAAGACCATGAGAGACAAAGTCAACGAGTACATGAGAACAGTAATGCATGCAGAACCTGTTGACCCGACTCTGGTTGATTTCGACGACGAGTTAGGCATGTAGGAATTAAAATTTACCAGTTGTTAAAAAATAGTTTACTTTACCCGCGTTAGTTAATATAATGTGGGCAGCATAGTACTTTTGTTAAAAAGAAGGAGAGAAATAATCATGAAATATTATGGCGGCTGTGATGTAGGTTCAACTTATACAAAGGCAGTTATCCTTGATGAGAGCGGCAAGATCGTTGCTGATACTCCGATCAAGAACAAGATCAATTCCGAGGCCTCTGCAAGACTGGCTATGGATGAAGTACTCGGCAAGTCTGGCCTCAAGT
>JAZUNV010000003.1:0-9152 GCA_045604305.1 Anaerovoracaceae bacterium | reverse complement strand
AATCCGCACACAAGTCTCGTGTCGATTTCTTTCATTTTTCTGTCCCCACAGAAGTGTATCTGAAACAGCCCCATCGCCTTTTGAGCGACGGGGCCTTTTCTTGATTTTGATCGACCATCACCCTGATCGCTTTATCAGATCGATGGCTTTGATTGCCTGAACTGAGTGCTGATCAGTCCTCGTATACGCATGCGAGACGGCCGCTTACCTTGCCATCACGGAGCTGATCGATTCCGTCTGCGATCTCTTCGAACTTGCAAGTGTGGAGCTCAGGATCGAGTTTGCCGCTTGCGAGAAGATCTAAAACGTCCTTCAGGTCATCTGTCGTGCTTCCCATGGAACCCTGGAATGTCAGTTCTTTGAAAATCATCGAGTATGAGTAGATAGTCGTTGTGTCGCCTGCCATACCTACGAGTACGACTTTGCCGTGTGGCTTCACAGCTTTCAGAGCGTCGTCTGTAGTCGTACCTGCGCCTGCGAAGTCAACGATGAGGTCGAGCTCTTTATCAGCGAATTCCATGATGTTCGACTTTACTTCCTTAGCACCGAGCTTAAGAGAGAGCTCCTGAGCCGATGGTTTTCTTGTCGCTACATAAACTTCGCAGCCCTTTGCGACGGCGATGCTTACCGCGAACTGTCCGAGTCCGCCGACACCGATAATACCTACTTTTGTTCCCTCTTTAGCTCCGCCTACTGCGCAGAGAGCGTGATATGAAGTAGCGCCCGCGTCTGTAGCAGCCGCAGCTTTAGCAGGAGAAACACCTTCAGGAACCTTTACGAGCTGCTCAACAGGAGCAGTTGTCATTGTTCCGTATCCACCGTCTCTTGTATATCCCGGAGTAGTTCCATCCTTTGCATACAGAGGACATACTGCAACAACATCTCCTATCTCGTAGCCTTCAACGCCTTCACCGATCTCAACAATCTTTCCACAGACTTCATGCCCCATGATAACAGGCACATTGAACTGCGGCATCCATGATTCGATATCCAGAGCAGACACATCTGAATGGCAAAGTCCACCTGCCAGTGTCTTAAGAACTACATACCCCGGTTTTGCCTTAGGGTCTGGTTTCTCAACGATTTTAAGCGGCTGATGTGTTCCTGTAAACTCCCACCCTTTCATAGTGATGATTCCTCCTTTTTGTTTGCTTTAGCAATAAATTAAATGCATTAATAGTTTTAGACTACTAACATATAGTATATATCTTTTGGGATAAAATACAATGCTATAACCGCAAAACTCTTTGTCGATCCAGCGAAACGAGCATTTCTATGAACAGGTTCCACGTAACGGGGATGGTGTCGAGTTTTACCAGCTACCTGCCTAATCTACACACGGTTTACCGCTTACAGTCCCTTTAGGGGAACCCCCGACCTCCGGGTCTTGAAATCACAGCCTGTAACTACTGAAATTCCAACGTTTACCCTTTCGTCAGGTGTTGATTTAGTACAATTTTAGTACAAAAATTATGCGCTTTCCTTTAGCGGATCCTCTACTCTGTCAGATTCATATATCACAAATGGATCTATATCGATACACTCTGTAGGATCGTAAGAGCCACTGAGGTCCCATGCTACAGTTGAATTCATTACAGTAATCTTATCTGCAAAGAATTCTTCATCCTTTAGTTGTGAAAAAACGCCGCCTTTCTCAATGAGCGGTTTCATATTAAAAAGGTGAATGGATCCGTCGCTGAAATAAGCAAACACTGTGAAATCTTGTCCGGCCACAGCCTGAACAACAACAGGATAGTATTTTTCCTCCATTACACTCACCTCCTTACAGCGGCTCTATCTTATTCAGAGGCTCTGCCTGTTTAGCAAGCTCCCAGTTCTGCATCAATTCATCTCTGTGAAGCTCATTCCATGCCAGTACAAGCTTTAGCTGTCTTGATGGCAAAGACCCGCGGATAACGCAGCCCGAAACAACATCAACCAGGCACCTGTGCCCTGCATAATCAGCATGAAAATGTGGTGGATTATGGTCGTTGTAATACATATCTTAAGTCTTCCTTTTCCTTGATTCAATCTTTTTTCTTGATTATAGCACAAACGTCAACGATCCATGTGTTTTTGCGATAATCGGTAATGCATTATTGCGATACCTACAGCATCAAATTCTACTTGTCAGATTTAGTGGACAGTACTTGTCTGCAAAAAAGCGGGGAACTTCCCCGCCCGAGATGGACCTGGGTCTTTCGACAATTATCAGCGATCAACGCGCTTGGCCACGATCACCTGAGATGCTCGAAATTTCAATAAAAAAGGGCCCTGATCGTTGTGATCAAAGGCCTGGCTGGTTGCGGGAGGGGGACTTGCGACGGCGCGCAGCGCCTAGTCCCTTTAGGGAAACCCCTCGGGGTGAAAGTCCCCCGACAAATAAAAGGACCTTGCGTCAGCAAGGTCAAATGGTTGCGGGAGGGGGACTTGAACCCCCGACCTCCGGGTTATGAGCCCGACGAGCTACCAACTGCTCTATCCCGCGTCATCATATAATGCTTTTGTGAAGTGGTACCGGAGACCGGACTCGAACCGGTACGGGTATCACTACCCATAGGATTTTAAGTCCCAGGTGTCTACCAATTCCACCACTCCGGCATATTTTGGCTAAAAATGGCTCCGAGGGTGGGGCTCGAACCCACAACCTACCGGTTAACAGCCGGTTGCTCTGCCATTGAGCTACCTCGGAACACCAGTCGCATTACTGCGACTTGATTATTATAGTGCAGACACAGTACTATGTCAACACCAAAAATATATTTTTTATCTTACCTTCAGTTCCGGATGAGCCTTGTAGAATTGCTTCTTATCTTCGTACATATTGTCATCAGCGATCCTTAGAGCATCCGAAGACGATATGCTGCCGTCCGACCAGCACGAACCGATCGCGAGGCTGACATCAACGTTCTTCTCTGAATCCTTTCTCAGTCTCTCAAGCTTGCGCTCGAAGACATTCTCGCGTATGCTCTCGGATATCACGAGGAATTCGTCTCCTCCCGTACGGAAGATATCATCACGGTAGAATACCTTTGATATCACCTCGGCTGCCTGCACGAGGGCCCTGTCTCCCGCGTCATGCCCCTTTGTATCGTTGATCCTCTTGAGGGCATTCAGATCGAGACTTATGATGCCGAAGCTCTTCCCGGTCAGTCCCGCTATCTTCTGTATCATCGCATAGCGGTTATTCACACCGGTCAGCGGATCCGTGCGGACCATCATGTCCATCCTCTCCATGAGCAGGTTGTTGGATATCTCCGACCCCAGGAAGAACGACAGGAGCTCGAGCACTTCCTTGATCTCGACCACCTTGCTCGTGTCAAAGTTGGCGATATACATATAACCGAATATCGTCTTGTTCTGATACAGCGGTATGAACACAAGGCTGTTGATCCTGCATGTGCGGAGAGATTCCGCCCATACCGGGTTCTTCTGTTCGAGCAGCTCCATGTCGCGCTCGTCCTTTATGATCACGACATTGCTCTCGTCTATCATGGCATCCCATGTGCGCACCACCCTGTATGGCAGCACGTCCTCAACCGGTATGCCTATACCCTCCTCGCCCTTTTTCTGAGCGACGCTGTAGTTGAGCACTTCTTCCTTATCATGGTTGACGAGCATTATGCGGCAGCTGAAAGCGTCAGCCATCGCTCTTACATCCTCGATGACCTTGCCGACGCTCTCGCGGAAATTCTTGGCGCCTATGAGCTTGATGCATGCCTCTATCACAAGCGAGGCCGTGGCGATCGAGACGTTGCTCATGCGCTCCGCTTCAGGTCCCTTGGTGAATTCGAAGAGGAATATGCAGTAGCCGTGGCTCTCATCGCTTGAATTGAGTGGCAGGATCTCAAGATCCGTCCACGCATTGAGCTGCTTGGTCTCGACATATGAGTGCATCTTCTTGCCGAGTATTGCCGCATTGAAGCAGTAATCCTCGAACTTGATGTCTCTCGGTACAAGCTCGTAGTAAAGCATGTCATCGCGATATCCTTCGCCCATGCTCTCCTTATACGCCTTGTTGGCGCGGACTATGCGTATCTCCCCGTAGCCGCCGTCACCGGTCTTCTCCACGGAAAGCACTGCAGCCGGCTTGCCCATGTTGTCTACAAGCATCTGGAACAGGGTATCATTGGACATGTCGGACTCCTGAGGCAGATTGCGCATCTTTTCTGATCTGTTTGAGATCTCGTACTCGCGCTTCATACGGGCATCTATGTCGTTGATGCCTATGATGATCTCTTCACTGCCCTTCTCGCCTGTCATGGCTGCCTTGAGGCTCACGTATCTCGGCTCACCGTTTATCATGAGCCTGTAGCGCAGACTGTACAGTCCGCTCTCTTTTATATTGTCCAGGATGATATCTTTAGTGAACCTGCTGAGGAAGTGATCGAGGTCCTGATTGTATATGGTTCGCACGGCTTCTCTGCGGGCTTCCCTGAAGAAGTCCTCTCCCTGCTTTTCGAAACCGAGCTCCTTGTACTCATCAGCTTCACTGTACTCGATATAATGATCAGTAACAGGATCCACAGTATAGAAGCTCAGGTAATCGCCCATGAGAGCCTTGATCCTCGCATAGGTGGAGCGCTCTTCTCTTATCTTCTCGAGCTCCGCCTTGTGCTTCATCTCGGTATCTATATTATTCACTCCCATGATCACGTGAGAGTTGTCATCGCCTATGCGCGTGATCTTCATGGCAACGTATACCGGCTCACCGTCCATCACCTGTCTGTATCTCAGGGTGAATGCGCCCTGACGCTCGAGCGAGTCCAGCACACTCTCCTTTGTGAAGGCATTGAGGAAGTCTTTCTGATCCTTTTTGTACAGGTATTCGAGAGCGTCCCTTCTGGCCTCTTCGAAGAAATTCGTGCCGTATCTCTGGGCAGTGATCTCGCCTGTATTGCTGTCGGTACTGTACTGTATGAAATCTTCCGTATCTATGTTGATGTAATAGAGATCGAAGTAGTCAGCCGAAAGCGCCCTGGCGACCGCAGCGGATGTGGTGCCCGGTGTATTGTCTTTCTTGCCGATAGAAGCGAATATGGTGATCGCTATAGCTGCGACTCCGGTGACAGGATTGACAGCTATGCGCTTCAGATAGGTATGGAGCGATGTCCCGTTAGGAAGCTCCTCCTCGACAACGAGATCATTTCCGCCCTCGCTGCACTTGCGCATCGCGTCGCGTATGGCTCTCGTCGGCTCAGGATGCTGACGCTCCATGAATTCCCTGAAGGATTTATTCGCTCTTATGACGTCATAGAATGAATCGCGGTATTCCACGATAGCCGCAGGGATGGTATCGAAGTACTCACCGAAATCCGCATCGGCTCTCTCTACGCCGGAGATGTCGTAGAGATTGAGCCTTCCTATAGCCTCATAATACCCGGATTCCTCAGGGTTCTCAAAGCCTATGGCAGTACCGTTCCTGTAACGCTCAAATATATCCTCAGTGGATATCGGCTTGCAGTAGTAGAAGCCCTGAAGCTTCGTGCAGCCGACCTCACGCAGGAACTCCACCTGATCCTCATACTCGACGCCCTCCGTGATGGTCTCGAGTCCGAGGTTCATGGCCATCCTGATCAGCTCGGTTATGATTATCCTCGATTTGTCGCTGTCATAGAACTGCTGCATGAATCTGCGGTCGAGCTTGATCAGATCGAAAGGAATGCTTTGCAGATAGTCAAGTGAAGAATAATCGCTTCCGAAGTCATCCATCCATACGTTGAAGCCGAGCTCATGGAAGCGCTCGACCTGAGCTTTCATGTAGTCAAAATCACTCCCGATGACGCTCTCGGTTATCTCTATCGTGATCTTCTCAGGGCTTATGCCCGCCGCCTCCACCCTTGAGCGTATCTCCTCGACTATGTCGCAGGACTCAAAGTCATATCTGGACAGATTGACCGACTGCGGCACTATGTAGAGATCTGCATCCTCACTCGCCTTGATCTTCTTCAGTATCTCCTCTACCACGTAGAGGTCCAGCTTATATGTCAGGTGAGCGTTCTCAAGTATAGGGATGAACTCATCAGGCGGAAGCAGTCCTTTCTCCGGATCTATCCATCTTGCCAGAGCTTCCTCATCGCAGACCCTGCCGTTGGCAGCACGTATTATAGGCTGGTAGTAGACCTTTATCCACTTCTCCTCAATAGCTCTGTCGAGGTTGTCGATTATATACTGTCTGTGATCGATCTCAGCCTGCATCTCCTCATCGAAATACCTGTATCCCGATTCCAGAGTATTGGTGATGCTGTCTGCGGCTGCCTTGGCTCTGTCGCATGCAGCTCCGGCGTCGATCGTGATGCCGGGTATCTTCAAGAATATGCCTACTCTGACGGTAAGCGACTTGCCTCCGTTGATGGTCTTGAGCTCTTCGAAGAACTTCTCGAGCACTTCCTTAAGCGTATTGTCATCAGCATATGCGATGAAGTGGTCCTGTCCGAACCTGCCGCAGTTCTCCTTGCTGAAATACCTCACCATGAGATCCGCAAACGCCCTGAGGAATATATCTCCCTCGGCAAATCCGTACTTGTTATTGAAGCCCGTCATGCCGTTGATGTCGAAGTACACCATGGCCGGCTTCCCGCCTTTAGCCATTATCGCATCTCTTCCGGACTCAGACAGTTCGAAGAAGTACGCCATGTTAGGTAGACCTGTCAGCGAGTCATATATATTCTCGTGCAGTATACTCTCTCTGTGAAGTGCGTCTGTGAGAGTGCGGTTGAGCTGGCTCAGATGCGTTTCCACTGTAGCATCGAACTCGCCCTCATCCGTGTACCATACGACAGCAAGCCTCTCTCCGGTGCTGGTATACTCGTGTCGTCCCAGCGCATGGATCACATGGTATTCATCGTCCTTAGGAGACTTGTTCCTGTATACAGTCTCGTATGTGCCCCCTTTTGTAGCGAAGTCTACAGCTGCCTCGGCTATCCTTGCCACATCCTCCGGATGCGCATCACGGTACATGTCATTGTCCATGAGATGATAAGCCTCTGCGCGGTCATCGAAACCGAACAGCTCCATAAAGCCCCTTGAAAGCGCAAGCGTGACTACCCGCTTATCTATGAACTGATAAACGGCCATAGGCACGCTTGTATTCTCAATGAACTCGAATTCGGCCTTGCTGTACTGATACTTCTCCATCATTATCTCCCCAGAGCTTCATCTTCAGCATTGCTTCTTACTATTTCTATTTTTTTCCTGTACTTGGAGGCATTCTCTTCGTCGCCTGCAAGCGCATATATGGCAGCCAGCTCCTCCATCGCATCGGTATTGCTCGGCGAGAGCCTGAGCACACGCTTGTAGCACTCAGCCGCCTCGTCTGCATGCCCGAGAGCCGACTCCGCAGTCCCCAGGTAATACCACAGCGGCCACCATTCGGCGAACCTGCCTTCACGGTACTTATCAAGGACTTCTCTGCCGCCCTGATAATCTCCGCTCATTATCATGTTGCAGCCGCGCTCTATATCGACCGGCGCGGTCAGCTCGTCCACCCTGGAGGATATCTCATCCCTGAGAGCAGCCATCATCTCGTCATCCATCTCATGGGTCTCGAGCTCGCTCCCGGACGACTTCTCAAGGAAGTCCTTCCATGTGAGCTGGGCCTTGAGATAGAGCCCCATGTTGAGGTATGCATATCCCAGGAAGTAGTATCCCATGGCGAAGTCCGGATGCATCATCGTCAGGAGCTCGAATGTCTCCATGGACTCAGCCTTGAACATGCCGATCTTATCCTCATCGCCCATGCCGTCAGCAGCGGCCGCCGACTCTGTCTCATATATCTCCTTGCATGCCCTGGCGTACAGATACATGGCTTCGCGCGAACCCGGCTCTATCCTGAGAGCCGCCCTCAGCAGCATGCATGCATCCTCGAGGTCCCCGCTGTCAGCCGACTTCGCCCCTTCTGAAACCAGCATAGGCGCTGCGCCGTCTCCCGCGGCGTGCCTGATGAAGCCGATATAGCTGTCAGCATATACGAAATACGGGTCACTTCCTATGACTCTCGCCATGTCGAGGACGATGTTCCTTACGTCTGTCTCACCCGCTGAAGTCCCATCCCCTGTATTGATCGGGACAGCGACTCCGCCGAGTATGTCATGAGCGCCTATTCTTGTCAGATAGTCCCGTGAGAGCTCTGCGAACATCATCTCCCTGACCCGCGGGCTCAGATATTTACTTATCCTGTCTTCCTGTCTTGCTTCCAATTACAGTTCCCAGCCTTTGCGGTCGAATTTCATGATCGCCTCCTCGGATATCTGATCCGAAAGGTCGGCGTATATCACGTCTCTTAATATATCGAGCTTGACGGAGTCAGCGAGCTCATCGTAAAGTCCCGCAGCATAAGCGTACAGTATCCTCGCCTGGTTCTCCTGCTTCCTGAGCTTGCCTCCCAGATCGTTATTGACGATATACTTTGTCAGGCTCCTGAACAGCTCATACGGCTTGATCCCTGTGTCGTTCATCATCCTCGGCATGGATCTCCTGAAGCCGCCGTCCCCGACGTAGTACTCGACGGTCCTTGCGATCCGTCTCACCCTGAGCAGTTCCTCGGAACTCATGTGCCCCGTGGATATCAGCTCGTACGGCGCGTATGAAGCGTATACGTATCCGAATCTCGCGGCCTCGTTTCTCAGCACGCTTCCCTTGCGGGCGTATATCTTATCGATGTGTACGGGGTTGCCTTCTGCCATCCCGAACGCCTTATTGAACGAGCGTGCGAAGAGTGCTTCGGTCTCAAGCGGGAGTCCCGATCTGAGCCGTATGTTCACCCTTATATTGCCGGCCTGCATCAGCTTGGTGAGGTTGTACATCATGCGGTAAACGTTCTCGTTCCTGCCTATCGCAGCGAGCACTTCAGCGTTCGTGCTTGCCAGGTCCGCATTGATGATGATCTGGCCGTTCCTCGCCTCTGACAGGAGCCTTATGGTCTCCTCGTCGAGCTCATCACCGTTGATGCTGAACTCAAATGAAGTGATGCCGTTGTCGTTGTGGATGATGTACTCCAGTATCCTGTATGCTCTCTCACTGTTGTAATTGAACCACCTGTCGAGGAAGACGACCTTCTCGACCTCGCTCGCCAGGAAGTACCTGAGCTCGGTGCACACCCTGCTCAGGCTCAGAGCCCTGACTCTGGCATCAGGCAGGAACTGCGAATATAT
>JAZUNV010000002.1:0-3401 GCA_045604305.1 Anaerovoracaceae bacterium | reverse complement strand
TACCATGTCTGTATCAGGACCGATGAAGTTCAGCATGCCTTCATCGAGCGCGAAGCCCTTCTTCTCATCGAGGTAATACTCCTCGACCACAGCATCCTCAGCCTTCAGTGCGACCGCATATCCCGCGTAGCACGGAGCAGTGACCAGGGCTTTCTCCGGCTTCACGGCGTGGACCGCAGCCAAGATGAGCTCCGATGCTCCGTTGCCGCAGACTATCTCATCCGGGCTGACGCCTTCGGATGCGGCTATGCCCTCGCGCAGCTTCTGCTGCGAGGGATCCGGGTACTGCTGTATCTCATGCAGACCGCTCATCATCGCTTCCGTCACGCTTTGCGGCATCTCAAGCGGGTTCAGGTTGACCGAAAAGTCCAGCCTGACCTCGTTGCGGTACACATCTCCGCCATGAAGAGCTTCATTAGTGATATCCGTCTTGTCTTTGCCCATTTGTTTTATCTGCTGAGGAGAAGCGCGATGTACATCGCGAGCATGCACAGGACGAAGCCCGCAAACGATGATGCGCTCATCAGCCTGTTCATCCTCACTATGTCCTCGACTTCCACTTCCCTTGTCTTGTCTCCGATGAAGGGTTTCTTTACTACTTTGCCGAAGTACTTCGCGTCTCCGGCGAGCTGTATGCCGAGCGAGCCCGCGGCGGCGCTCTCTGTCTGGGCAGCGTTAGGGCTCTTGTGATTATATCTGTCACGCTTCCATATGCGGTAAGCACCCTTCGCATCGTAGTCCCTGCCGCATACCGCGCTCATCGCTATCAATAGCATCGCACTTATCCTCGATGGGATGTAGTTGGCGATGTCGTCGAGTTTCGCAGCGGCAGTCCCAAACCACATGTATCTGTCGTTTTTGTATCCGATCATGGAGTCCATGGTGTTGATGGCTTTATATGTCATGCCGAGCACCGGGCCTCCTATCGCAGCGTAGAGCATAGGCGCTATGACTCCGTCCGAGAAATTCTCGGCCACCGTTTCTACAGCAGCCTTGGTGACTCCCTCTTCATCGAGGGCTTCCGTGTCACGGCCGACTATCATGGAAACGGCCTTTCTGGCGCTTTCGATCGTGCCTTCCCTAAGCTCGCGGTAGACCTTCATACTCTCCCTGCGGAGGCTGGTCTGTGCGAGCAGGTAGCAGGTCAGTACAGCTTCTGCTATGACTCCAGCTGCCGGAGACAGCCTGTACGCTGCGTACATCACAGCTGCGGTTACGATCGCCGTGACCGCGATCACTATGATGACGAGGATAAGGCCCTTCCTCCGCTCGGATCCCGCGTCCCTCTTATCCGGATCGCTCCTGTCCGCCGGTATCTCGCCGAGCAGGGCCTTATCGAGCCGGGCGATCAGCCTACCGATCAGAACTACCGGATGGGGTATAGTGCGGGGGTCTCCAATCATCAGATCCAGCGCGAAGCCCGCCGTAAAAGCGATCATATGTAGTTGCAGCAGTGACATTCCCTGCATCGTCAGTCTCCAGTTCTATGATATATCCTGCGCCGTTCGGCGTGTTGAAACTCAGGTACTCTTCTCCGGTGAGGCCGCTCATGCCTGCCATTATCGTCCCTCCGTGAGCGACGATGCAGAGCGTATCTGCACCTTTTGATGTGGCCGCGCGGACAGCTTCTCCGAGGCCTCTCATGATCCTCCTGCCGAATTCCGTTATGGTCTCGCCTCCCGGGATATTGCCTTCACCGCCGCTGTCGAGCCATGCCTGGTAGGCAGGGTCTCCGTCGAGCATAGCGTGGTTCTTCCCTTCGAATATGCCGAAGTCCATCTCGCGAAGATCATCTATGATCAGCGGATCTGCGTCCGGGAAGAAAATGCCCGCGGTCTCCTTCGCCCTCTTCATCGGGCTTGAGACTATGAACACATCATCAGGCATCCCCTCTATCGCCTTCAGAGCATCCCTGCCCTCCTGCGACAGCGGATCATCCGTCCTGCAGCCGTTGAATTTCCTGTCCTTATTGCCTTCCGTAATGCCGTGTCTCAACAGATAGAGTCTCATGTCCGGTCCTCCCTGTCCTGTCCTTACTATCTTACTTACTATCCCTTGATCAGCACGGCCGACAGCGCCGAAGCCGCAGTGACCGCGGTCTCGCATATGACGACGAAGTATCCTGCCGTGTCGCCCGTGACGCCTCCGAATTCTTTATAGCTCAAGTGCTTATACCATGCAAAGCTGAGGATTGCCGCTGCGATGGCAGCAGCACCTGCGACCCTGCCGGACCAAAGTATCAGAGCAGAAGCGATGGCTATCCAGATGAAGCTGAATGCGAGGTTCATATTCCTCGCCCCTGCCGCCGAGGTCGCCTCGTAGTAGAGCATGCCTTCGTTCCTTGCCGACCTGAACGTAAGGACGGACAGGGCGCTCAGGGCTCGTGCGAACACGAAGCCTGCCGCGATCACGATCAGCAGCCCATCCGCGTTCGCGAAGGCCAGCACGATGATCAGAGATGCGATGTATATGAGTCCGCATATCGCGAGACGTATCACCGCGAAGGCTCCGATGTGAGGATCCTTCAGTATTGCAAGCTTCTCCTCCCTGGTCCTGTAAGAACTCAGGGCATCTGCGACATCCATGAATCCGTCCACGTGGAAGCCTCCGGTCACGATGAGCGGCACTGCGGCGAGCAGCATCGCGAGCGCGGTCTCGGGAATCTCGAGGTATCTGCCCGCTGCGAAGAGCGCATAGAAAAGCGCGCCTGTCACCGCCCCGACGAGCGGGAATGCGGCCAGGCTGCAGCACACGTCCTCGTCCTTCCACTCAAAGCGCGGCATGGGTATCCTCGAGTACTGCGCGAATGCTGTTGCTATGGTTCTGAGTATCTTCATCTGTATTTATTGTGTTTACTGTATTTACTGTATCTGCATTTACTGTATCTGCTGTATGTACGCTCAGAGTGTGATGACCCTGTCTGCTATGTCCTTAAGTTTTTCGTTGACTGCATCGAGAGTCTTCGAGTAGAGCCTGGTCTCCTCATCAAACCCATCGCTTATCTCATAGTGATTGCTTACTATTATGAGGTCGCGGGCGAGGCTGCTGAGCTTCTCCACATCCTCTGTTATCTTGTCTACGGCAGCTTCCGGAGCGGTGCGCCTTTCAAACATCTCGTTGGCGACGAGATTGGAAACGCATTCGAGGAGCAGAGTCCTGCCGGCGGCATCCCCTGTCTCCATGACAGCCGCATAGACATCATACGGCACCTCCATGGTGACGAAGCCCCTGCCCGCTCTCATGGCGCGGTGCCTCTCGACCCTCTCGCGGCCTTCATCGCCATAAGGGATCATGGTCGCAAGGTAGATGCGTTCACCCGGAGCGGACAGCTCCATCGCCATGTCCTCCGCGATCTTTGACATGCCGCTGTCCGGATATCCGATGATCAGCACGGTCATTAC
>JAZUNV010000001.1:0-3262 GCA_045604305.1 Anaerovoracaceae bacterium | reverse complement strand
AGACCTGATCTCGAGACCGGAGCAGCCGGTGGAAGGCAAGGCCGTCCTGACCGGATGGAGCATCGACGGAGAGAACAGGTGCACGCTCAAGCTCGACGGGACTAATGAGATCGGACTTATTTATGACCCTGCGGCTCTCGTCATCCCTGCAGGCTACTTCCCGCAGGTCAATGATGAGGTAGCCATACTGTATCTGCCGGACAGCCTGATACTCCTGCAGATCGAGCTCAAGAACAGACCTGATCCGGAGGAGAAGGTCGAACCGGTGCCGGTCCCTGATCAGCCGACAGAGCCTGAGAAGAAGGCTGAACCAGAGCAGCCGACAGAGCCTGAGAAACCTGCAGAGCCTGAACAGCCGACAGAGCCTGAGAAACCTGCAGAAGCTGAGCCGCCTGCTGTGACTGATAAACCTGCAGAGCCTGTAGCCATTAAGGGCGATGGCAAGATCATCTCGAGCGATGAGTCAGCCAAGACCATTGAGATCGAGCTCACAGGCGGGGAGAAGATCAAGGTCAACATGGACGACGATACTAATGTATCGAGCGGATTCTTCCCTCAGGCCGGCGATGATGTCAAGATCGTATATATAAAGGACGACATGCTGCTCAAGGACATCCAGATCACGGGGAGAGCGGAACAGTGAAGATAATACTCGCATCAGCGTCTCCGAGGAGACGCGAGATACTGAATAAGCACGGGATAGAGCCACTCGTCATGCCTTCACAGGCTGACGAGTCTCTTCCTTGTGATGTGGAAATGAGGGAGGCCGTCGAGATGCTCTCCAGGCGTAAGGCTATGGCCTGCTATGAGAGCGTCAAGGATGATCCTAAGTACAGCGGCTATGTCATAATAGGAGCGGACACCATCGTCTGGAAGGATGAGATCATGGGGAAGCCGGTCGATGCGGATGACGCTTTTCGCATGCTGGATTCCATCAGAGGGACTTCGCACTGCGTCGTGACCGGAGTCACTCTCATAGATGTGGACAGCGGGGAAGCGGAGGTCCTGAGCGATGTGACGGAGGTATGGTGCAAGCCGTACACCGATGAGGACATACTTGACTACATCGCGCGCGTGGAGCCTTACGACAAGGCGGGCTCGTATGCGATACAGGGATACTTCGGCAGATACATCGATCATATAGACGGCGACTATGAGAACGTAGTCGGCCTGCCGTACTACAGAATCGAATCGCAATTAAAGAAGTACATTTGAACAGCCAGCCGACAAGCAACGACAGCATTTGTTGCAGCGGCGGTAGATCCGTCTGCGAGAGTCCTCGCTATCGAAGGGGCTTGCCCCCGTAGATCAATGCTTCCATCATTACGGCAACGCCGAATGTGAATGAGGAAGCATTTAAGCCCGAAGCACAAGCCCTTCCGTCGTCCCTCCATGGGACTCCGGGAATTACGCTCCCTCGGCAGGCTTCGGGAGCTCCAGTTCCCGGAGCTCCTTTCGTTGTCGGTCCGCCGTCACGGTGTGCTTCTGGCCTTTCTTGCGGGAGTTCTCGCCGCCGGTTCTACCACCGCTGATTAGTTGCAGTTACGATTGAAAGCTGGCTCACATGCTAGCCGGCTTCTGTCCGAAGCGCTGTGGCGGCCGGGCTTATCACCCGCATTGAATCGAAACTGAAAGGATACATGTGAACAGCCAGACCGCCAAAGTGAGGCTATGAAGGAGCCGCCTCACATGCTCCCTCGCTCATTATCGCTCATAAGCATTTGAGACGATTGTTTGGGCTTAAGGGCAGATGCTGTATGAGCGTCTGGAATGTATCGGAACATTGAGACGGAGCATTATGATCCCCAGCGAAAAATACTGATTTTGTTGTTGACAAGCGGGTAGCTGATCCATATAATAAATGAGGTCAAAGCAGAAGTTATCCGCTTCTCGCCTTACAGACTAGCGTTGGTAGGGCCACATAAGAACTGAAATTTCTTATTCGCGGATGCTTGTGCGTCCGCGATTTTTTACGGTAATCTTGGTTGTTGAAACGAGAAACGGAGGGCAGAACAATTAGCGCCAGGGACAACAAGAGAGAACAGACTCAGATCAATGAGTATATCAGGGCAAAGGAAGTCCGTCTCATTGACGAGCAGGGAGAGATGCGCGGCATCGTCAGCATAGACGAAGCACTTGCGCTTGCCGAAGAGGCTGATTTGGATCTGGTAAACATCTCACCTAATGCAGATCCGCCGGTTTGCAAGATACTCGACTACGGTAAGTATCGTTATGAACAGCAAAAGAAGGAAAAGAACGCAAAGAAGAATCAGCACGTGACCGAGATCAAGGAGATCAGATTGAGCGCTTCCATCGAGGAGCACGACATCACAGTCAAGGCCAAGGCTGCCAGCAAGTTCCTTCAGGACGGCGACAAGGTCAAGGTATCACTGAGATTCCGCGGCAGAGAGCGTGATTATACACAGCTCGGCTTCGACGCGATGCAAAAGTTTGCCGGCATGGTCGCCGACTACGGAGTCATCGAGAAGGAGCCAAAGATGGAGGGACGCAGGATGAACATGTTCCTCGCACCTAGGAAAGACAAAAAATAAGATCAATATACAGGAGGAATACCCAAAATGGCTAAGAACAAAATGAAGTCACACAGAGGCGCTATGAAGCGTCTGCACGTTACCGGCTCCGGCAAGGTAAAGAGAAACAAGGCATATAAGAGTCACATTCTCACTAAGAAGACCGCAAAGAGAAAAAGAGGTCTGCGTAAGGCAACTACACTTACAAGTGCAGATCTGAAGCGCATGCTGAGATCAATGGCTAAGTAATTCGGGGAGGTAATAGTAATGGCAAGAGTTAAGAAGGGCGTAAACGCTCACAAGAGACATAAAAAAGTACTGAAGCAGGCTAAGGGATTCTACGGAAGAAGAAAGAACACCTTCAGAGCAGCTAACCCTGCAGTTATGAGAAGCCTGAGATCTGCATATGCAGGCCGTAAGAATAAGAAGAGAGAATACAGAAGACTTTGGATCGCAAGAATCAACGCAGCATCCAGAGCAAATGGTCTTTCCTATAGCAAGCTCATGAACGGCCTTAAGAAGGCTGGAATCGAGATCAACCGCAAGATGCTGTCTGAGATGGCTATCTATGATGCAGCTGGTTTCGCTCAGCTTTGCGACACAGCAAAGAAGTACTGCTAATCGGTAACGATAGCAACAGGATTCAATAAGAATCAGATCAGAGAATTATGGATTATTTCGTAAGTCACATTGGTATAATATTTATTGCCGCATGTTTCGTGGCAGTCTGT